>JAIFWO010000028.1 GCA_019661895.1 Candidatus Parcubacteria bacterium | reverse complement strand
AGGGAGAGATGTGCGGGTGTCCCTGCAAGCGAGAACCGAACTTCCTTAAAGTTTTAAGTTCAGAAGTTGGAAGGTAGCCCGCATGCGCCATGGTGGCATACAGCACTGGGCAAATATGGCCATTACTCAAGACAACTCTGTCACGATCCACCCAGGCAGGGTCTTTCGGATCGTGTTTAAGAGTATGGAAGTAGAGCGCGGTGAAGATGTCTGCCATGCCAAGCGGACCGGCGGTGTGGCCGGAACCAGCGGTAAGAAGCATCTCAATGATCGACTCACGAATGTCGTTGGCCTTGGTCTCTAACTCTTTGATTTGTTCATCTGTGACCATACGTCTTTAAAATTGTGCCCTACTACCAGTCTCTCCACACCGAGGTCGATAAGCCTTTGGAAATTTTCCACCCCGACTCCTCCATCGATACTAATGATGGTCTTAGGAAACTTTTCTTTAACACTCTTTATTCTATCAAAGATTCGCTCGTCGAATGGATAACCCTGTTCGCCGATGCGGTCTATCGACATAAGGTGGACGAAGTCGACGTAAGGGATGTTATCGAAGATCTCCTGGAGAGGTACCTGCATCTCGACGCCCAAGCCCACCTCCACTTTGCCTCGCCAATGCAAAATGTTTTCAGAAATTTGGTGCGCGATGATCCTCTTCGCCCCTCTCTCTATCCAAAGCGGCATGACTTCCTCGGGATTCTTGACCATGAGATGGGCCTCGAAGGCGCGCTTCGGTTCGACCCAAACGTCGTGTTCTAAGACATCAATGTGTATGAGCGGCAGCTCGGGCGGAATCTGGATCAAGGCCTCTTCGAAGGCTCTCGGGGTCTTAGCGAGCACCGCCGGGATGATCTCACTCATGCGGTATGTCCATTTTAAGAATTCGGCGCTTGTGGCGCTCGTCACCTGGGAAAGGGGTCTCGAGCCATTCTTTGACAGCCTCCTTCATCTCATCTTCATTGATGAATCGCGCGCCAAGGGAGAGGATGTTGCCGTCGTTGTGCTCGCGAGCCAGAGCCAAGATCGATTCCCCGCCCTCGACCAGACTGTTGGCCTTGGAGTAGTAGACCGAGGCTCGGACATGGCGGAAGCGATTGGCAAACATGGCCTCGCCCTGGCCCGAGCCGCCAAGCACTATACCCTTCACGTCGTTTGGCCGCACCGCTACCTCGCGGGCCACCGGGGCGATGAAGTCCGGATAGTCGTCATCCTCGTTGTACTCGAAGGCGCCCTTATCCTCGACCTCGTGGCCAAGGCTTTTGAGATAAGGGATCAGCTTCTCCTTAAGACCGAACCCGGCATGATCTGCACCAACGAAGATTTTCATTCTATTTATTATACACCTCTGGTCTGCGAGCAATATAAACGATGATATACGCAATAAATGCTCCCAATAAGATAAAGGGTGGAATACTGATGATCCAATACCGCAACGTAGGACCCGCACTGATATCAATATATCTATCACCTAAGTACAGAGACAGAACAAAAGAGAGATAAACAAAAACACCACAGCTGACAAATGCTATTAGTTTTCTATTAGATTTAACAAAAGTGCTGAATATAAGATACTCACTAATAGCTAGAAAAATCAGAGGGGTAAGGAAATACACAAGCACACCAACATCAAATCCTCCTTGGTCTCCAATGCCGATCAAACCCCCGATAAACAAAACAAATCCAACCCCCAACAATATTATTCCTAATGCAATTTTAGAAATATTTTTTATTATAATCATTTTATTTAGGATATTGCATGCCCGAGCTTAGCCACATGATCGACGAGCGTGTAAGTGTACCCCATCTCGTTGTCGTACCAGGCCATGACCTTCACCAAGTTGCCGCCAATGACCCGAGTAAGCGCGAGGTCGGCAATGGAGCCGAAGCGAGAGCCCAAAATGTCTGAGGAGACGAGCTCTTCTTCCGTAACAGTAAAGATGCCCTTCCACCTCTCTTCTCCGGCTGCCTTTTTAAGAATGGCATTAACCTCTTCGGCATTCGTCTCCCTTTTGGAGATAAAAGTGATGTCGACGATTGAGCCCGCGATAACCGGTACGCGAGTAGAGATGCCGTCGAAGAGACCTGTTAATTTCGGAAAAGCTTTCGTCACGGCAATGGCGGCACCAGTCGAAGAAGGCACGATGTTGTGCGCTGCGGCCCGACCTTCGCGGAAGCCCTTCTTCGAAGGACCGTCGACAAGAGCCTGAGTAGCGGTATATCCGTGAACGGTATTTAAAACGGCCTTCTCGATCCCAAGTGCTTCATCGAGGATGGCAATAAGGGGCGAGCCGGCGTTCGTCGTACACGATGCGTTCGAAGTGATCTGGCAGGTAGAGAGCTTGTCTTCATTGACTCCCATGAGGACTGTCGCTCCAGGAACTCCAGATGGATCATCCTTCATAGGAGCAGTAACGACCACGCGCTTAGCCCCGGCGTCCAAGTGCACTTTGGCCTTGTCGTAGGAGGTGAAGAGTCCCGTCGACTCGACCACCACATCGATGCCGAGATCCTTCCAAGGAAGGTTGGCCGGCTCTCTCTCAGAGATAAATTTGACCTCCTTGCCGTCGATCACCAGAGCACTCTTGTCTTCCTTGACCTTAATATCAAAATTGCTCTTGCCGTAGACGCTGTCATATTTGAGAAGGTAGGCGATGTTCTCAATATCGCCCAAGTCATTTAAGGCGACGACTTCTAATTCTGGCTTCTCTCTTGAGATCTTATAAAAGGCTCGACCGATCCTGCCGGCACCGTTGATTGCAACTTTAATAGACATGGAACAATTGTACCACCTATCCCTTATCCCCAAATACATTTGTATGGAGGGGGCCCCTTGATACAATTAAAGAATGGAAAGATACATGAATTTTGCTCCGGGTGAATACTATCACCTCTTTAGTCGCGGAGTTGAGAAGAGGAAAATATTTCTTGAGAGTCGCGACTACGAACGCTTCCAAATCCTTTTGTATATTCTGAATCAGAACGCTTCTTTTCATATAAGCAATTATTCAAAGCGGGGCAAAAGAGATCTCGCAGAGATTTACAAGGAGAAACGCTCTGATTCTCTTATTTCTATACTCTCGTACTCACTTATGCCGAATCATTTTCATTTATTAGTTAAGGAGAATGATGAAGGTGGAATTAGCAAGTTCATGGGCAAACTCCTCACCGCATACTCAATGTACTTCAATACAAAACATGAAAGAAGTGGTCCGTTATTTGTAAGACCCTTTCGATCAAAACATGTTGAGGATGATGTCCACTTCAAACACCTTTTTAGCTATATTCACCTCAATTGCGTGGATCTATTCGAGAAGGATTGGAAACTACATGGACTTCAAGATCTCGCAGAAGCAGAGATGTTTTTAAACAGTTATAAGTATTCGAGTTACCCTGAATTTTCCGATCTCGCAGAACGTCGAGAAGCAGATATCGTCGATCGAAACCAAGCCTACGAGTATGTATCAAGGAGTCCCCTCCATATTTCAGACTTCGTGGATTGGTACAAAATCGAGCCTTATTCTTAGGCCTATTTTTCTACTTGACTTCGTGGCATAAAATGTGATATAATACTATCCAGACAAACCTCAACAGGAAAACTGCTCATGAATACTCTGGCGTTGGCGCGCGAGCTCCTAAAGAAAGCAAGGGTTGTCAAGAATCCGTCGAAGGCTCTGCAGGCACTGACGCGAAGCCTCGATGGATCCGTAGACGCGATTGGGGTCAGCGAGAGTGATGTGTGGGAAATTGCCACTCATCTCTCGGAGGAGCTGGAGCGGCTGGAGACTCCCAAACCGCCGCAGAACAATCCGGAGCTCAAGAAATTGGCGAAACAGTTTCGTCAGCTCCAGAAATAAACAAGGGCGGCACGCAGCCATGCAGCGTGTCGCCCTTTAACGTTTCTTATATATAGATATTATTCCCCTACTCCGCTTGGTACTGAAGGTACATCTTCCGGTTTGACCTCCTTCTTCTCCACCTTGGCTGAATGGCCGTCGACTTCGTAGGAAGTGTTCTGGGCTTCGAAGAAGTTCACGAGCTCGAAGACGTCGGTAGCGGTGGACATCCACTTGGCCGGGTTGGTGGCATTATAGAATTTCGGCAAACCGAGCTCCTCTAAGCGCCTATCCGCCACATATTGCACATACTGATTCACATAATCGGCATTGAGTCCTAAGATACCTTGCGGAAAGAGATCTTTGTTGTAAGCAGTCTCCAAGTTCACTCCCTCGATGACGATGTCGCGGATCTCCTTGGCGAAGCCTTCTGTGAGAAGTTCTCCATTCTCCTCCAAGATATTTTGAATCAAATTCATGCCGAACTTGAGATGCAAGGACTCATCTCGCAACACCCAATTGATCATCGAGCCGAAGTTACGCAGCTGATTACGCTGACGGAAGCTCAAAGCCACCATGAAGCCGGAGTAGAACCAGATACCCTCCATGACAATGTTGGTCGCTACCAAATTCCTGATGAAGTCCATCTTCCCCTGAACGCTTGAGATGTCGAGAGTGTCCTCCGTCATCCGCTTCATGTACTTATTGATGTAGTCCTCCTTCGCCTTCATCGAAGGGACGCCGAGGTGAAGTTGGAAAATATTTTCTTTGTCGAATGGAAAGGTTTGTAAGACGTACTCGAAGGCCACGCAGTGGTTGGCCTCCTCCCACATTTGCTTTGCCAAGTAGAGGTGGCACTCAGGCGACTTCAAGTATGGATAGATACCGAGCGCAATGGAGCGGTTGACGATAAGTTCGGCCGGGTTGAAGAAGGCCATGAGGAATTTAACAGCATGTCTCTCGTCTTCCGTCATGTTGGCCCAATCCTCCAAGTCCTCCTTGAGAGCGATCTCGTGCGGGAACCAAGTGTTCCTCACCGCTTGATTGTAGAGGTCGTATGCCCATTGATAACGCAATGGGTGCAGATTCATGTCCTCGGGGGACGCTTTTCCTATGAGCATGGCAGTATCTTACGCGTTATTGGCAGTCATCGCAAATATTGGCATCGGCCGGATTCTCGGGAGCATGGACGACATACTTCTTCTTGACCGCTTCGACTTCATTCTTC
>JAIFWO010000027.1 GCA_019661895.1 Candidatus Parcubacteria bacterium | reverse complement strand
TGGTTGCGCCTAAGCGTCCATAGCGACGGCGCAGTTCGGCACCTCGATGTCGGCTCAACTTATCCTGGAGGTGGAGAAGCTTCCAAGGGTTTGGCTGTTCGCCAATTAAAAAGTTACGCGAGCTGGGTTCAGACCGTTCAGTACGCGATACTAATAGTACGAATCATGCGAATTTACGAATGAAATCCATTCGTATCATTCGATAATTATTCGTTAATTCGTATCGTGTTATGAATAGTCTGAATCCCATTGAGAATTCGTTTATTAAATTAGTAAGATACCAACCAGCCACGGCGGCATCCCTCAGCAATGCGGGATGACAAGTCAGCTGATATCGGTGGAGTCCTTTGCGTACCCGCTAGAGGATAATACCGAGGGAAGAGTGGAAGCGCGCCGACAGTAGTCGGCATAAGTGTTCCCTTACCCCTAGAGACTAAACGCTGAATACCCAATTTGGGTAAAGTTATAGTCCATTGCACTTAGTAATAAGTGGAAACAAGCGTGAGACAGGTTGGTCTCCTATCTACTGCAGGCGTTCGATTCTTGAGGGGATTTGTCTCTAGTACGAGAGGACCGAGATGAACCGACCTCTGGTCTGTCAGCTCTGCCGCCAGGTGGACGCTGAGTAGCTAAGTCGGGCATGGATAAATTCTGAAAGCATCTAAGAATGAAGCCAGCCCCAAGATTAGGAATCGTGGCCCCGTTAGGGGTGAGAGAGCCGTGAGAGATGATCACGTTGATAGGCGTTAGGTGTAAGTACCGTAAGGTATTCAGCCGAGACGTACTAATTGCTCGAATTCTTATTAGGAAACTTATAAGTCACAAAGAGTTAAAGCTCTGTCCTGCTAAATGGAATTAATGCAAATTAATTTCAGTGTCCATACAATAGATTGAACTTTTAGTCTTGGTGCTTTGTCGCAGAGGTCACACCCGTTCTCATTCCGAACACGGCAGTTAAGCTCTGTTGAGGCGATGGTACTCGTAAGGGGAGAGTAGCTAGGCGCCAGGACTAAGTGTTTAATCTAGAAAAAGCCCTTATTTTTAGGGCTTTTTTAGTGCTTGTAATTATTGCTAGATATGATCTAATAATTATAGATAAATTTACCAGAGGAGCCAACCACGATGACGAAAGATATTCTACGTCAGAGACTCGAAGACCTAACGCGAGAGGCTATGACAACTGATGATCCAGAGGTGATGATTGCTGCTGGCATACTCCTCAAATTATTAGAGGCGGTCAGCCACGGTGCTATCAATCAGCTGAATGAAGCAATGGAGCAATTTAGTATCGTCGGGGTTATAAGACCTGGTTAAACTCTGACCCTACGTGATCAGTTTTTGATGTCGCGTAGGGTCTTTTTGTTTATATAATTTTGTTATACTGAATTGGTGAACGAATGGTCTATCAAACGAAAGAGAATTATTTTGGGGCTTGTTCTTCTTGCCCTTATCATCTTGCTTGGCATTCCGTTTCTACTTTATTTCCATCAAACGCCGACGTGCTCAGACGGGAAGCGGAATGGCGATGAGACCGGAGTAGACTGCGGCGGCTCGTGCCAGCTGTTGTGTCCTCTCGAAGCTTCGCCGCTGATAGTGAAGGGCGACCCGCAGGTCCTCTACGTGGCCACTTCGACCTTCGACATCATTGCCTATATGCAGAATCCGAATATAAACGGCGAGGTCGCGCTGGCTCCCTATACCATAAACATATACGACGACACCTCCTCCGGCCCGCTTCGCACTATCAGCGGAAAGACTTTCATACCCAAGAATTCCACCTTCGCCATCTTCCAGGGGCCGTTCGACTTCGGGAGCTCGACTCCCACCCGGGCCACTTTCTCTTGGGGTAATCTTATCTGGAAGAAAAATAAATCAGAGGTCCCCGAGCTTATTGTTAAAGACGTGCTTCTTACCAATGCCGACACCAAGCCGCGCATAGATGCGAGCGTCTACAACACCACCTTGCAAAAGGTCTCCAATATAGAGCTGGTCGCGCTCATCTTCGATGAAAATGGTACTATAGTCCACGCTTCGCGCACTGTGGTGGATACGCTCGGACCAAATGAGGTAGCAACTCTCGTCTACACTTGGCCCTCGGCATTTGTCGGGACGACCACCGCTATCGAGATTGTGCCCCGCACCTTCCCGGACGCAAGCCTCATCAAGTAATATGGGATTTCTTAAACGAATAGATTGGGGACTATTTTTGCCAGCGCTTTTGATCTCGCTGGGCGGCTTGGTGACCATGGACTCCTTCTCGGGGGATCATCACTTCTTCGTCCGGCAATCCATTTGGATCGCCCTTTCGGTCTTAATATTCTTCGGAGCGAGCGTAGTTGATTGGCGATTCCTGCGCCAGACTCGGGTGCTTGTCATCACCTTCATTGTTACGGTAGTCGTCCTTCTCCTCCTCTTTACCCTCGGGCACGTGGCTCATGGAGCGCAGTCGTGGTTTGCTCTGGGCGGCTTTGCCCTCCAGCCCTCCGACCCGGCCAAGATCGTGACCATCCTCATACTGGCCAAATACTTTTCTCGCCGGCACATCGAGATCGCCAATGTGCGGCACGTCATCGTGAGCGGTGTCTACGCGCTCATTATCTTTGCCCTAGTCTTTCTCCAGCCGGACTTCGGCGGGGCGGTCATTATCTTCGGCATTTGGCTTGGTATGGTCTTGGTCTCAGGGATTTCTAAAAAGCATTTGCTCATTGTCCTAGGAGTAGCCGTAGCGGCCGTCACTCTCTCCTGGCTCCTCGTCTTCCAGCCGTACCAGAAGGCGCGCATCTTGACCTTCCTCCATCCCTTAGCGGACATTCATGGCACGGGCTACAACGCCTACCAGTCGACGATCGCGGTGGGGAGCGGGCAGATCTTAGGCAAGGGGATAGGCTATGGCACGCAGTCGAAACTCTTATTCCTGCCGGAGTATCAAACGGACTTCATCTTCGCGGCCTTCGCGGAGGAGTGGGGGTTCGTGGGCACGGTCATCCTTCTTATCCTATCGGCCCTTTTGATCTTTAGGATCATCGAGATCTCGCGTCGGGCGGCCACCAACTTCGAAGCCTTGTTCGGTCTTGGCCTAGCAATGCTCTTTATCATCCACATCCTCATTCATGCAGGCATGAACATGGGACTCTTGCCGGTGACGGGTATCGTGTACCCATTTATGAGTTATGGTGGATCGCACTTGCTTACCGAGTGGCTTGCTCTGGGGATACTGGCAAGCTCGCAGAGGTACTCGCAAGGTCCGAGGGTTGGCTGAGGTCATATAAAGTGAGCGTCTGCTCGAGCATCTCGCTTTGGCTGAAGTGGAATTCGACGAATCTTTTCAAATTTTTGCCGAAGCGCTCGCGCTTGCCCTGGTCTTTGCTTAATTCCGTCAGAGCCTTTGAGAGGAAGTAGGGATTCTCTGTCGGTACGAGGAGGCCGGTCTCCGAGTCAGTGACGATCTCCGGGATGCCGCCCACGTGAGTGGCGACGACGGGCATACCAGCCAAGCCCGCCTCAAGCAGGGCGTACGGCATACCCTCCGAGCGGGAAGAGAGGACAAAGATGTCGAGGCCCGAGAGGAGAGCCTTGGCGTTCTCGACGAAGCCTGCGAAATGGACTTGCGAATCGATGCCCAGAGCTTTTGAAAGGTTCGTTAAGCTCTCACGCTCCTCGCCCTCGCCGACGATGACGCACTTCGTGTCGCTATCCTTAAAGGCACTGGCAAAGGCGGTCAGGAGGACATCCAAACCCTTGACCTTATGCAACTCGGCAAGGGTGCCAACGAGGAGGGTAGAAGGTTTGATACCCGGCACAAGCTTCTGGCGAGCCTCCTCTCTCTGCAGAAGGGTAAAGGACTCTAAGCCGTTTCGGATAAGGAACAGCTTTTTAGAAACCAGGGGCCAGCGCGACAGAGCATTCCTCCCACTGGCCGAGACGCAGATAGTTTTGTGAGAGAACATAATGATGAGCCAAGTGAGGAATCTGAAAATAATCTTTTGATACTCCGGACGGGGAGCGTTAAATTCGAAGCTGTGTCCGGTAAAGATTATCTTAGGCACACGAGTGAGCCTGCCGGCCACGGAGCCGAGCCCGCCCATCTTGGAGCTGTTTAAATGGAAGACGTCTGGACGCTCCTTCCTCAGGATGTGGTATATTGAGAAGAAGTTTTTGTAGTCTCTTCGTAAGACGACATTTCTCTCAAGTATAGGAAGAGGGATGACGCGGATACCCTCGGCCTCGAGCTTCTCGACCAAAGGGCCCTCACCGCCGCACAAGACCGCCACGTCGTGGCGAGCCTCCTTGGCCGCTTTGGCCAGCTCGAAGACGTAGCGCTGGGCCCCGCCGAAATTGGACTTGGTAATGCCGATTAGGACCTTCATGTGGCCATTATAGCTATTTTATTGTAGTATGCACGTGATGAAATCTTTTGGGAAAAAGGGGGCCCCCTTACTCCTTCTGGGAGATATTTTCTTCTTTATTGTCTCGCTGTGGCTCTCTTTGTTCTTGCGTAGCTTCTCGCCGCCCTCGCTTGAGGTCTTGAGCGCGCACTTGGTGCCTTTCGGGCTTCTCTTCGTGGCGTGGATCTTGGTATTCTACATCGCCGGACTCTACGACCGACAGACCTCCATTCTGCGCTCGCGTTTGCCGGCTACGCTCTTCAACACTCAGGTAGCCAACTCTATCCTGGCGGTACTCTTCTTCTACCTCATTCCCTTCTTCGGCATTACGCCGAAGACCTTGCTCTTCATCGATCTGGTGGTGACCTTCTTCGTTACTCTCGGGTGGAGGATGTACGGGCATCCGTTTATCACCACCCGTGAGCCGGAGAAGGCCATGCTTATCGGGAGCGGCGAGGAGATGAAAGAACTTCTGGAAGAGGTCAATGGCAATCCGTTGCATAATATTAGCTTTGTCACTTCAGTCGACCTAGAACGCACAGGTGCGGATGGCTTCTGGGATGAGATTGTCTCGCGCATCAACGCGGAGGGCGTCTCGATCGTGGCCATAGACCTCATGCACACTCAAGTAGCGCCAGTCTTGCCTCACTTATATAACCTCATCTTCTCTAAAGTGCGCTTCATCGACATGCACAAGGTCTATGAGGATATCTTCAACCGCGTGCCCCTATCGCTCCTGCGCTACAACTGGTTTCTGGAAAATATTTCTACCCAGCCGCAGACTATCTATGATGGGATGAAGCGGCTCATGGACATCTTCATTGCTCTAGTCTTAGGAATCCTTTCGATAATTATTTACCCATTCGTCTACATCGCCATCAAGCTCGATGATCTCTATTCCTCC
>JAIFWO010000009.1 GCA_019661895.1 Candidatus Parcubacteria bacterium | reverse complement strand
GCCCGCGAACTCGCCGAATTGCGACTCAACATCCTGTGAGTGTTGAACTCAGCCAAGATGATTCTCGGAAATGTGGCCTCAAAGGTCGTAAGCCGACTACCGTCATGCGCACTGTCAGCGATCACTTTTGCCTTGATACCTGCTCGCTCTTCTTGCATATCTTCTCCTAGCTAGGGGTTTTCAACGTTACAGTCCTACACCACTCTACTCACTTCTAAGATAAAAGCAAAACCCGCTTGGGAGCGGGTTTTGCGGATACAGTTTGAAATATTTATTTCACGTCGACCCACACATAATTTTCTGATGAAAATTTGCGCGGGCCCGCCTCGGCTCGACAGCCTCCGGCTCGTCGACGTTTCTTATTTCACGTCGACGCCCATCGATCTAGCCGTACCGGCCACGATCTTCATAGCAGCGTCGAGGTCGTTGGCGTTGAGGTCTACCATCTTCTTCTCAGCGATCTCCTTGACCTGGGCCTTGGAGATAGTGCCGATCTTCGAGGTATTGGGCTTGCCGCTTCCCTTCTCCTTGCCGAGCACCTTTAGGATAAGATTCGAAGCGGGCTCAGTTTTATAAATAAGCTGATAGGTGCGATCCTCGAAGACGTTGACGATAGTTGGGACCACCTCGCCTACACGGTTCTTGGTCTCGTCGTTGAAGCGCTTGACGAACTCGCCAATGTTGATACCCGCGCCTCCAAGCACCGGACCGAGCTGCTGTCCTGGGACAGCCTTGCCGCCGGGGATCTGGAGCTTGAGGACTTTAGTAATTTTCTTTGCCATAGTTGTAGAGCGCTACAATACCTTAAATCTTCTTTATTTGCAAAAAGTCTAATTCGACCGGCGTCTCACGGCCAAACATCGAGACAAGCACCTTGACCTTGCCGCGCTCCTCGTCGACCTCGCTCACCTTGCCCTCAAGGTCCTTGAAGGGGCCGTCCACGATCTGGACCGCGTCTTCCGGCGAGAGGTTGATGGTGTGGGTGACCTTGTCCGCATTCATGCGCGAGAAGAGGGACTCCACCTCCTTGGCATCGATCGGCACCGGGTAAACACCCGAGCCGACGAAGCCGGTGACTCTTGGAGTATTCCTCACCACGTACCACGAGTCGTCGGTGACGATCATGTCGACCAAGATGTAACCCGGATAGATCTTCTCCTCTTCCTCGACGCGCTTGCCGCCCTTGATCTTGATCTTCTTCTCCGTCGGGACGATGACATTGAAGATCTTGTCTTCCATGCCGAGGCTCTCTATGCGCTGCTTCAAATTCCTTTGTACGGCGTTCTCATACCCAGCGTAAGTGTGGATGACGTACCAGTTTCTTCCTTCGGAGATTGTTTGCTTAGCCATGGTTATGCGATACTAATTTACGAATTCATACTAATAATACTAATGGGATCTCTATTCGTTTCATTCGTATACATTCGCATATTGGTATCGTTAAATAACAAATTTCTGAATGATGAGGGTGAAGAGGTAATCGAAGAAGCCCAAGAAGAAGGAGACGATGATGGAAATGGCGACGACGAGTACGGTGAAGGCGATGGCCTGGCTCCTGGTTGGCCAGGTGACGTGAACGAGTTCGGCTCGAGTATCTTTGAGGTAATTGGTGAGTTTGGACATATTTTTACTAAAAAACGCCCCGTGGCGCAGTAAGAATATACTATATCTATATCTTCTTTGTCAAACGAAAACCCCACGAACTCCGTGGGGAATTCGTGGGGCAGATCAGTCTGGCATGTCGATTGAGTGCCAGATCTTATCCTCCAGTCGCTTGAATCGCGACGGGTGGAAGGTTAGAGAGCCAGCAAGCCGCAAGAGCACAGTGACCACAGCACAGCAATTGATGAGGGCCACGGGCATTAGGGCGGATGAAAAGGTCGGGCGGGACATATCTTCCTCCGGGAAGATGTGACGAGGGCCAAATGAAACTTTGCAACTGCTACTATTATAACATAGACCATATTAATTTGTCAAGCACAAAAAGAGCCCTATCCTTAGGGCTCTTTTACTCACTATTTCTTATTACTTAGTGAATCTCGTAGGTGATGGTGACGTTGTCAGTCACTTTGTTCTGTCCCGGCTCAAGACTCGGAGCTACGGCCTGGTTGGCAGTGCCGCCCATGCCTAAGGCCACATCCTTGGCGTAATACGGGATCGGTCCGCCGCCGTATCCGTCACTGAAGCTAATGACGCGTACCAAGCGCACTCCCAAATTCTTGGCTAAGGTCTCGGCCTTCGACTTGGCGTCGGCAATAGCCTTGGCCCGAGCCTCAGACTCGATGGCGGTCTGGTCGTCGACAGTGAAGGAGAGCCCTGAGATGTTCGTCGCCCCTTTAGAGCCGGCCTCTGAGAGAGCCTTGCCCGCATTAGCCGTCTGGCGGACCTTCACGCTCAAACTGTTTGTTACCGTATAGCCGTCCGGAACTTGTCTACTTGGAGGACAGTATGAAGACGTACAAGCTACAGACGTGTAGATGTATTTGGGATATACGGAGTAGTCGACCGTCTGGATGTCTTTGTCATCAACTCCCAGGTCCTTGAGGGCCGCCGTGATGGCGTCGGTCTTCTTGGTCACAGCCTCTTGAGCGTCGGCCACTGCCTTGGCATCAGCCGAGACGCTGAAAGTAAAGGTGGCGATATCTGGCGTGGCGAAGGCCTCACCCTTTCCACTGACCGAGATGGTGTTGTACGCCGGATTCGAGACGCGCCACGACTTCCAAGCGCTGAGGGTCTCTACGAATAAGAATAAAGCTAATAAACCTATGGCAACTGTCGCAACCTTGAAGAAGCGCTTAACCTCTTCGTGTTCAAAATATTCATGCATATATGCATCTTATCACAAACTTCGGAAACGTCTCCTCCACCACTCCCGCTCGCTTAAAAGCAGGTTGAAGGCAAGGGCCGTTATGGAAACAGAGAGGAGACCAAGGGCGGTACCCGCCAGGACGTCGAGGGCAAAGTGAGCTCCGAGGTAAATGCGCGATAAGGAGACAAGGACAGCGCTCGTGATACAGAAGATGACCAAAGTCGCCCTCCCTCCCCAAGTCTTGGCCCAGTCGAAGAAGGAGTAGCCTGTGGCAAAGAAGAAGGCGGTGGCGACCGTCGCGTGTCCGGACGGGAAGGTCCAACTCGAGAGATCGGCGATCAAGCTCTCAGCGGGACGATCGAGGTGAAAGGTATTTTTCAAAATGACGAAGGCCACGATCGAGAGGAAGACCGAGACTAGATAGAGGAGAGCGTCATAGGTGTCGCGGTGCAAGAGCAAGGTGATGGCCAGAAAGGTGGCGAGGACGGTCAAGACAAATGGAGAGCCGATGTTGGTAATGAGCAGCATGACGCTTGTGAGGAAGGGCGTGCGAAAGTGAGAGACTATTTCTTCGGTAGCGGTATTGAAGGGCGTGAGCTCGCTCCCGCTGGTGACGCCGACAGTGATCAAGGCGAGCATCAGTCCAGAAAAAATAGCGACCAGAAGAAAAAAGATATTTTTGATGATACGCCCAAAATCCATTGGTATAAGCCTAACATAAAAACAGAGCCCCGACCGCTGTGCGGTCGGGGCAAGGTGCTTTGCGGGTTCAACTGATGATCATCCACCGCGAGGGTTCGGGAGAAAGAACTTTTTCTGTCCTTGTTCCGTCTTGGTTGATCGTCACCTGAACACGACGGCCGCCGGCTTGGACTCGGATGAACTTCTGAGGCTTGAAGATCTCGGTGGACTTGCGCAGGGGTGGGAGGGTAACACCGGCTTCCAATGGCCGTGTCGGACGTTGCGTCATGCGCTTCACCTATGAGGTGGGATGTAGAAAATACCCGCTATGGAAAAGGTGCTTGGCATTCAATTCGAATGGGTCTGTAAATATCATACCTCTTCTATTAATTTCGTCAAGCTCAGCCGCTATCGGTACTTGGCCCCCTTGACCAAGGCGTCTACGATCACATCGAGTTCCATGGTGGCGACGCCGGTGACCTTATCCCCTCCTCCGTAGTAGATATAGACCATGCCCTTGCGTACGATCATGCCGCACGGGAAGACGACGTTGTTGACGATGCCCACCTTCTCATATTCTTCCTGCGGTTCGAAGATCGGATCGGCACTGCGGGCAAGCACGATGGTGGGATCCTTGAGGTCAAGAAGGATGGCTCCGACACGATAGGTATGATGATTCTCGGAGACGGCATGGTAGAGCAGGAGCCAGCCCTGTTTGGTCTTAATAGGCGGAGCGGTAATGCCAACTTTGGTACCGTCCCAGGCGCCCGGGCGGGGGCCGAGGACGCGGATGCATTTGTCGATGGTCTCCCTTTTAAAGTCCAGAGAGTTCACGTAGTCGCAGCATATGTCGGTCCCGATGCGATGCAGGACGAGATACTTGCCGCCGATCTTCTCGGGCAGGATGCAGGTATCCTTGTCGTCGATTGACTTGGGAGTAATGAGGATCGGCTTCTCCCACTTCCAATTCTTCTTGATAAAGTCTGCTTCCTTGATGGAAGTAATGGCCACTCGCGGCGGTCCGATGCCGTCGAAGGCGGTGTAACACATATAGATAACTTTGCCGATCTTGGTAAGACGCGGATCCTCGCAACCGGAGTTGCCGTTGGCGATCTTCTTCGATTCGAAGTCCTCTCGCGGCATATAGATCGGCTCATCGTGGCGATCGTCGATAGTGATGCCATCCTTCGACGAAGCGTAGCCGATGGTAGAGGTGTTGTCCTCGGAGAGCGCGCGATACAAGATGTGGACCTTGCCCCCAAGATCGAGAGCAGCGGGGTTAAGGGTCGCCTTTGACTCCCAAGTATGCGACGGGTCCGGCACGATGATCGGGTTGCCCTTGGCGCGAGTAAACTGCCAGCGCGGCGCGGTCGTCGGGTGGATGGTGGAGATAAGATCGTTCAATCCGACAAAGGCCGCACAGACGGTGGTGTCTGAGGCGCCATAATAAATAGTGAGCTTGTCGCCCTCGATCAGCGCTCCAGTAGGAAAGATGGTGTCAGAGACTTGCCCGCTTCGCTCGCTTGGCTCCTCGGGGATCATGATCGGACCCTTGGTGCGGCCGATGATCTTCTTCGGATCCTTAGGATCAAGAAGGATAGCCTCGATACCGAAGCGGCGCGGCTCGGAGGACGGGAAGAAATTTTGAATATACGAATACACCAAGAGCCAGCCTTGCTTGGTGCGGATAGGCGGAGCACCGACCTCGACGTGGTCATACTCGCTGCGGCGCAGATTAATGACGTGCTCATCGATCCCTGCATGCCAACTCTCCCAGAAGTCTAGAGACCATAACTCCTCTATTCTTTCTACCTGCGCGATGCACATCTTGGCCACCGAGCCGTCGGTGTGGGCGCTAAAGATGACAGTGATCTTACCTGCGATCCGCTCCGGGAAGAGGGTCATGGCCTTGGCGTTGAAGGGTGTGACCAAGTGGCGCTCCTCGACATGGGTAAAGTCCTTGTGGACCGCTACCGCCACCTTGATGCCCTCGGGCACGAAAGGATAATGCGAGAGCGCAGTATAGAAGGTGTAATACTTGCCTTCGAAATGAGTGGTCCTGGGATCCTCGCATCCGTACCTCTCCCACTCCATCACCGGTTCGATGAACTTGCGGCGATTTTCGAAGTGGAGACCGTCCAAAGACTCGCCGATACCGACGATCGAGATCTGGTCGGGCGTGCGCAGCCGATCTTTGGAGGAGAGGGCACGGTATAAGCCGTAGATCTTTTTGCCTTTCTTGACGGCACAGAGGTTGAAGGTGGCCGAGGCCTCCCAATAGTGGTCCCGGTCGGGGATGAGAATTGGATTTCGGTGTGAGCGTTTGAGAACGAACATGTTATAAAGTTACCTTACTTACGGAGAAGCGCGTATCCTCGCCCTTGATTATATGTCGTAAGAGCTCCTCTGTCTTCACCGTAGCGACACACGCCACCTTGTCGGCCCCGCCATAGTAGACATGGATGGTGTCGTCGATCTCCACGGCCCCGCAGGCGTAGACGATGCCCGGCTTGCCATTATTCTCATAAAATTCATCTGGATTGAGGACCGAGGCACTCGCCCGATGAAGGATCTTGGTCGGATCGGAGAGATCAAGGAGCATGACACCGAGTTTGTAGCGCTTTGGTTCGTAGCGATCGGTGGCGTGGTAGAAGAGGAGCCAGCCTTCAGAGGTTTTCAAAGGTGGCGGACCAGCGCTCCTCATGCGTTTGTGCCAGGAAGTTGGACGATCTGGGATGGCATTCGGGTCCGGGCTCGCGAGCTCGCTCGGAGCTTGATAAGAAGCAAGGTCGTCGACGTACTCGATGCGCACGCGCTCAAGATCATCATCGTGGAGATTATGAAGAAGGGCAAACTTGCCATTGATCTTCTCAGGGAAGAGGATCCAATTTTTGTGTACTTGGCCCTCCGGCGAGAGGAGCACCGGCTTCGACCACTTCCAAAACTTCTTCTGCAGGAAGTCTTCAAGATCAATCCAGACCACCGCCACCCGCAGCCGATCCCAGCCGTCGAACATGTTGAAGGTGACGTAAACCTGTCTCTCGATCATGACCATGCGAGGATCTTCTGTACCGCCCCAGCTGCCGCCCGAGGGATACATCACAGGGTTATATCGACGGATCTTACCCTTACGAGGGTCTTGCAAGGCAAAGGCGGGGGTCTCCATGTGTCCTTCGACTCTGACTCCGTCTGGTGATGAGGCGTAGCCGAGCCGTGAGACACCATCGGCACCAATGGCTCGGTAAAGAATATGAACATTGTCTCCAATGCGCAGAGCTGCAGGGTTGAAGGCGCTCTGGCGCTCCCATAGCATTCTGCCCGGACTAATGATCGGGTTGCCAGTTGCCTTAGCCAGAAGGATAGGCATGTACGCATGCCGACGACTAAGCGCGGTGGACGGGAATTCGAAGAGCCCCACCTCGTCGCCGAAATGCATATAGACTCGCACCAAGCGCTCTTTCTTCCGAGTAATAGTTACCACTCCGAGGAGGCCGAAGGAACTCTTGCCTCGAAGCGGCACGTCCATGAACGGGAGCTCGGTCTGCCAGGCAAGCTCGCCCGGCTGGTCTCTCCTGAAGAGCGCCACGCCCAATCGACACATCTCTACCTCTCCTACCTTGTGAGCGCGGTTTACATCTTGAAGAATTTCTTCGGTCACGCATGATCCGCAGATCACAAACGTGCCCTCGTCCGTTGTGTGCACTCCCGCAAGATGAAATGGCAAACCATCGAAGAATCTCCAGTATGGAGCTCGCTGTTCTCCCGGCGTTCTCCAACTCTTGCCGGTTTTAGAGGTAGCTACTCGCAATACGTCTCGACCATAGTAGACAGCGCTGCCGGCTTTCGACGTAAGCTCGGGGACAAATATTCCCGGCGCGCCGATCTTGACGCTCCCCTTGACCGTCCAGGCCCTCGGACTTCGAGCCGTGGCATAGACCAGACGAGCACTACTCCCTTCTCCCAACACATACGTCATCGAAAGTCCTTTCTCGGAGAAAATCTTGAGATCTCTACACTTGGAAATATCCTCGCGCTTGCCGTTTCCATACCTGAGAAGCACCGGTTGGAAGACTTTGGAAAACTTCTTGCCATCTCGGCTCCTGGCCAGGACCAGCCTCTCTTCCTTACTCCCCTTCTCGCGCAGGATTAAAAATGTGCTTCGATCATGGAGACCGACAGCCACTGGGGTTCTCTCGGGTTGTAAAGGTTTCTTTCGAGGCATTACCTGCCGTACTTATCTTCCAAACGCACGATGTCGCTTTCATCAAACTTTCCCTGCGCGATCTCTAAGAGCTCGACATCATCACTCGGTGCGCCGACTCGATGATTGGTCTCGACCGGCACAGTGAACTCGTCTCCCTCGCTGGCTTCGTACACGGCCTCGCCAATGACTAGGCGTGGACTGCCCTTCACCACCTTCCAAAACTCGCTCCTCTCGTGGTGTTTCTGCAAACTTAATTCCTCACCCTTTTTTATAAAAATAAGTTTGACGGTAACGGGAGAATTTTTTATAAATTCCTCGAATTCTCCCCACGGACGCTTTTCGACAAAAGGATGCAAGGGTTCCATACAAACCCTATTGTACACCAAGAAGTCTACGCGAGGAGACCCTGGATGACCTCTTTCGTCTCCTTGGGACCTTTGACGGCACGACTCTGGCAGCCGATGGTAAGCGCCGGGGCGTCGTTGCCGTCCGGACGCAACTCATCCCCGACGAAAAGCATTCTTTCCGGAGGACATTCTGCCAGCTTCAAGACCTCGTTTAAGCCATAGGCCTTGTCGATACCCTTCCGAGTCACGTCGATGGAGGTGGCTCCGCCCATGTGGATCGAGAAGTCCTTGAGCATCGGCTTGAGCGCGGCTACGATCCTGGCGCGTTTAGCGTGGTCTGGATCCCACTTCTCCTTAAGTTCCAAAGGCGCCTCCATGCCCAGAGCCGAGAAGGTCACTTGGGTCCCGCGATCCTCTATCTGGTCGCCGAAGAGCTTCTCCGGCTTCTCGAACCCGGTCTCGGCCAGCGCTTTCTCGAAGCCTACGGTGATCGCCTTTTTCTCCTCGTCGGTAAGCTCGTAGCTATGGGTGCAAAGCCAGCCGATCCGGTATTGGCAGAGATTGGCACCGTTGGTCGGGACGATGTATAGATTGCGAAGCTCGCTTGGAGTAGCCACGAGTGAAGCCAGGAACTGCTTCTCGAATTGCCTGAGGGCGGCTCCGGAGATCACCGCCACTTTGTACTTCTTCAAGAGTTCGACCAGGAGAGCGGACATCTCGGAGTCGAGCGGAGACTTCGAAGGCGTGAGGGTGCCGTCGAGGTCGAAGGCGATGATGTCGTACGGTTGCATATTATAAGTTTACTATAAGACGGGCTCGCTGGCTTTGCCTCGAAGCATATTCCCTAACGTATATTTGTCATAGCCGTGAGCAAAGAGGGCCAAGTTAACACCGAAGAGGATGATGTGGGGCCAGACCGCCTCGCCAAAGTACATGATGGAAAGTATCAGGAAGAAGATGAATACGAGTGCCGCGATGCGGATCCCGAAGCCTAAGATAAAGCAAAGGCCAATGGCTAATTCGGTCAGGAAAGCCCCGAGGACCAAGAAGAGCGGCGAGAACGGGAAAAAGTTTGTCAGATGATACTCGCTTATGGTTTGAAGAGCCAAGTTACTGTGGATCAATTTGGCATAAAGAGAGGCGAAGACGATGGCTGTGCCGAAGCAAACTCGTAGAATAAGAAAGCCGTAGGGCTCTAACTTTTTGAAGAGCCCGCCGCCAATGATAAGCGCGAGGATCATCTCGCCCAAATAATTTACATAGGTAAGCATGTATAGGCGATACTTCGCTATCATAAATATAAAGAGAGCGATCCCAACGAGAGCGCTCGGCCGAGTAAGCCATCCGAAGAAGATCAAAACCCCAAGGATCATAAGAAGAGGCGAGAGCGAGTGGGGCAAAGCTAATTCCGGACCAAAGGCGGCACCATAATACCCAGAGGCAAACAGGGAGAGCCCGAGCGTCAAGCGGCCGATAAGCGGAGCATACTTCTTCAGCCGCAGGAGAATGGGGTTACAAACTCTTCCTACCGCCGGACTCGTCGAGATCTTGAAGACGATCACCGCCATGATAATGGCGGCCACTACAGAGAGAAGAAAGAGTCCGCCCTCGGTCGAGAGCGCCGAGAAAGGATTGGGCGATGGTGCCGAGACGCTACGCTCCACCTCTAGGGGTGTAAGGACGTACGCTTCATGGGCATAAGCTTTTGGAATCACTTCTGTAGTATACATGAGTAAAATCGCTGAAACATAATCCGTTCTCGACCGTCTTAGAATTTATGAACCGCGAACCCTTAACTCTGCGAGAGCTCTTAGTCATGAAGTTGCAGGCTCTCTACGATATCGAGAAGCAAATTGTGGAAGCTCTGCCGAAGATGATCGAACGCGCCCATCATCAAGGTCTCAAAGCCGCCCTTAGAGAGCACCTGGCCGAAACGAGGAATCATGTCTGCAGGATCGAGGACTCCTTCAAGCTTCTACGCGAGAAGCCGCACATGCTTCCGGCCAAAGCCATCCGCGCCCTCATCGAAGACGGCGAGTGGGTAATGGCAAATGTCCACGGCGAGCATCCTCTCGACGCCGCGCTCATTGCCTCGGCCCAGTACATCGAACACTATGAGATGGCCGGCTACTCTGTAGCCTCAAGCTGGGCCGAGATGCTTGGCGAGCACGAGGTGGCCGAACTCTTATCAAACACCTTAGCCGAGGAAGAGGCGGCCGACGACATGCTCAGCGACATCGCCGATGGTATCAGTGAGAAAGCCGCCGACGAAGTCCTGGCTGCCGTAGCTGGCTAATCAGTCGGCGCTCGGGAACATGTTCTCCTCTGCCACGCCGTCAGTGCTTTCCGGTAATTTGTCCTCGGCTTCTCCTCCGCTCGAGGCCAAAGAGTCGTTCTCGACGGCCTCTTGTCCGTATAGTTTCTCAGTGTTTTCTGGAGAGACGATTTCGTTAGCCTCTTCCTCATTTATCTTTGGATGATCTGGATCGTTGTGCATAATTTTATTATACTCTCTCCCCTATCTGCTGTCGCCACATGGCGTGATAGAGACCATTCTCCTCTAGGAGTTCTTGGTGCTTCCCTACTTCTGCCACCACCCCCTTCTCGAGAACATAGATCCGATCGGCGTGCATAATGGTCGAGAGGCGGTGAGCCACGAGGATGGTCAGATGCTCCTTCGAGTTAGTGACATCGCGCATCGTCTTAGTGATCTCCTCTTCGGTCAGGGAGTCTAGAGAGGACGTCGCCTCGTCGAAGACAAGTAGAGTGGGCTTGCGCAAGAGGGCTCGGGCAATGGAGAGACGCTGCTTCTCCCCGCCGGAGATCTTAATACCTCCTTCGCCGATGACGGTGTCGAGATCCTTGTCGGCTCTCTCTAGGAGTGAGTCGCTGGCTGCCATGTGGAGTGCATCCAGACACTCTTCATCCGTGGCGAGAGGATTAACGAAGAGCAAGTTCTCACGAATGGTGCCGGAGAAGAGCTGGGTGTCTTGAGTGACTAAGCCAATTTCTTTGCGCAGAGTATTAAGGTCAATGGCGGTGCTTGGCTCTCCGTTATACAAGACCTCGCCGGCCTCTGGCGTGTATAAGCCGACTAGGAGCTTCACTACACTGGTCTTCCCCGAACCCGACGGACCGACGAAGGCGATGGTCTCGCCCTTACTCACCTCGAAGGAGACACCATCAACCGCCCTTTCCTTAGCGGATTTATAAGCAAAGGAGACATTTTTAAATTCAAGCGTGGTCACGCGGCCGATGGATACCGGGGCGGGCGCTTTGGGCTCAGGGGGAGTGGCCATGAGCTTGGAATAATTCTCGAGCGAGGCCTCGGCCTGGCGGTACGTACTGATAAAGGTCGTGATCTGACTTAAGGGGAAGAAGAGCCAGAACGAGTAAATGTTGAGGGAGAGATACTGGCCGAAAGTGATTTTCTGGGTAAAGACCAGGAAGAACAGATAGAGGTAGAGCCCGGCCCGAATGAGATTCGTCACCGTGCCTTGGATGAAGTCGAGGGTGCGCAAGTACCGAAGCTTCTTGAGTTCGAGCTTTAAGATCTTTTCCGTGACCGAGTTCAGGCGCTCGACTTCCTGCTCGGAGAGGCCCAGAGCCTTCACGAGCTCGATGTTGCGCAAGGACTCGGTCGTCGCTCCGGCCAAAGCCGTGGTCTCTGCCACGATCACTTTTTGTACAGTTTTGATCTTTTTGGAGAAGAGCACAGTGATCCCGCCCACCACCGCCATCATGCCGACAAAGATAAAAGGAATCACCCAGTACACCCGCGCGGCATACACGAGGATGAAGGCCAGAATAATGACGGAGAGGAAGACCACGTTGATAGTATCGATCACGAGCTTCTCGGTGTCAGTGCGAGCCTTCTGTAATTTGCCCAGAGTCTCTCCGCTGCGCTCGTCTTCGAAGACGCCGTAAGGCAGATCGAGCGAGTGCTTGATCCCCTCTCTGTACATGTCTGCCCCGGAGCGCTGGCTCACCGTGTTCAAATAATAGTCTTGGAAATTCTTGGCCACTCGCGAGATAAAGGCCGTCCCGATGAAGGCCAGGAGGAGGAGGCTCGTACCGCGGAAGAATTCACTTTGAGAGATCTCGTGGAAGCGCAGAGCGTAATTGTCGATAATGTGCTGGAAGACGATCGGCTCGAAGAGCGAGAAGACTTGGTTAACAGCCGCGAAGATTAGGACCATCCCGCACATGGCGTAGTAGCGCTTGAGGTATTGCTTCAAGATCTGCATAGGAATATTAGTATAACAAATGCCCTTTATGGTTGGAAAAGGTCGTCGGGCTTGAAGCGCACATTCTGTACGCTAGGAAATTGCTTAGCTGTGGCCTCGATCTCAGCCCGAAGGATTGTGACTCTACAGGAGCCACCGCTTGTTTGGTGCTCTGGGTCTACAAACGTCAAGGTCGCAATGCCGTCTACTATAGACGCGCTTACAAGCGAGACCCCGGAGAGCGGGAATTCCGTGGTAATGCCTTGTGCCCTCTCCTCCTCAGTCAAGCGTCCTTCTAAAAGAAGTGCAATGCTGTCTTGGAGCACGGTTGCAGTCTTGGGAATTGTACGGGCAACAGAAACCAAACCCTTCTCGCTGCACTCTACCCCACCAGGACCTTGGTCGAGCATGGGATTGTAGTAGTAAAGAGTTACTGAAGTCCTCTCTGGCATTGATGCTGGAGCCGGAACGCTATACTTACGCCCAAGAGCAAAAACACCAACGACAACCAAAATGCCAAGAAGAATAATCAAAATTCGATTCATGTTATTGGATAGAGTATACCTCGAATGGGTAAGGAGGTGGGGTTATATTTCCACTTTTAGTTTAACCCAGCAAAGATAATGGTCAGCCTTAACCTCCGCAATCCCAGAGTCGATAAGAGCATACTCAGGCGAGTAAAAGATGTAATCACTTTTCTTGCCATCCGGTCGAGTGGGCTTATCTGGCAAGGCGCTCTTCAAGCTAAACTTTTTTATCAAATTTTCATACAATACCTCTGCGTCTTTGTAATTAAAGTCACCGCAAATAATAAGCGGACTTTCTGCATGGGAGACAAGTTCTTGTTCCATTTGCAGGGCAAAGCGCTTCCCCTCCTCGCTGTCGTACGGCGTGCCGAAGAATCTGATAGGCATCATTTGAAGATTAATGATATTTCCAAAAGGAAACTCCGCTACCTGGAAACCTTTATCGTGGTGAGCCGCTGGACGGCCGTCAGGAAAGTGCATCGGGAATTCAGGATAAGGAAACAAACGGTTTTCAAATTTAGCGGCGGGAGTATTTGAAATAATGGCATTCCCGATTCTATACTCTGGGTCTATATGAGAAGGGCTGCAGTCCATGTCAGACACCAATTCAAGCCCCACTCCCTTCCCCAACTCCTTAGCGACAGATCGGCTTTTATTAATATGGGTCTCCTGGAGGCAGACAACGTCTGGGCTGATCTTTTTCAACTCCTCTGCAAAATACGCAATGTCCTCATCTTCATAATCAAAATAATTACTCGATCGCGGCGGATGCGCCCCTGCAATATTCCAAGTGGCAACAATGAGTTCCATATCGAAAGTATAACAGACTGAGATTTGTGGAAATCTATGGGAGATCAAGTGGCTTTTTGTAGAGCCACCAGCTCCTCGTCCACCCCTTAGTCTTAGATCGGAAGAGGAAGTGCGCAAAGAGAGAGAAAATGATAAGAACCAAGAACACCTTCCCCACGAACCTCCCGCCTCTCCATTGGTAGAGGGCAACGGCCAGAGTGATGAGGACAATATACTTCACCAGCCTAAATTTCGCGGACTGCCCATGCGCTACCACATATATTTCTCTCTTCAATAATTCTTTGAATGACATTTGGGGGTGACTAGAGAGAATCGAACTCTCGATACCGGTTCCACAAACCGGAGTTTTACCACTAAACTATAGCCACCATTAATTTCTGCCTTTCGGCCACATCATGGTGTACAAGGTGGTGACAGTTATGACACAACCATATAAGGTTATTCACCTTATTATTCCTTCTATTCTTGTCGACATGATGTACCGCCAATACTCTAGCATCTGTGGTCTGACAAAGTCTACAAACCTTGGGAATTTTATGTCTTGTCAGCACACTCCTATACGAAGACTCGCCGGTGATGAAATTTGCATGCTTCGAGCCAATAAATTCTGCGTTTCTCCATTTGGTCTGACAACTCTTTGAACAAAAGTATTTTTTGCTTTTGGACACTTTAAGATTCTTGAGAGTTTTGTATGTCTCTTTGCCGCATATATTACATGCAACCATTTTTCCACTTCTCGCGTCTGCATAATGACAAACGGAAGAGCAGTATATACCCCATCCTTTTTTCACGAAGGAAGGTTTGGTTTGAAAGCTCTTCTTGCAACGCAAACATTTTCTTGCCACCGGCATACCCCATTATCTCATCTAAGCTATCCAAGGTAAAGACTACGGTTTCTGTTTATCCACAAGCTGCAGTGCTACCGCTACACCAATACCTCCATTAAAGTCCTATACCATTAATCGGAAAAATTGTCGCACGGGCTCGCACGGGTGTGGTCAGGAATATTTTACTAGCCGTCGCTCGTAAAATTCCATGACCATGGCTCGGTACCTCGCGTACTCGCTCGGCATACCTGCGCCCCGCACACAAGCATAAAATCCCGCGCAGGCGGGATGTTTATGTCTTGTGTGCGCGGGACAGGAATTGAACCTGCACGCCTCTCGGCGCTACCACCTCAAGGTAGTGCGTCTACCAATTTCGCCACCCGCGCGCATGGATACACTATCAAACTTAGCAAAAGAAGTGAAGTAATTTATCGAGCCTCTCGCAGCGCGGCGGCGCGAGAGCGAGCAAGATTTCTAGCAAGAAATACTTGTGTGCTCAGGAAATTACTTCACTTCTGGAACTTCAACAACTTCTTCAGGTTCTGCAACCGGGGCGGCCTGGCGGGCGTTACGCATCTGACGGCGGATGTCCTTGGCGGCCTTCTCACGGATGTGGTAGAGCTTGGCGCGGCGAACCTTAGCGCGCTTAACGATCTCGATCTTGTCGATCATCGGAGAGTAGAGGGGGAAGATCTTCTCAACCCCAACGCCCGAAGCCACGCGGCGAACGGTGAAGGTGGCTCCAGCCTCCCGTCCGTGCTTCCTGGCCAAAACGAGACCTTCGAAGGCTTGTAAGCGGGTCTTGCCCTTCTCTTGAATTTTCTGCCAGACCTTGACAGTGTCCCCCGCTCGCAAATCGAGCTTGGCGCGATCCTCGGTCTTGATTGGACTGATTACTCTTTGCATATGTAAGTAGGCACTAATCTAACACGCTTGAGATTTTATGTAAAGAAAAGCGCGTCGTTTCCGACGCGCTTCATGTAGGGAGACCTCGTGCTAGTTACCGGCGACGAATGTCCTCGAGATTGGCTCCCCCATTGCACTTCCGACGGTAGAGATCCCAGTCGATCTGCGGCAGGAAGTCTTCCGTCAGCAATCGCTGCGTGAGCACCGGCCCAAGTTGACGGATCATGGCTTGCGAGATGTTCTCGGGAAGCACCTCGACCCGTTTATCTCTCGGATCTAGCGATGTCTCATGAGATCGGATGCGGATAGGTTGCACCAGATCCTTCCAAGCTACACCTGGGCTAAAGCCGCCGATCGGCGTCAGATTGACCTCGACGAACGGCCCCGTCGGATGGTCCGTACTCAGCATCCGAGACCACGAGTTCCAATAACAGCTGTGTACAAACATTACATTCTCCGGTTTGTTGAGAGACAAAGTTGCCTCGAGTGAAGATCTGTTGGTCCGTAAATATTATACGCCCACTGGAGCTACTTGTCAACAGCTCAAAACCCTATATTTTCTAAGGCTTTTTGGAAGTCTTCGGGATATGCGGCCTGGATAGTGTGAATCTCTCCATTTAAATCATTAAATGTAATTTCTCTGGCATGGAGAGCCAGGCGGTAGAAGCCGAGTAGAGCGGGCTTGCCTGCCGCATATAAAGAGTCACAAACAACGGGACAATGTAAGGCTTTGAAATGGACGCGGATCTGGTGCGTCCGGCCGGTCTTGGGCTTGGCTTCAACCAAAGTCACTTCTGGCGCGCGCTTCAAAACTTGGAAGTAAGTGACAGCTTCCCTCCCCTCTCTGCCTGCCACTCGCTTTCTAAAATCTGATTTGCTGCGAGTAATTTTCAAATTGATCGTGCCGTGATCTTCTTTGAGTTTGCCATACAAGAAGGCGTGATACTTCTTCTCTATCTCATGATCTTGGAATTGCTTCTTCAAACTCTCAAACCCTTTTTGGGTCTTGGCTAAGAGGAGCACTCCCGAAGTCTCGCGATCTATTCTGTGTACTATCCCAGGACGCTCAATCTCTCCCAACTTCTCACCAACTTCTTTCGCTTCTGGATACTTCTCTACAAACCACTCGCTCACGCTCGATTCTTTCGTCCTTCCATCAGCATGCACAACAAGTCCGGCGGGTTTATTCACCGCCACGATGTCCTCATCTTCATATAAAATCTCCGGAGCATTCATTTGTGGGCGATACAGGACTCGAACCTGTGGCATCTTCAGTGTAAATGAAGCGCTCTACCAACTGAGCTAATCGCCCTTATAGCCCGATACTATCATATATTGTATGCTTGTCGCACGGGCACGTGGCGGAATTGGTATACGCTTACGGTTCAGAACCGTATGCCGCAAGGATTGAGGGTTCGACTCCCTCCGTGCCCACCAAAACAAAATCCCCTTGGACAAGTTCAGGGGATTTTGCGTAGACAAGGAACAAAGTGCTACATCTGCTGACCGCCCATGGGAGCTGACGGCTGCTGCATACCACTCTTCGACATCCCGCCCCAAAGGAAGAGGAGGCCGACGACCAGAGTCACCCAGTTGTCGGCGGTGTTGGCGTCGATAAGACCCAAGACTGACCCGGATGAGAAGAAGCCGATAATAGCGATAAGAACGAAGATGAGGCCAAGGACCCTCAAGACCATAGCCGCCTTCTCTGCCATGCCATAAGCTACCCAAAGAAGGACAATGCCTACGACCAAGTGCCAGACGCTGTGAGCAGTATTGGCGGCAAACCAGGCTCCTACGGCCTTGCCGACGATCGGATTCGAGAAGAAGCCAAGGACTCCTAAAACCACGAAGATCCAACCGAAGACCATTGCAAATTTCTTTGCCATATTCAGTAATTACTTAAATTAACTTGATAACAACAAGTAAATTATACCGTGTAAAGAAGCGCTGGGAGGCTTGCAAGAGCGAGGGTGTTGATAACGTCTCAACCTTCATGCTGAGTACTAGAGACCTGGTGAAGTTCTCTCTCCTCGTGGCCCTCTTTGCCATATTGTCCGATGCCATGCTCGGGCACGCCCTCTTGTGGGAAAATGATCCTTACTGGACCTACTGGATCACCAAAACGCTTCTCATCGGTACCGTCTTTGCCCTTGGTACGGCCTGGTTTGGCGTCGGCGCACTTCGAGGCGCGCTCATAACTCTGGTCCACACCATCATCCTTACGATCTACTATTGGACATTCTCACCCGTAGGACTACCCGAGGAAGTAAATTGGCTTGACCTCAATCATACCTGGGTCACCGGCGTGCCCATACACTTCGCCGTCATTTACATTGGATACTTATCGGCTCTTTGGTTTTGGAACGCCAATAATTTGCCTAGAGAGAAGCCGACCTCCTCTCGCGAAGTACACCGTGTACTAATTGCTACTATCGCGGCCGTTGTCGTGATGGGCATCGCCTCGAGTTTGGTTGTTGGAGAATTCGTCGGAGTAACCTGGTTTGTGACGAGGATCTTGGTGATGTTTACCACGCTCTTGGCTCTCACTGCATTTATGCCGAGAGTCTCAAGACTTGCCTTGCTTGGAATAAGCTTCATCGAATCACTTATATTGACGGCGCACAGCCACTACCTCTCGCCTCTCGGCTTGCCCGGCACTTGGAGAGTGTTTAGCACTCTTACTCCCGTTACCGTTCCACGCTGGCTCGATTTCAAAGAATTGTGGTATTACCAATTTCCTATCTACTTTATCGTGGGTCTAGTCACTCTTTGGGCGCTTAGAAAGTGGTCGGCGAAATAATGTATGTATGCTAATCTAGGGGCACGTCCCCGTAGCTTAATGGATAAAGCAGGACTCTTCTAAGGTCTTGATGTAGGTTCGATTCCTGCCGGGGACACATTTCCGAATTGAGGGTCAGTTCTCTCCGACGCCTGAACGGTTTCCTGGCTTCAATGCTCAGGTTTCGGCTCGTTAGAGTTGGGTTCGATCCGATCGTTTCGACGATCAGACGTCGTGTTCCGGGATCAGCATCCCTGAAGTAATTCGAGGCTTTAGCACAGAAGTCTACAAGCTCACGGCAGGGTTCGATCCAAGTCCCTCCGTCGACAACTGCCTGTCGCGCCAATGCGAGCTTTTCCCGTCGGCGAAGTATTTCTTCACGTTGCCGACCGAGCAGTTCCTGTACGCGCTCAAACTCGGCGATCGAAATCATGGCCTTGTGCTTGCCGGTCAGCAGTTTGCCGTCGTAGCGAAAGACTCCCGCGTAAAAGGGGTTTGCGAAAATCGAATAAAGACCGCTTAGCGACAGAGGGCCACCGCCTGATCGCCGACCGCGTTTCGCGCGAGGCGATCGGGGTGCCATGCAAGTATTCCGTCCGCTTCCCCTTCGGACAGGCGGCCGAGCATCTCGTTGAAAACTGGGCGGCCGGGCCGTTTCGCGCTCATTGACTCTTCAAATCGGCCAACAATCGAGATTTCCGCGCAAGACTGCGCCAAACGTAGCATCTCGTTCCGTTGTGATTCCAGTGACAGGACCTGCCTGTCTTCGGAGTCCGTCGATTTTCTGCAATAGAGGAAATACCTCATTCTGCAATAGTACCATTCCTGGCGTCTTGACCTCCATTGGGTTCGCGTGGTTTTTCCAATTCGAGGCCGAAGTTAACTAACCGCATGGCCTCCGCACGCGCCTGGTCCTCCGAAAGGCGCTCGCCGAATTCGGCGAGCCACATGTCGATAAAGGCAGCAATATCTTCGGGGGAAAGTTCCATTGGCGACAGCATACCGCAAAGCACCAGCGAGCAAAGACGTCAGCAGTAGTCGTCCCATGTCGCAATTGGCGACTTGCTGCAGGCTGTCGTTAGCGTACGCTGGCCGAATGGTATCGAATGAGCACTCCCGACGCCGCCGTGCTGTTGCATCGGCAATTGCACCGGATGGCCCTTCGGTCGCTATCTACAAAACATGAGTCCTCAGAGTGGACTGAGCCCGGCTCAGGCTAGCGGACAATCAACCGCGCCTGTCCGGATTTGCCGTTCGCGACGTGCTCAACAACCTCCGTTGCGCAGCCCCAAGACAAAGTGACTCCAGAGAAAATGCTGCGTCTCTCCCGGGCTCATTGGTTCAATGGTCCCTCCCAACAAGATGTCTGGCTCAGGACCGCCACCACATTGAGCTAACAATATCTTCAACCTCACGATCAGTCATATCCGACGTGAAGTATTCCTTCAACGCCGCGACACTCACCCCGGCGCTCGGCGAGTCGACGTGCTTCTCGAATTCGTAGTATGTATGTCGAGCCCATTCGGGTTTGTACCAGCCATGGTCGACTGTACCGCCGGTCCAAAATGGGTACCAGAAAGCGGCGGCGGCGGACGACGCCGTTTCTCGCCAGCTGCTGCTCTTGGCATAGATCGTTACCGGGTAGCCCTTCCTTTTTAGGGCAAGACCCGTTGTTAGACCTATCACCCCGGCACCAATAACCCCGATACCTTGATCAGGCCGTGCGTTCACATCCGACCTCCCAACAAAGGCAAGCCGCCTGATGGCAAAAAAAAGGTCACACCACAATCCAGCGATGTGACCCAACAGCGAAATGCTAATGCCAATATCTACATGACCGCTTCCGCCTCGTCAACGTAGCCCGAACGTGAGGCCGCTACAACTAGAATCCTCCGTTTTGCCAAATTCCGAAGACCCGGACCCCATGTCGCTTTCGTTCTTCTTCCATCACCGCAACAAGTTCGCGGTTTGAACTGCGGGTTCGGGTTACGATTGGCTCGCCTCGGGGACAGCGATCCTCCGGAAGCGGATACGAGCGTGTGTCCCACACCTCCGTAAAGCACTTTTCGCCCGTCGCAGGATTCTCACTCAACAAATACAGCCGACACTGGTACATGATCTTCGGCTGGCGTTGCGCCGCCGGGTGGCGTCGCGTCCGCGCAGGTCTCATTGCTGATGCTCCATTTGTAGAAACGTCTTGGGGCACAGCCATCGCGGGTTTCGCGGGGCTTTGTTGCCCCGCCGAAACGCCGTTCGGTCCAACGTCCCGCACCCGCTCAATATCCTCAAACCGCTTGGCCCTCGATGCTCCGGCTTTCGGACTACGATGCGACTCGAGAACGTCCCCTGACGGCTTAGCGCCCATTAGGGTTCTCCATTGAGAGGTTGTTAATATAAGATCTGCTGGAGGTGTCCATGCCCTGTCACCGAGTTCCTCATTCGGATTCTCGTCTGCGAGTCTCTACACCCACAACGTTCCAGGGGTTTCGAGGGCGCACCGGCACGAATTGGCCCGAAGGTACAGCCAAGCGCCCCAAGGTCAAGTATTCCTTCGCCGCGGCGCGGGCGACGCCACCAATCATCCGGCGAAAACTACGCCACAACCGGCGATCGACAGCAGGCACTCGAGCGATTTCCGTAACCGATTGTCGGATAATCAGTTACGTTAATAGGTGGCCGACAATAGCGCCGTGAGGGATGTCACACGAGCCTACGGTGCGCTGCGCGCCACGCTTCTGATGAAGGCTTCATTGCCCACGTCACGAGCGCCAACTGAGGTCAGCCGCTGGGCAAGGATATGAGATTTGAAATGAGCGTCTACGGCTATCATACACCTGCTGGCCCCCGAAACAAGCCGGCCCACCCTACCATGGGACCCGCTGCGTATGAAAGGTGTCGCTTCAGCACATTCTGCCGCGGTGGTGGACGCCGCGGGCCGCGTGAGTTGCGTTTCTCGCGAAGCCGCGTTTGGGCGCGGTACTACCGGATGGGTACGGCGCGCCGAATGAGCTGTGACGATCGCCCAATTCGATGATCATCGTACGGATAATCGGATACACGTCAGATGGTTTGTTGTACGACAGGGTCGTTAGTTCAGATTCCGTCATCCACTTCGGAAACGCGCTTCATTCGCGAGTTGGCCTGAGGGTGCGGTTCGGTCGATTCGCCAACGCCCAGGAGGCAAGCGCCACGAATACATGGATTCTTGGATCGCGCCTCCGAATAGATCGCTTGGACAGGCGATGGGCGATTTTCGGGAATGTTCCGCAAAGGTTTCAGCCAGTTCGTGGCGTGTCGCAGGGAGCCGCCCGAGAGACGATAACCAGTTCGGCCCGTGCACATGTTGGAAGACGGGGCGCTTGCACGTCCGAAGACATCGGCAACGGCTGAATAATCTCTCCTATGTCTTGCTCATCAATGTGAACGACCTGAAGATCTTGCTCGCCGGCGATGCTGAGGAAGTGTGTTGGGAATACGTGCTGAAGCATCACAAGGACAAGATCACAAATATCGATATCCTGAAAGCCCCGCATCATGGTCGGGAGAGTGGCGGCGCCAGTTAGGTTCCCCATCGGGTCACTGTTCGTGAAGGTTTGTAGCTCTCTCGGAATGAGCTCGCTACAGGGCCACCCTGCCCACGCTGTGTTCGGACCGGAAGCGTCAAACCGGCCATAGGCGTCATAACTACTGTCTAGCAAGCGAGTCTGGTGACTCGCTTTGTCTTTTAGTAGACAAAGGGGCACTGACAACTCCGATCAGAAAAACTAAACTGCTTCTTCCCCACCGCCATACTCCGCGAGATTCCCTTTCATCAGCGCAATGTTTGTCAAAATCGTTTGAAAGTCCTCATCATGATCCATGGCAAGGGTCCGAACGTCCTTCACAATGTACATAAAGAGAGGTCGCCGACGACTCGATTCGATGTCTTCATCTACCGGCAGTTAGCTGCGACAATACTCACCGAGGGCATCCCTGGCCCTTAAGTCGCGAGCCTGGTTCGGGCTCGCGACTTTTTTAGTGGGGTCGGCGCATCTGTGCGAGCGAAAAAGATTCTCGGCGGATTTACCTGATGTGGTCGAGGCAGCTGTGCTGAGGAAGAAAAAGGTCGCTCAAAAAACACTCAGAACACTTCAAGCTCATGCCGTCGGGCGTTGGTGCACGCGAAAGTCACCGAGTCAAAATCCGGGGCTCGCTCCAGTCGCGATCGACCACCTCTCTTCGCGTGGACCGCCTGACGCTCCGAGTCGTCTTCCCGAACACACTCCCACCGGTCGTTCAATTCAGGACGCTCGATCAACGATCCAATGACAAGCATGCACCAATCCGCCTTCGCCCCGATCGCTTGACTCGAGAGGTTGCATATGTTGTTGAGAAACCAGTGAAAGGATTGGACTACGCCATCGTCTGGGGAGATATGGGAAACGGCTAATCTTGCAGCTGAATATGAACATGAGCCGACCGTAGCCTTAGAGGCGCTCATGAAAGTGCTTCGAGCATCAGCAATCTACTGTACTTGCCTTCCGCTTCTATCTCGCGTGCCAGATCCCAAAGCTCGTGTTTGAGGAGCTCGGCCTTATTCAGGCTATTCTCAAACTCGAAGCCGCAGTTGGTGAGATCCATAACGGGTGTGCTATGAGCGAGTAAGTGCTCCGTTGGACCCGGGTCTATTGTGGAGGAAAGCCTCTGGGAAGTGGAGGCTTCAAAGTGGGTCGCTTCGTGGGCCTGCTTCGCAAAGCGGCTGGCTCATTCCGTCGCAGGACGGCGCAATTCCATTTGGGCAGCGCGAAGGGGACCAAGAATCTGAGATAATTCTCTCGCGGAGACTGTACCATCAGCTTCTAGGCACTGGAACATGCCTGATCGATCGAGCACACCTTCCCTTAGCGGAACGGGGCGATGCGAGGAGACTAACGCTTTACACCCGAGCCAATCCGGGAAGTTGTTACTGTCCCCAATCACTGCGGACAGGGCGATCAGTTGAGGAGCGATCCCACGCTCTCTCACCGCGATCAAATAGGTCAGGATCAGTTCGACACTGATGCCACGCGTCGGATCGGTTATAAACTGGGCCTCGTCCACAACAACCAATTCAATCTGGTTCAGTATCTGAGGTTGCGAAACCGCGAGCCGCAGAAACATCTCGTAAGTCAAGAGGCCCAAGTCATACTTCCCACGAACAAACGGATCGACTTGATCGGCGTAGTCACCAGTGCATCTAACTATCCGCATGGCGAGCTGCCCACCGTAGAGTGCAATGAATTGGTCGTACTTCTCATTCACGAGAGCGCGATAGGGAAGCAGAAAGACGGCCTTTCGTCCCTCGACTACTGCCTTCGCCGCAGCCATTTCGCCGACGAACGTCTTGCCCGAACTGGTTGGCGATATCACTAGGAGTGACTGACCATCTAAGATGCGGCCTGTATTAACAGCATCAACTTGTAGCTGGTTGAGTCCCCCTCGAAAACGCTCCGACCATTCGTGGATGAGCGAGTTTGGAATACCGAAAGGGGCGAGTGATGTAATCGCGGACGTTGCTTGATGGCCGCGTAGATCAGGGAAGGCCGCGGCGAAGTGAACCCCGCGCACTAGACGGGGTAGAGTCAAACCGCCCCTGATGTCGCCGAGAAAGGCCGGTGTCTGAGTCACACCGATCCTCGAAGCTTCGGCTCGCACGCGAGCCAGGACCGAATCGGCTACGATCAAGATGCCCTGTTCGCCATCGATTGCTTCTAAGACGTCGATAAGAGCTTTCGTTAGTATCCCGTGACCATGTCCCGGTAGCTCGTACGCGGGTTCATCGATTGCAGAGGCCGCGATGATGATTCGTCCGGTTCCCTCGAGCTCGGTAAGCGGGTTAACAGGATCACGCGTTGCGGGAGCGTACCTCGCAAAGCAGACCGGACCGCGTCAGAGGTCGCCTCGGCATCAGTGAGCAGCGCAATGTCTGCGTCGACGAAGGTGTCTTTGAAAAGAGCCCAAAGAGCTACAGCGTCGTTTCGCGCACCATTCAAGTCGCGAATCGCGACATCAACGTACTTGTCTACTCCAATAAATACTGCGCGAAGTGCCATGGGTGTGTGACGATGGTCTACAGATAACGATGCGTTTAGTGCCTGCTCATTCTACGATGCCAATACACAAATGGCCATCAGGTGCGTCTGGTTACGCCGACCTCTTGAGGAAACCACCGGCTGCGCGAAACTACAGTTCGCGAGGCGGAGTGTTAGTGAGACCGTTTGCGACGCATTATGTTGAACGGCGAGAGGTCGAACCTTGGTGGGAGAACGGGTATATAATGAAAGAGGCCTCCCGGCCTATTTATGGAATTTGCCAGCGCTATCCTTCTTTTGATCATTGCCCTCTGGGCGTCGCTGAGTGCCAAGGCGGCGGCCTTTGAGAATATCAATAAGCGCCGGGACATCATCCTGACCGGTAAAATCGGCACTGATGAGCTGTCCCCCGATCATCTGCGCCTCATCTATGAGAGCGACTGGCGACCACTCGCCTGGGGGACCATCATCACCTCGGCGCTCTTCGGCTTAGCGGTCGCCCTCATTCCCTTCCTGATCTCAGACACTTTCGACCGCCGCCTCCTCGCGATCGCGTGCTGGTTGGTCGCTGGCTACTTCGTCGTCGCGGGTGTCGTCACCTGGATCAACATGCGCAAGGAAGGTCGCATGCTTGAGGCGCATTTAAATAGGGTTGCCGTGGACAAGAACGGAAAGCGATGACCTTTTCCGTGTGACCTCCATCGACATCCCTTCAACATCCTTCGAGTTCCGTGGCCACAGCTAGCGGTTGATTCGACAACGACGTGACATGTGGACATTGGAGACTTCCCCGCTATGCGGCCTTCTCACCAGAGCTCTGCTGCTCCGAGAGATTCGCTTTGATCAGCGCAATGTTTGTAAGAATCTTTTGAAACTCCTCATCGTGTTCCATGGCAAGGGTTCGAACGTCCTTCACAAATGTACATAAAGGGGTCGTCGGCGACCCGATTCGGCGTCTACGCCTACCATCAGTGAGCTGCGACAATACTCACCGAGGTCGTCGCCTTCGCCCGTCCCTAGCCGGGCTTTCAAGAACCCAACGCGTTCCGCGGCGAACGAATGCCTCCTCTCGATGTCTTGTCGAGCGAGATCATATAACTGTCTCGTAATGCGCAAGTAGACGCTCATTTTGTTAGCGCAGCTACCACAACCGTCACAATCTGCGCTAAGCGCAGTCCCGCTGGGATCGCCAGCGAGAAAGCATACCAATTCTCCTCAAGGATGCGCACGTTCTGCCCGTTCCAGTTTCGTGGGACAGGGCCCTGGATTTGCTGCGAAAAAAATAAGCGACTCTGATATCCATCACGTGGCTGAGGGCAGACGAGCCCATTGGCTGTAGAAGGCGAGCACTCGTCTGACAGCTTCAAACCTTCGATGCGGAAGTAGGTAATCCCTACTTCCGTGCCTGACGTGACGTCAACCGACCGGGCTGTATGCGGTGCGGGCGAGCGGAACGTCAATGAACCGCGCGATCCTTGGGGATCGACGAATCGAAGACGGCGATTTCGTCATCGTAGATTCTCGCAGACGATCACCGGCCAATCAGGATATTGTGGTAGCCATTATTGATGGCAAAGCGACCATTAAGCGGTTTATCGATGACCGCAAGAATGGACAGATTGTTCTGAAGGCCGATTCGAGTATCGACTACGAGCCCATCCACCTACACCCCGATGACGATTTCGCGATCAGCGGAACCGCGGTAGCAGTCATCAAACGACCATAACGCGCTTGCGACGCGTGAGGGTATTCTCTCCTAAAAAGGTTGCACGCTTGAGGCGAATTTGAACAAAGTTGCCGCGAGCAAAAACGGAAGGCCGCGAGTTGGCCGGCGTGAACTACATCGACATCCCTTCAACATCCCTCGAGTTCCGTGGCTACGTCTAGCTATTGATTCGACAAAGGCGTGACATGTGGACATTGGGGACTTCCCCGCTACGCCGCCTTCTCGTCCTGGCTCTGAGGCTCCGAGAGATTCGCTTTGATCAGCGCAATGTTTAGTAAAATCTTTTGAAACTCCTCATCATGATCCATGGCAAGGGTTCGAACGTCCTTCACA
>JAIFWO010000026.1 GCA_019661895.1 Candidatus Parcubacteria bacterium | reverse complement strand
TGCTGCTGGCACGAGTTTAGCAACCCCTTATTCTTCAGGTACTATCAAAACTTTCTCCCTGACAAAAGATGTTTACGTCCCAGAGGGACTTCATCCATCACGCGGCGTCGCTCCGTCAGACTTTCGTCCATTGCGGAAGGTTCTTGACTGCAGCCACCCGTAGGTGTATGGGCCGTGTCTCAGTCCCATCGTTGGGGGTCAGCCTCTCAGCTCCCCTAGCCGTCATCGCCTTGGTAGGCCATTACCCTACCAACTAGCTGATAGCCCGCAGGCCCTTTCTTAAGCGAATTGCTTCTTTACTCCGGAGAGACTATCGAGTATTAGCCTCGCTTTCGCGAAGTTATTCCCGACTTAAGAGGAGGTACCTACGTGTTACTAACTCGTCTGCCACTAACTTCACATGCCCTTTGATCTTGATGTAATCGCAATCTCCGGAGATGTGGGTCCGTTTGACTTGCATGCCTTATCCACGCCGCCAGCGTTCATCCTGAGCTAGGATCAAACTCTAATGTTAAATCCAGACGTAAACGTCCGAACCAGAACGGAACAAAAGAGAAAACGATATACGCTTAATCCTTTGCTCTGAGTTTGTCTTCGCTCTCCTCGGAGGCTATGTTGCTGTTAAGCCTCCGAGTGGTTTTATTTTCAGAATTTCTAAGAACTTGCTGTTCTTAAATCTATTTCAATTTTGAAGGAACGCGCCCTAGACTTCTAGGGCGTAGGGGTAAGTATACTCAGATTCTTTTCCCCGTCAAGCTCTACGGATTGACAATTTTAAGGCTAGGTATAGGCTTACAAAAGAACTGGCGGGTGCGGGCATAAACCCTATTTATGCCCGGTCTTCTGATGTCCTGAGCCCGGGTCAGGCAGAGTCCGCGGATTCTGAAGAAGATAACGTTCACCGGCCCGAATCCGGCTGGATACACCCGCTAGTTCTTTCCCCGCACATCCCGTGCGGTTTTTATATAAAAAGAGGGCTCATTGAGCCACTCGTAATGCAAACTTTTTTTCGCCGACTCGTATAAGCCGAAAGGGGTATCCTCGCCGTAGGAAGATGCCGTTAAGTTCGGTCACAAAACCGCTCCCCATATTGCTGACATTCCCTCGGGCTTTTAAATCTTTAAGAATTCCGAGTCGCCACGAAGCATTCTGTCCCCATTTGGAATGAGGAGCGTACTCAGTCCAGTAGGGCAACGAGAAGAACTTTTTCCAATCCGCAGCAGTGGGTGGCTTATCGAAAGGCAATCTACACTCCTGCTCCTCCACATCGACATGCACTGAGGGATCGCTACCGATCTCGATGGTAACGTAGAGACGCTCTCCTTTTCCTAAGATTCCTTCTTCTCGGGCCCAGGTAGTCAGCTCTTCTCCAGACTCCTCGGCTTTTTTCTTGATTTGGCTTCTCCGTCCATAAAGCTTCGGCATATGTTCCTCAGAAGTTGTTTCCCATCACACAATACCACTAATATACTTTATGTCAAGCAATTACTTTCCCTTAGACCACTTTTGGAAAGCGAACTTACAGGCAAGACCTGTAGAAATATATCCCATGCTATGAAAATGCGAGCCTTTAGGCTCGCAGAACTTTCAACTCTCCACCGACCACCCGATACCATGGAGCGTGATCCCCAAAAAAGCGGTTCAGAGCAGTGGCAAGCCGATGATACTCGAGTGGGTAAGACCCCACTTCCCTGCCTTTGCCTGCTTTCAACAGAGGTAGTATCCCTTGCATCTCCTCGGTCGTTACCGAGTTCCGGCGCCAGGTTGTTGAGAGACGACTACCCCATGGGAGACCGTCGATCCGCTCCCAGTCTTTGGCGGTGGGCTCTTCGGTAAAACATTCGTTGCCAGCCAAGAGACAGGCGTACTCCCGCAGAGCCTCGGCAGCGAACTTCTCGTGCGTCAGCTCGGCCACAGCAAACAGCTTTTTGGCTTTTCCACTATTAGCTCTCATCTGCGCTCCAGGAAGAGTCTAGCGCTGAATCTACCTCATTTATCCTTTTTCTGCCAGTAATTAGTTAGAGTGCCTTGGCTCTGACAAAGTAGCAAAGCCATACCTGCTTATTAACATCGTTCTCTTCTCTGACTCTGGTTTCTTCTATGATCTCGAATCCCGACTGTTCCAGGAGCTTATTAAACTCACCCCCTTCGTAGAAAGCGAAGTATCGCTTGGTTGGAATCCCCTTTTTATTCTCCTTAATCACACCCTCGTCCAAAGAATCTTTGAGTTTGAGAGAAACAAAACCAATTCCATTGTCTTTAATAATTTTTCTTATACTCTTCAACACCAGCACAATCTCGTTTTTGGGAACATGAAGAAGAGAGGCCGCTGCCCAGAACCCGTCAAATGACTTGCTGGGAAAATCCAAATGGTAAAAATCCACCAACTGGAAATTGGCTTGAGGAATATTCTTCTTAGCTATATCCAACATACCCTTCGAGGCATCGATCCCCGTGTACTGGTATTTTTCAACCAATCTGAGGGCGTCCCTGCCTATGCCACAGCCAATCTCAATGATTGAACTGCCCTCGGGAAGAAGGTCGAAGAAAATGCCGTACTCCCTTCCATATATCGTGACCGAATTTCTGTAAGAAAATTCATCGGCCAATTTGTCGTAGTGTTCTACAGTATCCTTGCGGTATTGGTCATCCATGCTCCGATTATACCCTTACTTCTTCGACCACTTTTGGAAAGTCACAAGGAGAGGCGAGGCGACGAAGATGGAGGAGTAAGTACCGACGATGATGCCGACAATGAGGAGAAGAGCGAAGTCTTTGGTAGCCACAGAGCCGAAGAGGTACAAGGCCAATAGGGTGATGAAGATAGTGAGTGAGGTGTTGATCGAGCGGCCGAAGGTCTGCTTCACCGACTTCCCGACCGTAATTTCGAAGTCTTCTCCCTTATTGGCACCCTCGCGGTTCAAGCGCAGATTCTCACGCACTCGGTCGAAGACGACGATGGTGTCGTGGACCGAGTAACCAAGGATGGCCAGGAGTCCCGTCACAAATAATAGATCAATTTCCGTCCCCATATAATGACCAAGGAAGACGAAGACTCCCGTAGGGATCAAAACGTCGTGAAAGAGGGCGACCACCGTAGCCAAGCCATACTTCCAGCTTGAAACAGGTTGTGAGACCTTGCGGAAGGCAAAGGTGACGAAGAGCACGATCATAATAACCACCACCGCGATAGCCTTGAAGGCCTTGCCCTTCAACTCAGCTCCGGCTACCGGGCCGATAGTGTTCTGCCGCTCAATCACCGCTCCACTTGGCTGTCCGACACCCAAGCGGTCTGACAGGGCAGATCTTCCCTTATCGTCTAGCTCCTTCGTACGAATAATATAATTTGTTTCTCCAGACGGACGGACAGAAAATCCTCCCAGATTCAATTCAGAAATTTGAGACTCAAGGCCTAGCTGATCCGGACGCTCGACGTACTTAACCTCGGTAATAGTGCCACCCTTGAAGTCGACCGACTCTTTGAAGCCATACTTCACTATACCAAAGACTGAGAGGGCAATAAGAAGCGCCGAGAGGGTGAACCATATTTTCCTGTAGCGGACAACGAACATGTTATTTGATATGGAAGCCATTACTGAATAAAAATCTCTTGAAGCTGGACTCCCCTCTTGGTGCGATAGCAAAGAGGAAGGTGCGCGAGACGGTAATGGCCGTGAACATGGAGATGAGCACACCGATACCAAGCGTCAGAGCGAAGCCTTTGACCGCGCTCGTGCCGAGCCAGAAGAGGACAATGGCCGTGATGATACTCGAGATGTTTGAATCTCGGATAGAGAGCCACGCTCTGGAGAAGCCTTCATGGAGAGCGTCGGTAATGCTCTTGCCCTTCTTCAGTTCTTCTTTAGTGCGCTCGAAGATGAGGACGTTGGCATCGACCGCCATGCCGATAGAGAGAATGAAGCCAGCCAGACCCGCGGCTGAGAGAGTGACTGGGATGAGTTTGAATATCACTAACGACAAGATGATGTAAGAAACGAGAGCAACGGAAGCTATAAGTCCCGGCAAGCGGTACCAAAGGATGAGGAAGAGGGCTAGCGCCAAGAAGCCGATCATTCCTGCCCTTACTCCGGCATCAAGCGCCGAGGCACCGAGCGAGGCCCCGATAGTTTGGCTAGCGAAGAGGGTGATCGGCACCGGCAGGGCTCCGTAGTTAAGATTGCGCACCAACTCTTTGGCCTGGTCGGGAGTAAAGTTGCCCTCGATCTGAGCCTTGCCGTCGGTGATGGCGTCGCGGATGACCGGGGCCGAGATCACCTTGCCGTCGAGGATGATCGCGAGGATCTCGCCCTTGTGCTCGGTGGTAAGCTTGGAGAAGAGTTCCTTACCCTTATCGTTAAAGGTTAACCCCACTAAAGCGGCATTGGTCTGAGGGTTGAAGATCACCTCCGCATGAGCGAGATACTCGCCGTTAAGACCAGTTGGCACGAAGAGCTCGTCGAGCGTGGTGCTGGCCGTGCTGCTGGCCAGGTTAGCGCCCGGCTTTTGCAAACGGAATTCCAAAAGCGGAGTCTTACCCAAAGCGGCCTCGGCCTCGGCTACGTCTTTGTAACCAGGAAGCTCGACGATCAAGCGGTCATCATGGTTGCCCGAGACAAAGCCCGCCTGCTCGGTCTGCACAATGGGCTCCGAGACGCCGAAGACGTTGACGCGGCGCTCGATAACCTCTTTGAGGCTCTCCATGGCGTCGCCTCTGTCAGAGGCCTTCGAAGTGTCTGCTTTGTATATAAGTTCCGTGCCGCCCACCAGGTCAAGCCCGAAGCGGAAGGGGTACTTAGCTCCTGGTCGCTCTTGTCGGACAAGAAAGTAGCCAAGGAGGCCGAAGATGACGAGGAGGACAAGCGACCAGATAAGGTATTTACGCATTTGATTTACCGACTGAATGGTAGAGCCATTATACAGAAAAGCTTATTAAGGGCAAACTACTTCCCTGCTGCTGAGAGAAGCGTCTTGATGGTGCGCAAAGCGATCTTGAGGTCGAGGAGGAGGGAGCGGTTTTTGATGTAATAGAGATCGTAGGAGAGTTTATTTTTCGTCATCGAGACGTCGGTGCCGTGGTGCGGATGCTCGCCGAAGACTTGAGCCCAGCCGGAGAGCCCGGGCTTGATGACGTGGCGCACATTGTAGTAAGGAATCTCTGTTGTGTAGTGCTTGACCGGCTCAGGGAATTCGGGCCGCGGACCGATAAGCGAGATATCTCCGGCTACGATGTTCCAGAGCTGAGGCAGCTCGTCGATGCGGCTCTTCCTCAGGAAGGCGCCGACTCGGGTCACTTGATTTATAAATGGCGTGCCATTACCCCAGGCGGCCTCGTCGTTGGCCAAGGTCATGGTGCGGAACTTGAGGAGGGTAATGATCTTGTTGTTCTGCCCCACTCGTTTTTGTCTGCTCATAAGCTCGCCTCCATCATCGAGCTTGATGGCGATGTAGACGTCCCTTTCCC
>JAIFWO010000008.1 GCA_019661895.1 Candidatus Parcubacteria bacterium | reverse complement strand
AGTGATGCCCTGCTTTGAGATAGAGTTTCCGTTGGGCGTGAGCCAACGAGCGACCGTGACCTTAAGCGAGGTCTCAGAGGTGATGGGCACCAGCTCTTGGACCGAGCCCTTGCCGAAGGTCTTCTGGCCGATAAGAGTGGCCTTACTATGCTCCGAGAGCGCACCGGCCAAGATCTCTGAGGCGGAGGCCGAGCCTGCGTCGACTAAGATAACGAACTTCAAATTATCGTTGAAGATATCGTAACCTTTGGAGCGGTAGACCGTCTCCTCCCGGTCGGCACCAAAGTCCTCTCGCACTACCACTGCTCCCGGAGGCAGGAACCAGCTTGCCATATCCAAGGCCGCCTCCAAGTATCCTCCGGGATTACCTCGCAGATCGAGAATGAGCTTGCTATCCCCCGACTCGACGAATTTGCGCAAGCCGCCGCGGAAGAGGTTTGGAGAATTCTCCGAGAAGCTGTAAAGCGCGATATAGAAAATATCATTCCCAAGATCCTTGGACTCGATAGTCGGGATGTCGATGACTTGTCGAGTGACCTTGACCTCAAAGGGCAGCTTCTTGCTCTCGCGGAGCACTGTAAGAGTCACGCTCGTACCCTCGGGCCCGCGGATCAAGTTAACAGCATCCTCGGTAGTCAGACCAACGGTGTCCGTCTTATCGATCTTTATGATCTTGTCGCCTGGCAAGAGACCGGCACGAGCGGCTGGGGAACCCTTCAGCGGGGCGATGACGACAAGAGCGCCGTCCTTGGCCAAGACCTCCATGCCCACACCCTCGAAGCTGCCCTTGATCTCTGTAGCAAATTCCTTCGACTCCGCTGGCGGGAAGAAGACGGTGTACGGATCCCCAAGAGAGGAGGTCATACCCTCGATGGCACCCCAGATACGGGCTTGCTCATTGACCGGCTTGGTCGAGGTGCTTGAGGGTACGAATTTCTCATTCAAGATCGACCAGGCCTTCCAGAAAGGCGAGAAGTCGACCGCCGACGGCTGCCCGACTGTCTGATTGGTCACCATGCTAAGCGAGGCCTCTCTTCTGGCGCGACTCTCTCCGACTCTAAACCCGAGCGAGAAGATCAGTATGACCACAACGAGGAGCGAAGCCGCGGCACCAGAGTGTCTCTTGAAGAAGTCCATTCACTTCATTCTCTCTTACTCTTTCCTTCCGGTCAATTAGTGTATACTTTATTTATGATTAGTATCGTGCGCCATAGGGACGCCGTGTGGACCGATCTCAATGAGCCGACGGCCGAAGAGATCAGAGAGATCTCCGAGAGATACTCTCTGGCCCCGAGCGTCGCCGAGAGTCTGGCCTCGCCCTCGCCCCGCCACACCGTGGAGTTCGGAGAGAATCACGCCTACTTGGTCCTCCACTTCCCCGCCTTCGAGGAGGCCAAGAACGACGCCGCCTTCGAGCTCGACTTCATCGTAGGCAAGGATTATCTCATCACCGTCCACTACCAAGAGATCGAGGCACTCGAGAAGTTCAAATCTTCCATCGAGGCACCTGTCCTCTCGCGCCAGCCGGAGAACGCGCGCGACGCTCTCTTCTTCAGCCTGCTTGAGACCATGATCTTAAGCTTCAACCAAAAACTTTCTAAAATAGACCACTGGGTCCGCGACATCGAGAAGAACATGTTCGAGGGTAAGGAGAAGCGCACCATCTTCGAGCTCTCCGAGGCCTCCAGGCACTTAATAGACTTCAAAAAGATCACGGCCGTCTACCCCGACTCTCTCAAGGAGCTGGCTCTAAAGGGCAAGGAGCTTTTTGGCGAGGACTTCGTCTACTTTACAGAGGAGGTGCTCGAGCACTTCAACAAAGCTAAGGCTAAACTGAATCTCCTCTCGGTAGCCGTGCACGAATTGCGCGAGACCAACGCCTCTATCCTCTCGACCAGGCAAAATGAGACCATGAAGATGCTCACCGTCGCCACCGTGGTAGCGACCGTCATCGTCGGCATCGCTCTTATCTGGCTTGGATATCTGGCGCTCAAATGATCCGGCTTTACAATACGCTAAGCAAAAGGGTTGAAGAATTTACTCCCATGGAGACTGGGGTGGTCCGGATGTTCGTGTGCGGGCCAACGGTCTACGACTTCTCGCATCTTGGACATGCCAAGACTTATGTGCAGTTCGATGTGGTAGCTCGCAGTCTGCGCTATCTTGGATACCAAGTCACCTACTTGCAAAATATCACTGATATCGATGACAAGATCATCGTTCGGGCTCTAGAACGCGGCGTCTCGCCAAGCGCGCTCGCTCTAGAATTTGAGAAGTATTACTTAGAAGACATGGCCATTCTCAATGTCACTAGCGTCGATAGGTATGAGCGTGCCACAGATTATATAAAAGAGATCGTAAGCCAAGTGAAGCGGCTCATAGAAAAGGGCGCGGTCTACAAGATCTCCGACGGATATTATTTCGACATCAAGTCGTTCGCTGATTACGGCAAGCTCTCCGGCCGCACCTTGTCGACTCCAGGTGACGCCATATCAAGGATCGATGAAAATCCTGAGAAGAAGAATCCTGGTGACTTCTGCGTCTGGAAATTCAAGAAGGATGATGAGCCCTCGTGGCCAACTGAGCTCGGAGAGGGCCGTCCCGGCTGGCACATCGAGGATACGGCTATCACCGAGAAGGTCTTCGGCCCGCAATATGACCTGCATGGCGGGGCTATCGATCTCATCTTCCCCCATCACGAGGCAGAGATCACTCAGATGGAGACTATCTCTGGGCAAAAGCCTTTTGTGAAGTATTGGCTCCATACCGGCTTTCTCAACACCAAATCGGAGAAGATGTCTAAGAGCTTGGGCAACTCCCTCACCATCCGCGAGCTGAGCAAAGAGGTAAACCCACTCGCCTTGCGATACTTCTTCCTTGGAGCTCATTACCGGACACCGATCAGTTATACGGAGGAAGCTCTCGAGGGAGCCGAGAATGCATATCGGCGGCTCAAAGTGCTTATGAAGATGTTTAAGGAGAAGTCTGCCGGCGCGGGAAAAGTTAACGAGAAATATAAACAGGAATTCGTCGAAGCTCTCGAAAATGATTTGAACACTCCGGAAGCGCTCGCGGTGGTCTGGAAGCTCGCCAAGAATGCCGGAGACGATATTGCGTACGAAGATGCCTACGCCACTCTCTTAGACTTCGACAGTGTACTGGGACTGAGATTGGATAATAATGAGTATGAAATATTAGATGTCCCGGAGGAAGTGCAAAAGCTTTTAAACGCGCGAGAAACAGCCCGCAAAGAAAAAGATTTCGAAAAGTCCGACGAACTCCGCGAGAAAATTAAGAAATTAGGCTTCGGGGTGAAGGATACCGAAACAGGCCAAACTCTAAGCAAAATTTAGTTGACAAACCCCTAAAACGGCGTAAAATAAGCCCCAGAGCACGTTATTTAACCCGTAGCCCGTTTCTAGGAGGCAGCATGGCAGCAACTCTTGATCTGGCACCCGATTCACAAGCCGAAGAAGCCGCGAATGTCGAGCTCAAGAAAAGAATCTCCCAAAAGGATTTCGACGCCACTAGGGCCACTAAACTGGCCCTGGAACAAGAGCTGAAAGCGCTCGAGAACCTGGACAAGGAGCAGAGAAACTTCGCGACACGCATTGGACGTAAGATCTACGAAGTTCTCTCGGGATTCTTCACCGAGGCGTCACACACGGCTGACGGAGCCGAGTATACGACATGGACTCTCGAGAACTTCGAGAAGTTCTGGTTCCTCATCAGGCGACCCAAGACAGGGCTCAGCTTCCTTGAGATCAAATGGGGCGAGAACAAGGATTCGCTCCGAGTGGTCCTCAAGATCAACTACCCAGGCATTCATATCGACCTCAACTCGGCCGACACAAGCTTTGAATGCTTGGAATGGGATATCGAGGCCTGGAGAACGGACCTCGAGGCTGCCCTCGACAACAAAGATGTGATCTTCAAGGCTAGACAAAAGGCCGATGCTGATCGAAGAGAGGCGGCTCGAAAAGCAGATAAGGCGCAAAGAGATCTCGAAACAAATCACGCTCAAGAAACGGCTCAATGCGCCGAAATAGTTGCCAAGCTCGAGGAACTGCGGGAAAGGCGGAAGAAAATTGGCCTCATGCCCACTCCCAAGCTTGTACAGGCCAACTCCAAACCTGAGACGCTTCCAATTCTTCGAATCGAAGATGGACCGGCCCCGGAGGTCCAAAGAGTCTCCGCCTAGATTGACACGGCCCCGAAACATCGGGGCCTTTTGTTATCCACATTTTATCCTCGCCTAATACCCATAGAAACGCTACTCGCGTACGTCTCATGAGGTATCATGGAACCAATGCAAGAATCTCCTCTAGCCAGCTTGAAGATCCGCGTCCCCCCGCACTCCCTCGAGGCTGAGATGGCCCTTTTGGGTTCGATCATGCTGCGGCCAGACGCCATCTACGAAGTGATGGACATGGTCCAACCGGCCTCCTTCTACTTCGAGAAGCACCGCCTCATTTACGAGACAATGCTTGAACTCTTCTCGAAGCGTACCCCCATCGACCTCCTCTCCCTCTCATCACGCCTTAAGGAAAAGGATCTCCTGGAGCGCGTCGGCGGCACCTCCATGCTCACCGAGCTCACTTCCACCGTCCCCTCCTCGGCCAACATCAAGCACTATGCCGAGATCGTACGTAAGAAGTTCATGATGCGAGAGCTTATCGAGGCCTCGGAATTTATCTCGCACCTCGGCTTCAACGAAGCTGGCGACTTGGAAGAGATCCTCGACCACGCTGAGAAGAAGGTCTTCGACATCACCCAGCACTTCTCCGCTTCAGAAAATTTTAAAGACATCAAACCTCTCCTGGGCGAGGCTTGGACCAGGTTTGAGAAACTCTCAAGTGCCGAGCACGAACTGCGCGGTATTCCTACAGGCTTCAAGTCACTCGACGATATCTTGGGCGGCTTCCAGAAATCGGACCTCATCATCCTGGCTGCCCGTCCCTCCGTGGGTAAGACGGCCTTCGCCCTCGATGTGGCCCGCCGCGTGGCCCGCAATCATCAGATCCCGGTGGGCATCTTCTCCCTGGAAATGTCGGCTGACCAGCTCGTCGATCGTATCGTCTCCGCCCAATCGAAGGTGGACTCCTCTGTCATACGCAAGGGCGTGAGGTCGCAGCAAGGCACTTGGCGAGAAGATATCTTCAAAAATATTTCCTCAGCTCTTGACGAGCTCACTCAAGCTCCGATCTACATCGATGATCAGCCAGGCTCGACTATCATGAAGATGCGCTCCTCGGCTCGCAAACTGAAGATCGAGAAGGGCCTCAAACTCCTCATCGTCGACTACCTCCAACTCATGGCTCCCTCCTCGGCTCGCGCCAACGACTCCACGGTCCAGCAAGTCACCGAGATCTCCCGCTCGCTCAAGCACCTCGCCCGCGAGCTCCAGATCCCCGTCATTGCCCTCTCTCAGCTCTCTAGAGCCATCGAGAACCGCGGCGGCAAGCCCAAGCTCTCCGACCTGCGCGACTCGGGTTCGATCGAGCAAGACGCCGACCTCGTCATGTTCATCCACGGCAACGAAGAAGACAAGCGCGACGAATCGGGCAAGATGAAGGATGTCCAGCGCAAAGAGCTTATCATTGCCAAGCATCGTAACGGGCCTCTGGGCGAAGTCGTCCTCGACTACCACACCCGTTACAACACCTTCGTCGAGATTGACTATAGTAACTACGGCAAAGCCGAAGAAGAATTCAAGAGCCTCTAATTATTGACAGCATGTATATTTCATGATAATTTCTAGCCAGATTGCTAATCTTTTCCCATGACACGGAGAACTTGTGCCTGAATGGTCACCAGAACACCTCAAAAAGCCACGCGTAATCAATCTGATTATTTGGCTAGGAAGCGAGACTATCGCCATTGATGCTCGCCCGTATGCAGACGAAGTATTCGGTATTGCCGAGTATCTCATCAGGCCTAATGCCCTGGCCGAAGTGCTACCAATAGGGACAAATTATTGGGAGGGTGGCAGGCTTTTCGGAAAGATCAAAGCGATCAAGTACGCGGCTGACAAGAATGAGTTCGATCTCACCTTGAAGATTAGTAAGAACTGCCCCTTCGAGAAAGCGCTCATCGCTTACTTCCGTGATCAGAAAAATGGCTGGCGTGCAGAAGTCTGACCAACCGGGAACTCATTTGAGTTTGCCGGTTTTTTCATACCTTTATAAATGCTAAAATAGAGTTTCCATGAACCCTATCGACCGTTTAACCGAGATCTTTAGCCACTTTCCTGGTATTGGCCCTCGGCAGGCTAAGAGATTCGTCTATTATCTGCTCTCGCGCGACCAGAGCACTTTGGACATCCTGACCGAGAATATCGATCATTTGAAGCAGGATATCGCCCAGTGCAATGAGTGCAAGAGATTCTACCCTTCGACGAGCTCAGGGCAAGTTCCCCGCAAGATATGTCCCACCTGTGCCGATGAGAGTCGCGACCACTCGCTCCTTATGATCGTCCCGCGCGATGCCGACTTCGAGGCAATTGAGAAGTCGGGCAGCTACAAGGGTTACTACTTCATCCTTGGCGGCTCTTTGCCAATCTTGGAGAAGGAGCCTGCCAAAAGAATTCGCATAAGCGATCTGCAAAATTTGATAAACAAAAAGAAGGATGCGGTGAAAGAGATAATTCTCGCCATGAATGCCAACGCCGAGGGCGAGAATACTTCAGACTTCTTGCGCTCTCACATCAAAGATCTGTATCAAGGGGGCCCCTCCATACAAGTATCTGAGCTAGGCCGCGGCCTCTCGACCGGCTCCGAGCTCGAATGCGCCGACCCCGAGACCCTCAAAAACGCCTTGCTGCATAGAACTAGGTAGCACGATACCAATATACGAATGACATGCGAATGATACGAATAAAATGCCAGAGATAATACTTAAAGAACTTTCGTATGTGATAAACGGGTTACTTTTCGAAGTGCACAACCAACTTGGAAGGTATTGCAGGGAGAAACAGTACGGAGATGCACTTCAGTCTATTTTGGCTGAGAAGGGAGTTGAATTTGAACGGGAAAGAGCTTTGCCAATTGAGGACATTGAGAATAAATTTACAAACAGGGTCGATTTTATAATAAATGAAAAAATTCTTATTGACCTAAAAGCAAAACCAGTTGTTACCAAAGAGGATTACTATCAAATGCAGAGATATTTACAAGCGAGTGGGTTAAATCTAGGCCTCATCGTTAATTTTAGAAACAAATATCTAAAACCCATTCGTATCATTCGTCACCATTCGTAGATTAGTATCGAGTTATTTTATTGAATCGATGACGACTTCGAAGTAAGGCTGGCGATGTCCATTCTTTTTAAAATATCGAGACTTCTGCTTGTATTTGATAACATCAATAGTCTTGTAGCGGCCGATCTTCTTAAGCGTAGCCGTAACAGAGACACCTGAGACGATCGGCATGCCGAGGTTAATGTCCTCTCCCCCATCATCCGCCAAAAGCACTTGGTCGAAGGTGATGGTGTCACCTTCCTTGTACTCCCCGATCATCTTCTCGATCTTCAGAGTCTGGCCTGGGGCGACGCGGTACTGCTTGCCACCAGTGACGATGACAGCGTAAGCGTACTCCTTCTTGGAGGCCTTCTTTGTTGGTGCAGGCACTGCTGTAGGCTCTTGGGAGGCCTCTACAGAGACCTTCGGGGCCTTGGGCTTCTTGGTGGCTGTAGTTTCTGCCATAGGTCGTCTATTCTAACGCAGGACGCTCTAAAGTCAATGTTTCTAGGCCTGCCTGGGTACCGGTGATGCGCAAGATGTCCTTATCGACCTTGCCAAGTTCCTTGCCGGCGAAGTTGTATTGATTGACGGCTGTACCCAAGGCGTTGCCCAACTTCTGGTAATAATCCTCATAACTCTTAAGGTGCTTGCCCAAGTCCTCTACCCTCTTCACTATCACCTGCGCCGTCTCCTCGATTTGTAACGCCTTGAGTCCTTGAAGCACTGTTTGCAGGTAGGCCAAGAAGGAAGTGGGCGAGACGATAATGACTTTGTACTTCGAGGCGGCGCGCTGGATCAGGCTCTCAGCATCTTCAGCGCCGATCTTGTTGACGATCAGATCATAATAAATAGCCTCGTGCGGGATAAACATGAAGGCGAAGTCCATGGTCCCCTGCTCCGGTTGAATGTACTTAGACGTTTCTTGAATGCGAAGTTTGAGGTCGCCCACGAAGACCTTCTCCAAGCGCTCACGCTCGACCTCCTCCTTGCACTCTGCCAAGCGATTATAATTCTCCAAAGAGAACTTGGAGTCCACCGGGATGACCTTATCCTTCACAAACACAGCCGCGTCGACGATAGTGCCGTCGGCAAATGGATACTGCATCTGGAAGCTGCCGGGCGGCATACAATTTTTCAAAAGCGTTTCCAAATAATACTCGCCGAGGATGCCGCGCTGTTTGGGATTCTTCAAAATGTTCTCCAGGCTTTGGAGCTGGTCGGCGAATGAGACGACCTGCCTGTTGGTCTCATCTAGTTTGGTCAAGCCCTCGGTGACCTCGCGGATAAGTTTGGCCGACTCGCCAAACTGAGTGCGAACCGAGTCGTGCATCATCTTATTGGTCTCGCTCATCTTGGCGTCGACGGTGCGGGAGAGCTCGTTCAATTGTTGGAGAAGGAGCTTGGCACTGCCGTCGTCAGTAGCCACTCTGCCGCTACGCATAAGCTGCAAGGCTAAAAGAATGGCCACGACCACTCCCACCAAGAGGATAGCAACGCTCATCCGGCCATTATATAATGAAAGTATGTCTCTACAAACCGATATCAAAGAAGCCATCAAACAAGCCCTTGTAGCCCGCGACCAAGTCAAGCTCACCACCCTGCGCGGGCTCTCTGCCGCCTTTACCAACGAACTCGTAGCCAAGAAGCGCAAACCAGACGAGGAACTCTCTGATGAAGATGTCCTCGCGGTCATAAGCCGCGCCGTAAAGCAGCGTAAGGACTCCATTGAACAATTTGAGAAGGGCCGCCGCCAAGACCTCGCCGACGCTGAGAAGGTGGAACTGGCTATCCTCGAAGGCTACCTGCCAGAGCAAATGTCTCGTGAGGAGGTCGAAGCCTTTGTCGCCAAGAAGAAGCTCGACCTGGGGATAACTGATCCAACTCAAAAGAATCAATTTATGGGCCTAATTATGAAGGATTTGAAGGGTAAAGCCGATGGAACAGTGGTAAGGGAAATGGTTGACTTGACTTTTAAGTAGTTTTGTAGTAGGATAGTAGTAGGAAAGCACCTGGTATCATCACACTGTCCCGAGGGAGGGATAATGTCAAAGCACATCGCTCAAGACGAATATGTGCCGAAGCTCGTCCAAGAGCTCCAGAGACGCAGGAGGAATGGTCAGCCCTTCGAGCTTGCACTGAAAGACACCATGTCCTCGGCCCAGATCGTCCTCGGTGTCAAACTGACTCCGGCGGAAGAGATCGACCTTGAACCAAAGGTCAGCCAAGCCTACGGGATCTTGCGCGCAACTCCGATATCGAAAGCTACCAGCTCCATATTCACCGCCGGTCGGATCCCTCGCCGGTCAGAACGGTTGGGAGGACAAGATCGCGCTCTTCCAACAAACGACAGCTGATCAAGCACATAAAAGGGCGGACCCACCGGTTCGCCCTTTCACTTACTTTATATATCCTTCCTCCCTCAACAATTGCTCCTTCGACTTCCCTCTTACGTGATTGTACTTACCGATCTTGCCGCTACTGTGGATGACTCGATGGCAAGGCACTTTAGGATCGTCATTTCTACTTAAAATCGTGCCCACCGCTCGAGCGGCGCGCGGATGACCCATGGCTTCTGCCACCTCTTTGTATGTCATCACCTTCCCTCTTGGGATCTTTTTTACCACGCTATAGACGTCTTCTTTGAATGTCATTCGAGTATTATAAATGAAAAAGCCGTCCCACCAAAGTAAGACGGCTAGCAAACCCGGCGCATGTCCACCTTCAGATCGCAGATCGGGCCGTACGGCACGAAAGTCCCCCTCTCATCCATCTCAAAAGCGTTGAGGATGTAGACGTCCTTGCCGATGCGCTCCCTGAACATGTCGTTCTTGGCGCGCATGATATCGACAAGCTCTCTATCTAGAAGTATAAGGGTACGCAGACGGCCCTCGACGTATCGCTCTATCTCTACCTGGGCGTCGCTGCCGGGTCTCTGTTCCTGTACGAACTTCTGCGCGTCCTCATCGATAGGCTCGACGTAGACGCGATTCTCTCGGTCTGGCATCGACTCCCCCTCGGTGAAATTGGCGCACTTGTGCACTCCTTTCCGCATTCTAGCACACTTGACAATTTTGCAAAGCTCATCAATAAAATACCGCCAGAGCAAAGGCTCAAGCGGCGTGGGCTAGAAAGAATTCTCTGAACTCTCTCTTCGTGATTTCTTCGATCGTCCCCCAGTCATCCTGGCGGTAGAGCTTGAATCTCCGTTCCGGATCGGCCGAAAGGACTTCGAAGAGGTTACGGAGTTTGTCCCAGCTGGAGGTGAAAAGCAAAGGCTTTTCACCCGAAGAAGTCCGGTGCTGCCGAAAGGCGTCAAGCTCGCCTATTTCCTCGGAAAGCATCCGAATCGTCGCGGGGTCGATACCTTCCATATAAAGCCTCACAAATCGCAGCATCGCGCCCTCCAGGCGGTAATAGTCCAGTTTTATTTTACCACGAAGAACCGCTTCAGAGTATAAAGACGGATTAGTACCTTAATACTATTGAAAAAGCCCGTTTTTGTGCTATTCTTTTTTCTCAACGGCCCTATCGTCTATCGGCTAGGACATATCCTTCTCAAGGATAGAAGCGGAGTTCGACTCTCCGTAGGGTCACAAAACGTGAGAACAAGAAAACTGCACTGCTGCAGTTTTCTTCGTTTTGTGAAGACGGAGGCATGTTTTCTAGCAGGAAAACAGCCGAGTCCGGGGCTGGAAAATTTGCGAGTGACGACGAGCAAATTATTGTGGCTCATGCTATTGACAGATTGAATTTTTGATATATTATATTACATGGATTGCACATCTCAGTGCACCATTTCCTTAAGCCACCTGTCACAGACAGGGAGGAGATTCTATGCTTCTCGTACCCATGCTTCCCCAGGTCTACCGCTTCGTAGGTAATCAAGGTGAGCAAGTTCACTCGCAGCCGCCACAATCTCTGCCAGATCCGAAATTCAGCTGGGGTTGGTGTAAACTCGAGCAACTCTTTGATCTGATCAAGGAGCGAGGATTCCGCATTCACTCAACCAATGGGCATGGACTGCTCGGGGAATTTGGAAGCCTGTACCGGACTGGCGAAAATTTGCCCCGAAAGCGCCTGATGATGGCGGTGGTTACTGGGGATGTTTGCATGTTTGTCCCCGTAACGAAGGGAACGAAACCGTCAGCTTACTACCTGTCTCAAATTTTTGTCCCGATGGGGTGGGCTCAGATGGTCATGACAGAGCTCGCCGAACGGGCAGATACTCACAACCCGCACGGCTTCAGGCATCAGAGAGCTGCGCAGGCTCTTGTAGGTTTGGTGACAAAGAAATGAAGAGCAGGCCGTTCGTCAAAAGCGAACGGTCTTTTATATAACCCGGCACTTCCCTATCCAAACATATATCCAGTTCCAATTTTGTATATGGTGGGTCATGATTGACATTTATGTCTAGCTGTATTATTATGTTATACGGAGGCCTTTCCCCTATTTCGGGATCGTGATAAACGCATGTCGACACATGCACGATTAGTAGCCATTCTGGTTACTAGGAAAGAGAATGTATTATGAAAATCAAAGTCTACTGCGAGATCCATGTTGAAGGTTTCAAGGCACTCGAAAAACGTAGAAGGACCTGGATTTGTTACGCGCACATCTCAGCTCCTTGTTTACCGAAAGAGGGGGATGAGCTTTGGTTTCTTGATGAGGTTTACGAGGGTGCCGATCCTGCGATTGTCACCCACAGTAGCACCTTTCGCGAGACCAAAGCAGGAGTCTTCGAACCCGAGATTAGTGTGGACTGGCACATCAAGGACTACATTCCCGAGAATTCCACTCTCGAAGAAGCCTCAACCTTTTTCGAAAAAGAAGTTCAGCCAAGTTTAATTCGTAGAGCATGGGGCTTCGACCGTCCCAGAGACCATCTCGCACGTTGAGTAGACTACCCCGCTCGCCGAAGCCGTTCGCTTCTGCGGGCGGTTTCTTTTTGTTATATGCTAGACTTTTTATAGGCCTTGCACTGGAGGTATTATGCGAAAGGGCGGAGGTGTGCCCCCGGGTCGGCATGGGATCGAGTTTGAACATAAAAATAGATACAAGACTGATCCGGACCACATCAAGGTGGTTATACGCAACAAACCCGGAGAGATCTACGACATCGGGAGGAAGGTGATCCACGACGGCAAGCAGTACTATGTGGTGAAGAAGGTGGTCATCCCTCCCGAGGGCTACGCACCGGGCGAGGTCTCGCTCCATAAGCCTATGCAGCCCTAACGCTTCTCCCACTCCTCATCCTGGCGGACGAGGAGTTTTTTCTTCTTTTCTGGCTCGGCCATGAGGGCTTCCACCACCTTCTCGACGCGGACTCCTTGCGAGCCTTTGACCAAGACTACATCGCCTTCCCTCACCTCTCCCTTCATAAACTCGGCCGCTTCGGTAGAATTATTGAATTGTAATTCCTCTCTCGCTCCCATGTGCTTGGCTCGGACACCGACAGTGGCAAAGATATCAGCAATCTCTCCCGCTCTCTCCCCTGCCTTGCGATGCTCCTCGCTAGAATATTTACCAAGTTCAAGCATATCTCCGATTATGGCGATCTTACGCTTGCCCTTGACTTGTTCAAGAGTATTGAGCGCCTCTTCAAGGGCCGCGGGAGAAGAGTTGTAGGTGTCGTCTATGATAGTGGCTCCATTCTTGCCTGGGATGAGCCGCATCCGCCCGGGGGTTGGCTCCTCTTTGTGGAAGCTCTTGGCGGCCACGGCCAAACTCTCTCCCAGAAGCTTGCACACCGCCATGGCCGCGAGCACGTGCGACATATGCTGCTCGCCCAAGGTGTCAGGAAGCCTCACGGCGTAGACCTCTCCCTTTACGCTCACGTCGAAGCAGATGCCTGTGGGCTTGCCGCCTTCGTCGTAAACAATTTCGTAATGTGAGGCGCTGATATCGCTCTCCTCAGTGCTGCCGAAGAGCACGATGTTTTCGTCGGTGAAGGTTCTATATTCCATGACGTCTTCATCATCGGCGTTAAGTATAAGCGTACCGCCCTCCTTCAAAGCCCGCACTAGATTACCCTTCTCATTAAATAATTCCTCAGGATTCTTGAAGGCTTCCACATGCACGGGCACCTTCGATAGCTTGGTAATGATGACGATGTCGGGCTTGAGCCATCGGGCAAGATCTGCGATATCGCCCGGGCGGTCTGTCCCCACTTCAAGCACTAGCCACTCGGGGTAATGATTGGGAAGGATGATGAGGATAAGACCCTCAAGAAGGACATTAAGCCAGCCAAGAAGATCTGCTCCAGGATTACCTCTGCCAATAATGGTGAGCGGCACGCCAATATCGGTATTAAAATTCTTCGGGCTCTTGCGCGCATGGACGAACTGCGAGAGAGCGGCAAAGACTGCATCTCGAGTCGAGGTCTTGCCCACCGTGCCGGTGATGGCGACGATCTTGGGCTTATATTTCTTTAATATCGCTACGGACTCCTTCTCCAGGAGGTAGCTCACGAGGTACTTGAGAGATGATTTGAAATTCATATTACATACGGACAGTGGGCGGGGGTGGCGCGGTGCGGTCCGGCGGGATGTTGTAATAGTTTAGCAAAAATTTAGCCATATTAATGAAGCTGTCCGTAAGCGTCTCAGAGGCATACTGCACCCCCTTAGGGTAATAGGTGTAGAGGAAGACCAGGAAGCGCGGCTCATAAGACGGGAAGTAGCCAAAGAAGGAGTGGAGATAATGGTCCTCATAGTACCCGCCCGAGCGGGCGATCTGGGCGGTACCGGTCTTCGCGGCAATGGAGTAGTTCGCGAGCCGCACCGAACCCTCCTTCAGAGCGTTGTCGACTACATCGGTAAGCATGCGGGAGATGGCCTCTGAGGTCCCAGGCTTAAAGATCGGCTCACTCTTGGGATAGGAGATCTTTTTGGAAGTGCCGATCTTATATTTAATCTCTTTGACCAGGTGCGGAGTAATGACGTAACCGCCGTTAGCTAAAGTGGAGAGGGCCCGCACTGTTTGAATAGGCGTGAGAGCAATGCCCTGGCCGAATGAGGCCTGGGCATACTCAAGGTCGCGCGGACTCTCGAGGTTCGAGACGAGCGAGCGGCCCTCGTTTGGAAGATCGACTCCGGTTGTCGAGCCAAGGCCGTAGGCGAGCATATACTTCTTGAAGGTCTCATTGCCAATTCTATGCTCGACGAAGGCCACTCCGGTATTTAAGGACTTGTTCAAGACCGTTTGCATGGACAGGTTGTTGCCGTGAGACTTGTTGTCGTAATTACAAAAGGTTTTCTTGTTTAAGGTCTGGCAGCCTGGATCGTTGTAGGTGGTCTTGGCCGTCACCGCACCCGAGTCAATGCCTGCGGCCATGGTCAGCGCCTTAATGATCGAGCCCATCTCGAAGCGGTCCTCGACCAGTTTGTTGGAGTAGACGCCCACGTTCTTGGCGGTGTTGGGGTCGTTGGGATCGAAGGTGGGGTCGAGGGCCATGGCGTAGATCTCGCCGGTCTTGGGATCAATGACGATGCCTCCGGTAAACTCGGAGTGATACTGCTCCTCCACTTTAGCCAATTCCTCTTCGAGCATGGCTTGAACGGTCGGCTCGATGGTGGTGACGATGTCGCCCTCGAGGCTGCCGTCTGTCACCGATTTCTTAATGTCCGAGAAGACTTCCGCGAAGAAGTTAACGAAGGCTCCATCGCGCTCGCGCTTCAAAACGGACTCGTAGGAGCGCTCGAGGCCGTAGCGCCCCGCCAGCTCATCCCCCGTCGGCCCCCCAAAGCCCACGAACCCCACCGCATGCGCGGCCATGTTGTCGCCAGGGTAGACTCTCCATTCGTCTTTATAGACCGACACGCCTGGCAGAGCAAGACTCTGGATCTTATCTGCTAACTCAGAGGGCAAGCGCTTGGCAAGCTCTTCGTATGGGTCACTTACCTTAGCCACTTTCTGGTCGAAGAGGTTCTTATCTATGGGGGTGACCTTCGAGATCTTTTCGTAGACGACTTCGGCATTGGAGTTCTTGGCGATCAATTGCGGGTTGATAGAGAGGGTGAAGCCGCTTTTGACCGTCGCGGCCGGCACCAGCGTACCGTCCTTAGCGCTAAAAAAAATCGAACCTCTGTCGAAGAAGTTCGCTCCTGCCACGTACTGATGATCGGCCTTGGCCTTGAAGACGTCATTGGAGACGATCTGGACGAAGTAGAGCTTGGAGATAAGCACCAGCGCAAAGGAAATGATCCCAATAGAAAGGAAGCGCAGTCGGCCTTCTGAATTCTTCATGACTCAATCTTAACGGCCAGGAGTGTTAAAGGAAAGGGATTTGGCCGCACTTCTTGAGATAAACAATGGGTCAGTGACCTCTTTGAAGCCTCTACTCATAGCGAGGTTAAGATTTACCTCATTCTTAAGAGCGATGGCCTTAAATTCGAGCTCGCTTACCTGCGTGGTAAGCTCTGAGACCTGGGCTTGGAGAGCCTGGCGGGCCACCGTGTGGTGCACCGTGGCTAAGACTCCGTAGACATAAAGGGCAAGCGAGACAACACCAATGAGCGTAAGTGTCCAAAATGTGCGGACACGCGTATCGTATGAAATTGTTTTAAATGGAATGATCACAGCTTTTCTAACACTCTTAGCTTGGCGCTTCTTGCGCGCGGGTTCTCTTGCTCCTCTTCCTCGCTTGCCACGACCGGCTTCTTAGTGACAGCTTGCGCTTTATCCTCCTTCACCCGATCGCGGAAGAAGTTCTTGACTATCCGGTCTTCGAGGCTGTGGAAGGAGATAACGACGAAGCGGCCCTGTGGAGCGAGCACCTCAAAGCCCTTCTCCAACCCTTCTTCGAGAGCAGTCAATTCTTCGTTCACGGCAATGCGCAAGGCTTGGAAGGTGCGAGTGGCAGGATGGATCTTGAAACGCTTATGTGAGGCTGGTACCTGCCCGACCGAAAGAGTTCGGTCGTTCGGGCGGGCGGCAGCAACCACTGCCCGAACTAAGTCAAACGTCGTTTCAAAAGGCTTATCCTCTCTCCTTCGCACTATCTCGGCGGCGATCTTCCTAGAGTATTTCTCTTCTCCGAAGCCGCGCAGGATAAGTTCGATCGACTCTTCGTCCCAGGTGTTGAGGATGGTCTCGGCCGTTAAGCCTTCCTCCCCCTTCGACATTGTCATCTTCAAGGGCTCGTCCTTCTGGAAGGTAAACCCTCTCCCCGAGACCTCTATCTGATCTGAAGAGAGTCCGAGGTCAAGAAGGATGGCGTTCACCTGACTGATACCGAGATCCGCAAGGACTGTATCGATGTTCCTGAAGCTTCCTAGCTTCAAAGTAGCCGCCGCTGTGAGAGTCCGCAACTTCTCACCGCTTCGCTCCAAGGCCTCGATGTCGCGATCGAGACCGATGATCTCGACCTCGTCTCCGAAGCGCTTGGCCACCTCCGCACTATGCCCGGCACTTCCGAGAGTACCGTCGACGAAGATGTCTCCTTCCTTAAGATTCAACCCTTCTATCGCCTCCCGTACAAGAACGCTCTTATGCATACTCCGACTCAAGCCTGCGTCTATACTCGTCCCAGTTCTTGTCGTTCCAGATCTCGACGCGGTCATGGACGCCAGTGAGCACTACGGCGCTCGAGAGCTCTGCGAACTCCCGGAGGAATTCTGGGATGAGGACGCGGCCGATGGAATCTATCTCGACCTCGGATGCTCCAGAGAAGGTGAAGCGCACGAAGCGCTCATCCCTCTCCACATGTCCCAAGCCCTGCACCTCCTTCGAGATCTGGGCCCAAGTCTTAGCGGGATAGAGGTACAAGCAATGGTCCTTACCGCGAGTGACTACGACCTTCCTGCCAAGTTCCTTCCGAAATTTGGCGGGTAATGAGAAGCGCTTCTTCTCATCGACGGTATGTGTGTACTCTCCGATAAACATTGTTCATTCCACTTCATCCCACTTGTTTACCATTCTATCCCACACCCCTCCACTCGCCCACCATTCTTATCCACTTTTCCTCTTGCCAGATGAGCTATTTTATTTCGCAGTATAAAACTAAAAGAAAAACGCCCGGGTCTCATACAAGATCGGGCGTTGGAACATATTACGGCGTGTAGCGCAGGGTGAACACGAAATGTTGGGGAGAATCCCTCTTCTCCACATCCCAGGCCACTGGCACCATCCACACCAACAGATGCGGACTAAGCTGCCACTCGAGGCGAGGCCCAAGCCCAACAAAGCGCTGGAATCGAAGACCGATGCCGAAGCGATCGGTGTCGAAGACTTGGACCATGGGCTCTCGCGAGGTCACTTCGAACAAATACCACGCTCCACTTCCTCCAGTCTCGACCGAGGCGTAACCATAATTGGTCGATGATCCATAGTAGAGATTGCCTTGCACTCTCCACCAATCATCCTTGACCGTCTCGATACCGGCACCGGCGCTCATACTGAGCCCCTTGACCTTGGTGCCAAAGCCAACGACGTTCTCTGCCCACCCGTTATTGACGAGCGACCAGAGAAAGTAACTGGTATGCGGTGCAATGCTATCCGAGCGGAAGTAAGTGATCTGAGGAAAGAACTTATCTTCCCTGGCCCAGTATCCACTGACTTCCGTCTGCGCAGTGAGCGAGAACGGTACCAACAACGAGATGACGGCTAGCAGCCGACGCATAGGGTCTCCGAGTTGTGCGTTACTTATCCTTAATGCGACGGATGATTTCTGCGAAGATGTCTTGCAGATAACCATACTTCCATGTACGTGGTAGCGGATTTACTTCATTGACAATGACCTGGACACTTTGATTCAGTTCAGGGGACCAATTGACCGGTAGTGGCATCTCCACGACCGGATCGACATTTCCTTCCATCCTGGCAAGAGCTCTTTTAAGAGTGCTCGAGAGCATGAGACGCATTTCGACATCTCTGCTTGCCCGAACATCAGCATCGGAGCCTTCGATAACATACTTTTCAATGACGCCAAGGGCATCGTATATCTCGACGAGGCTCACCTTTGCGGGCCCACTCTTATCGCTAGCCATCTCATCTCCTGGAATAGGTGCAAAAAACAATCCTTTTATATTTTGCACTATTTATACTTATTTGTCAATTCTTCGGCTTGAGGGTTGGGAAGAGGATCACTTCTTTGATATTGGAGACGTTCGTGAGGAGCATGACCAAGCGGTCGATGCCAATGCCGATGCCGCCGTTGGGCGGCATGCCGTACTCCATGGCCTCAAGGTACTCAAGATCGCTTGGCGAGATCTCCTTCTCCCCTTTCGCACCCTTCTTGTCCTCTGCTACATAGCGCTCACTCTGATCTATTGGATTATTTAATTCTGAGAAGGCGTTCACAAGTTCGACCCCGCTCACCACGAGCTGGAAGCGGTCGATAAGCTCCGGATTATCATCCTTGCGCTTGGCAAATGGGTTAAAGGCGACTGGGTAGTCGATGATGAAGGTCGGCTGGATCAGAGTGGGGCGAATATTCTTTTTATATTCCTCGTCGCTTGTCAGAAGAGGATATTTCATCACCTTAAATTCGCTCATACTAATCTTCTGGCCGTCGTATTCAAATTCCAATTTGCCAAAGACGCCTTGGACTACAAATTTGAAAAGTTCTTCGATAAATGCGCGCTGTGAGGCGGCGTCGGCGTAGGCTTCGTTCGACTCAAGCATGGTGAACTCGGGGTTGTGAGTGGTATCGATGCCTTCGTTACGGAAGCGCTTCCCCATCTCGAAGACCTTGGGCATCCCACCGGCCAAGAGCTCCTTGAGATACAACTCCTGAGCAATAGGCAAGAAAAATTCCATGCCAAGAGCGCGGTGCGTGGTGGTGAAAGGCACGGCCGTGGCTCCGCCGGCAAGAGGCTGGAGGTTGGGCAGGTCGACTTCGATGAAGCCTTTGTTCACGTAAAACTCTCTGATGAGCGCGATAATTTTGGCCCTAATCACAAAGCGCTCTTTAACTTCTGGACTGGCGATCAAATCCAAATATCGCTTCCGGAATCTCTCTTCAATATCCTGTAAGCCGTGCCACTTCTCGGGCAAGGGGCGCAGGGACTTACTGAGCATTCTTAAATTTTCTACCAATATACTCTTCTCCTCCTTCTTGGTCAGGAACAAGGTGCCCCTTACTTCGACAAAATCACCAATATCAAAGGCGGCTTGGAATAATTCGAAGTCCTCTACCTTAGTCGGCTCGCCGTGCTTAAGGAAAGCTTGGAACCGCGCCGTGCCATCATCGAAATCAAAAAAGATGATCTTGCCTTGTCCGCGAATAGAGAGAATGCGCCCGACCAGATGCAAATGTTCACCGCCTTCTGATATGGTATCGAAATTATCTATCGCTTCCTTAAGAGTTTTATCCTGATGCGCCGTAGTTGGATACGGGTTGATACCCTTCTCTTCCAGAAGTTTGAGTTTCTTTAACCTCGCCTCACGTATTTCTTCTATCGAAGCCACGGACCTATTGTATATCAATAACCTTGTAGGTCATAGAACCGGCTGGCGTCGAGAAGGTGAAGGATTCCCCCTTCTTCTTGTCTAAGATGGCTTGGCCGAGCGGTGAGCGGACGGAGATCTTGCCCTCCGCGGCATTGGCCTCCTCGCTGCCGACGAGCGTGTACTCGCGCTTGGATTTATCGACATCCTTTTGTACGGTAACTACCGAGCCGACTGTGACGTAATCGGTGTTGTGGCCAGAGACGATGGAAGCCGACTTCAAAATGGCTTCAAGATGGTTGATGCGGTCCTCGACCACCGCTTGCGAGTTCCTAGCTTCGTGGTATTCGGCGTTCTCGGAGAGGTCTCCGAGACTCTTGGCATACTCCAAAGACTTGGCGATCTCGGTGCGCTTCACAGACTTCAAGAACTCAAGCTCCTTTTTGAACTGATCGAACTTTTCCTGGGTAAGGTATTCGGTATTCATATCTACAATTAATTCGGTACATGATACCAGAAATACTTAAAAAATCAAGCTCGACTTTAGACAATAAAAAACGCGACCGAAGCCGCGCTCTGTTGCTAACTTAACCACTCACGAGGACAATCACGCTGTTGTCTGGCAAATTTAAGCCACTTCTCCCCGGACGGATCAAGAACTTCCGATTCCACTCGGTTGAACCACTCGGCCGCTAGCCGGTTATCGCCGACCCGCCTCCAGAGTTCACCGACGAGGTAGGTATACATGGCTCTTTGATTGCGCTCGACTCCATCGAAAGTTCCAAGCGCTTCTCCGAGCTTGGCGATAACCTTAAGGCGGAAATACCTCTCGGCCTCGACATCGCCTTCCTCGACGCACGACCAGGCTGCCCTCAAATATCTGTTTGCGATGAACTCTGCTCCATGCCCTGACCATTCAAGGATTTTTGCGGCAAATTCATATTTTTCTGAAGCCGTGACCGGCTCGGATTGACCAAGCCGAGGTTTTATTATTTCTATAACACGCTCTTTCACCTGCTCGTCGATTTCCAATCTGCCGAAATCTCCAGGAATAGCCGAGTATCCGCACTCACTGCACATATACACTCGGTACGGCAATGGCTGGGTGCCCGCTGCGCGCTCATGGAGGTCCGTGCGCCTGCCGCCAAATGCATTGGTAGAAACGACTTCCTGGCTTTTAAATCGAGACTCGCATACTGGACACACCAGTTCGACTTGCTGCAGGGTAGTCATAGGCACCTCCACGGCGCATGTGATATACAAATGTCTAGATGAGTTATACGCTTGAGCTTGCCTAAAATCAAGTCAGATTATTCAAAATATTGTGGGGTATTCTCCGCCATCCAGTCTATGACTTGGCGGAAGGCGGAGGGGGCACCGACAAGATTGGCGACGGGACCCTTCTCCATAATGATCGCGAAGGCGTAGTGAGGGTTGCCATAAGGGAAGAAGCCTGTGACCCACGAGTTTACAAATTGCTTCTTGGCGCCCAACTCGGCCGTACCGGTCTTGCCGGCAATGGCCACAGCCGGAGTATTAAGGGCTGCTACGACTCCCCCGCCATTCACCCCTTGGCGCATGCCCTCGCGGACAATTTGAAAATCATTTTCTGCAATTGTGAGAGTGCGGAAAATTCTTTTATCCTCTGACTTGCCGCCAGCAACGACAGATGGGACGAGGAGCTTGCCGCCATTAGCCAATGCCCCGACCCACCGCACTGCCTCAAGAGGCGTGACTTGAGTACCGTATTGTCCGATGGCGGTGTGGTAGGTGTCTCCAATGCGCCAGGTCGGATCGTCGGGGAAATTCTCGGCCTTCCAGGCTTGATTGGCAATGTAGCCCTCGGCCTCACCGGGCAAATCTATGCCGGTGCGCTCCGCCATGCCGAAGAGGGTGAAGTAGTTATCGAGCTTGGTGATGCCAAGGCCTCTCTGATCTTGGAATCCTCCTCCCACTTCGTAGAAGTAGACGTCTGAGGACACTGCCAGAGCCTCGCGCATATTGATCCAGCCATGCGCCTTCCAGTCGCGGAAGACTGAGGGCTTGTCCGGGAAGTAGGGATTGGGAAGAGAGATAGAGCCCGTTGATAAAATGCTCTTTAACGGATCAATGACCCCCTCACTGAGCGCCCCGAGCGCCACGATGGGCTTGACGATCGATCCGGGAGTGTAGAGACCGGCGACGGCGCGGTTCAAGAATGGCTTGCTAGGAGCGCTTAGGAGTCTCGCGATCTCAGCCTGGTCGGCGCCCTCTGTAATAACGTTTGGATCATAATCGGGGTAGCTGGCAAGCGCCACGATCTCGCCGGTGCGCACGTCCATAATTACTCCCGCCCCGCCCACGAAGCCGCGCTCTGCTGCTAAACTCGCCATCGACTGATAGAGCTTCTGGGTCAAAGGCGCGTCGATCGAGAGCGTCAGGTCCTTGCCGCTTTGAGGATCATCAACCACTCCCTCCGAGGCCACTTGGCCGCGCGCGTCGGTCTCGATGAGTTTGCTGCCATTTGCCCCAGCCAGTTCCTTGTCATAGACCTTCTCGACCCCGGCCTGGCCGTGGTAATCCTCATCGTAGTAATTGCCGGAAGAGTCCTTGGAAGGATACTTCACATATCCAAGCACGGGGGCCAGACCCTCGAAGGGAGCATACACCCGAGCGGCGTACTCGCTGCCGTCTGTCTTGACGGCGTTACTGGCAAGCACCACATGATTCCTGTCATAAATGACTCCTCGGTCGGCAAAGATGATAGTGCGGTCTAAGCGATTGGTCTCGGAGATCTCTGCATAGACCTTGCCCTTCATGATCTCGAGGGTGCCGAGCTTGCCAGCCAGGAAGATGGCGATGATGACAAAGACAAATTTAAGGAAAAGGAAGGTCTTCTCCGTGATCGGCTGCTCCATCCTCCCTTCCAAGCGCTCGTGATTGAGTCCGGGAAGGTTGGTGGAATCAAGAAAGATATCTTCAGGATTAATGTCCTGATACTTCTTGGAAAGGCCATTCTTAAATTTGCGAAGGAAATATTTAGGCATTGAAGCGCAAGTGCTCTCGGATGGGGGCCGCCAAGAGCACACAGACGCCTGCTATCATACCAAATGGGAAGTCCAATACTAGGCCGAGGTGCGGTCGGCCATAGAGCACATCAATAAGTAAGCCTAAGATGATGCCCTCTCCGTAGAGCGGGAAGAGGATAATGCAAAGGATGATAGCCGGGAAGTACATCCAATACGGCGTAAGTAGTACTAAAAGGAAGCAAAAAAGAGTGGCGAGAGAGCGCATACTATTTAATTATTACGTAACGCACGCTCGAGACGGAGGCCGCGCTCACAATACGGGCGTGGAGAGCTGAGTCCGTAGGCGCCGTCTCGACCTCTCCGACCACACCGATCATATGGCCGACGATACCAGGAGCAATCACTCTGTCGCCCACCACCACGACCACCTCCTTGGGCACATCGATCTTGAAGTTGCCTCCACCGAGGCCTTGGAGATTTACCGGTACTGCGCCTCGTTCCAAAACGGCGTCCGTCCGCACTCCGCTCGAGGAGTACATGAGGACACGCGACTCGTGACTTGAGACTTGCACGACATTTCCTATAAGCCCCCCTTCGGGCAGAAAGGCTCTCTGCCCCTCGCGCACTCCCTCGCTCAGACCGGCATCAAGGACCAAGACGTCGTACGGAGTCTCTGGCGGGTGAACGAGAACGGCCGCGGCAATACCGGTGGTCGAGGCGGTGCGCCCATAGACTCGAAGAAGTTCTTCTCTCGAATCCGAAACGGCTCGCAAGGACATGATGAGTGCCTCTCGAGAGAGGATTTGCTGCTTCAATAACTCGTTCTCTCTCGCCAAGCTCTCTTTGGAAGAAAGGAGGCCAAGCCACACGTCTATCCGCGCGGAAAGGGCATTGGCCCCCTTCCAAGCCGGAGCAGCGCCGGTAAGGATCGGCCCGCGCAAAACAAAAAAGCCGGCAGTTCCTATGACTAAAAGGGTAGCCACGAGCGTCAGACGCTTGCGCCCAGAGGCTCTATTATTTCTTGGGCGGTAGTTCGTCTTCATTTTCAATTAAAATATCTCTGTACTTATCGATCTCTTCCAAAATGATGCCCGTGCCTCGGGCCACGGCGGTGAGAGGATCGGAAGCGACGTGCACCGCGATATTGAGCTCGCTTTGCAACAATTCCGGCAAGCCCTTGATGAGAGCTCCGCCTCCAGCCAAGAAGATGCCGCGCTCGATCACGTCTCCCAAGACCTCCGGCGGAGTCGACTCTAGGACCTCGCTCACGCCATTAACTAGGCTCTCGACAGAACCGGAGAGAGCCTCGCGCATGTCGGCGTCCGTGATGATCACCTCGCGCGGGAGGCCGCTTACCAAGTCTCGCCCTTTGACCCTCGCCTCAAGCGGCGTCTCGCCCTCGATGAGCGAGGCAATGGCGATCTTGACCTGCTCGGCCGTCTTCTCGCCTATTAAGATCTTAAATTGGCTCCTTATATAAGAGACGATGTCTTGGTTGAATCTGTCTCCGGCAATGCGCAGATTCTTGGAGAGCACTACTCCGCCAAGCGAGAGCACGGCAATGTCCGAGGTGCCGCCTCCGATATCGAGGACCATGCTCCCCACCGGCTCGTGCACGGGCAGGCGCATACCGATAGCTGCGGCCATGGGCTCTTCCACGATGTGGACCTCGCCGGCTCCGGCGTTCTTGGCGGCATCGCGCACCGCTCTGATCTCGACGTTGGTTATGCCCGAGGGTACACCGACGACTACGCGCGGGCCGAAGGTCTTCCTCCCTCCCTCCTGCGCTTTGCTCAAGAGATAAGCGAGCATCTCCTCAGTAACCTCGAAGTCGGAGATCACTCCATCGACTAAGGGCCGCACGGCGCTAATGTGCGAGGGCGTACGGCCGAGCATGGCCTTGGCCTCGCTGCCGACGGCCACGACCTGGCCAGTCTTCTGATTGATAGCCACGACCGAGGGCTCGTTTATGATAATTCCACGGCCGCGGACGTAGACTAAGGTATTGGCCGTGCCCAAATCAACCCCGATGTCGTGGCTGAACATGCGTCTGAAATTCTCTTTACTAAAGAAGTTAGCCATTTTTAAGTTCTTGCAATAAATGCGCTAAGGTCTTGTGCTCAACCTCGCCCGTTGCTCGATCTTTGACCTCGAGCATCTTCGACTCGAGCGTTTTGCTGCCGATGATCACTCGGGTCGGGATACCGATCAAATCCGCGTCGGCAAACTTCTCTCCCGCCCGCGCCTCGCGGTCGTCGTAGAGGACTTCCACCCCTTCAGCCTCCAAAGTTTTATACACTTCATCTCCAAGGGTTTTGATATTCTCATCCTCACCGAGAGTTAAGAGGTGTGCGCGAAATGGCGCGACAGATCGTGGCCACATAATACCGGCTTCGTCAGAATATAGTTCGACGATCGTTCCCATGCTTCGTGCTGGGCCGATACCGTACGAGCCCATGAATACAGGCGTCGTCTCTCCGTGTTCGTTTTTGTAGGTGAGACCAAGGGCCTCGGAGAAGCGTGTCCCAAGGGTGAAGATGTTACCCGTCTCAACCGCTTTCCTCTCCTTCAAATTACTTTTGTTGAGACCCAGTGACTCTAGGACTTCGTCGGTATAGACCTCTTTATTTACTGCTATTCTCTTATCCTCATCAACATAGACGATATCCTCACCAGCCTCCGAGAGAGTCTGGAACTCGTGCGAGAACTCTGAAAAGACGCCGCCGGAGGCAAAGGTCACATAAGTGCTGCCTCCTATACCCAGTCGGTTGAAAATATTTATATAGGCTTGCTTAATCTTCTCGTACACCATATCGTGTTCCGCTTTGTCTTTAGAAAATGAATACAAATCCTTCATGATAAACTCCCGAGTGCGCATGAGACCACTTTTGGCCCGGGCTTCATTTCTAAATTTGGTCTGGAATTGATACGCGGAGAACGGCAAGTCTCGGTATGAGGATACGTATTCCTTCATAAGCCGAGTCAGCGGCTCCTCGTGAGTAAAGCCGAGACCAAGCTCGGTCTCATTTTTAAGCTTCGTCTTAAACCAGGCATCCACCTTCTCATCACTCCAGCGATCAGTCTTCTCCCACAATTCCTTTTCTTGGAGAGCGGTAAGTGAGAGCTCTTGACCTCCAACTGCGTTCATTTCCTCACGAATGATCTCAATAATCTTATTCAGCACGCGCAATCCGAGCGGCAAGAAAGCGTATACCCCAGCCATCTCCTTATATATAAATCCTCCTCGAATGAGGAGTTCGGCATTCTTCGAGACCTCGTCCTTCGGCGCTTCCTTCCTGGTTTTCGTAAATAGTTGACTCTGTCGCATGGCCCTAGTGTACCCGAAAGCGGCCACAAATAAAACTATTTAGAATAGATTGGCAACGTCGCGAACAGTGACGATAATCATAAGCAAAATGAGGAGGGCGAAGGAGATGCCGTTGATAGTGTTGAAGACCTTGGGAGAAATTTTCTTGCGCCTGATAGCTTCGATGCCGAGGAAGAGGAGCCTGCCGCCATCGAGCGCCGGGATGGGCAAGAGATTGATAATAGAGAGATTAATTGAGATAAGCGCGGTGAGCGAGAGGAGATAGGTGAAGCCCATATGCCTGGCATCTCCGACTAAAGAGACGATGCCGACTGGTCCCGTCACCTCGCTCAAATTGGCATGGCCGACCACTGCATCTTTGATAAAACTTAGGAGGCTTATGAGCGTAAGCCAGGTCAGCTCTGCGGTGGTCTTCAATCCTTGCCAGATTGATTGCAAAATCCCAAGTTTGGCTATACCTACTTCGTCGAGACCGACTCCCACTGCGAGCTTGCCGCTCACCACGCTTTCGCTTGGCGTGGCAGTAAGATCGAGAGACACTCCGCTTCTTGAGACGTTGAAGGTTACGGGCTCGGGCGAGGAGGCGGGAGGGGCCCCGAGTCGGTGGAGGCTGGCAGGCCCACCATAAAACCACGGGCGATGAGCGCCCAGGAAAAGAGGAAGTTCATGAAGACTCCCGCTACCAAGACCGCCGCTTGGGTGAGGCGCGGTTTGGAGGCGATGCTCCTTGGATCACTTACGTCTCCCCCGTCCTCGGCCGGATTCTCGCCAAAGATCTTCACGAAGCCGCCGAAGGGCAGCCAGTTTAGGGTAAAGGTGGTCCCCTTCCAATTGAAAAGATTCTTGGCTCTCGGCGGATAACCGAGGCCGAATTCGTCCACCCTGATACCGGCGCGCTTGGCCACGAAGAAGTGGCCCAGCTCGTGGACAATGACCAAGATGCTCAAGATGATGAAGAAAATGATTATGGTCATTATTCAGAGATTTCCTTTTCCTTCTTCTCGGACATTTCCTCGAGCTTCTTATTGATGTCGTCGACCTGCTTTTGGAGCTCGGTCTTGCTGCGGGCTTTGTCGTCGTCTCCGGCCTCGCTCTTCTCTATCTCATTTAGAACTTTCTGCCGTTCTGAGCGGATGCGGACGCGAGCCTCCTCGAGCTTCTGCTTGGCCACCTTCACCAGCGACTGACGGCGGTCTGAGGTCAGCTCTGGAAAGGAGATGCGCAAGCCCTGGTCGTCAACTGAGACAGAGAGGCCGAGGTTCGACTCCCTAATTGCGCTGTCGATCGACTTCACCACGGCTTTGTCCCACGGAGTCACACGAAGGGTGCGCGGATCCTCGATAGTAACGGAGGCTAGTTGGTTCACAGCCATCTTCGAGCCGTAGGCTTCCACGGAGACTGCGTCCAAAATATTGGGAGTGGCCCTGCCAGTGCGCAAGCCCGCAAACTCGCCTTGGAGCCAATGCACCGTCGCCTCTGCCGCCTGTTTAAATCCAGAAAAGTTCTGTGCCATAGCGATATTTTAGCACATATTTTTAAGCTTTATTTTATACTTGACTTTATAGCTGAAAAGTAGTATGATTATAGTAGATACATAAACCCTCCGCTGCGACTATGTCGCAAGGTCCCTATGTCGATCCCTTCGCTTGCAGGTTCACTATTTTTGGCAATCAGTGCAGCATACTTCATCGAGAGGAAGAGGTATGCCTCAGCTCTATTCTTCGCTCTCTTTTGCTTCATCGTCGCCCTGAACGGAGCGGCGTCAGCAGTCGTAATCGAGATCATCAAGAAGTGACCCGCCCCGAAGCCGCACGCGCTTCGCGGGCGGTTTCTTTTATAAAACTAGTGCCAAATGCTCCAAGATGAGGCGAGATTGCGCCGCAGGGTCGGAGGCGAAAAGGCGGAGGGTGAAAACTTTTTTCAAAGTCTCGAGAGAGGCTCCGCCATTTTTCAATTGAAGTAAAAGCGAGTCGAGAAAGTCTGGCAAGGAATCTTCGAACTTCTTGGCAAAGTCCAAGCGCTTGGCAAGGGCCAGGCCCAAGAACTTTTGCGCCTCTGGCACTATCTGCGCCTCCCCCTCCACCCGCACCACCTGCACCCGCGAGACCAGGGTGGGCAAAAGCAATGGCTCTCGAGCCATGATGAAGAAGTGGGTGTTAGAGATCGGCTCCTCGAAGGTTTTCAAAAGCGCGTTTTGCGCCTGGAGGGTGAAGCGTGCCGAGGAGATGATGAAAACTTTGCGCTCGCCGAAGGCCTTCTCGATGCTCTTGTCTATAAGCATGCGCGCATCAGCAATGTCGAATACCTCTCTAGAGAAGTGGTAGACGTCTGGATTACCCTCTCGCCTTACACCCAAAGTGGCCAAGGCAGATTCGAGAAAGGCCTCGCCAGCTTCCTTAGAGCCGAGAAGGAGATAGGCGTGATGCATTATGTCTACTTAGAACCCTTGGTAACGTTTAAGAGATCGACGGTAAAGATAAGGGTGGAGTTGGCCGGGATCGGTCCCACTGCTCTCGAGCCGTAGCCATAGTCGGGAGAGATGACGAGCTTGCGCTTGCCGCCCACCTTCATCCCTGCTACACCCTCGTCCCATCCGCGAATGACCTGTCCAGCACCAAGAAGGAAGGTGAAGGGCTGCCCGCGATCCAAGGAGCTGTCGAAGACCTTGCCATCTGGCAGAGTGCCGACATAATGCACACTCACTGTGTCGCCCGGACCGGCGACGGCGCCGTTACCGACGGCTATATCTGTGACTGCCACACCGCTTGCTGTTTGATTATCCACTGTAGTTTGTGCTTGAGTTTGATTAAAGAGGCCCATGATCGTACCGCCGTAGAGGAAGAATGCGACCAACGAGAGTGCGACTGCGACTGCTATTGATTGTTCTATTGAAAGTCTTTTCATATCACTTGTGGCTATGTACTCAAGTGTACTATTATATGGTCCATGCAACAAGACCCGTTAAATGCTCTGACTCTTACTAAAGAAGAAATCCAAACCGTAGCTCGCGAGCGCATCCACGAGATTGCCAAGGAGTTTAGCGAGGGCTTCAAATTCCTTGAGAATTATCCGAGGTCCGTCACCTTCTTCGGCTCGGCCCAATTCAAAGAAGACAATCCCCACTGCGTAAGCGCTCGCGCTCTGGCTGGCAAGATCGCCAAGGAGCTTGGCTACTCTGTCCTCTCGGGCGGAGGCCCGGGCATCATGGAGGCGGCCAACAGAGGCGCCTTCGAAGCGGGCGGCACCTCCTTGGGCCTGACTATCGAGATCCCGCAAGGACAGATCACCAACAAATATATTACGGAGGGTATCGATTCGTATTACTTCTTCGTGCGCAAGGTCCTCCTCTCCTTCTCGGCTGAAGCGTTTATCTTCTTCCCAGGCGGATTCGGCACTCTCGACGAGTTCTTCGAGATGATCACCCTCATCCAAACTAGGAAAGTGGTCGGCGTCCCGCTTATCTGTGTCGGCAGCGATTACTGGAAGTCTTTGGAGACCTTCATGACCAAAGAGCTTCTCTCGCGCGGCACCATCTTGCCCGAGGACTTGCAGCTCTATCACATCACCGACAACCACGACGAGATCATCGAGATCATTAGGAAAGTTCCTGTGCGCAACAGCATCCCCTTCCCTCGCGAGGATAAGAAAACGGCCCCACTACCCGAGACTCGTGCTACTGAGTAGCGAAGAAGACCGGCACCGCCAAGTACTTAGAGGTCGAGGCCTGGCCTGAAGGATTGTCGTTCATGAAGAGGACTGCCGCCGCGGTCGAGCTTGAGCTCGCGGTGAAAGTGATGGTGCCCTTAAACGGCACGAACTCCGACGTCATCCAATCTCCCACCGCCTCGACGTGGCCTTCTCCAACGATCTTCCCTTCCAGATTTATAACCGCCACCGGCGCCGAAGCCTCGAAGAACCAACCCCCGCGCGCCTTGCCCGCTACCTGGAGAGGCGAGGAGATAGTGGCGCCAGAGGCCGGAGCGGTCACGACGATGTCGTTGGCGGTGGCAGCCGTACCGAGGTTAGGAAGATTGGCCGCCGTTTGCTGTTGCGTAGCAGTAGGGGTACTTGTAGCCACCGGGCTCGTGGTATTGCTCCTCTTGATCCCCCAGCCGATAAGGATAAGGACGACGATGACTATGATGACGATAATGGTGTTTCGCATAATTATTTAAAAAGATTTTTAATAGCGCCGCCGAAGAACTCCTGCGTGTAGTCTCGCGCCTTCCGCAATACGGCTCCGGGCTTCAGGCTGCGCCTCGGATCATAGAGCGAGCTGTAATCATTTACCCGACCAAGGATCAGATCCGTGATAAGCGCTCCGGCAGTGGCTGAGTACGTCATACCATTGCCGGAGAAGGCGCATGCTACGTACTCGTGCTCTGCCACCTGGCCAATGAGCGGCAAGCCGTCACTAGGCTCTAAGATGGCGCCTTGCCACTTGTTCAGAACTTTGTAGGAGAGGTTTGGGAAGGTCTTATCGATGTATCCTTTAAGCGCTTTGAAGCTCTTTTCGTCTTCGAACTTGATCAGGGCTCGATGATCCTCTCCTCCCACTATCATACGCTGTTTATTTCCTAAATTATCAACACGCACATAGTGGTAAGGGTTAGCACTGTCGATGTATAGACCTTCCGGCACGCTTCCCTCCGGAAGCTCAAGTTCATAAACGTATGAGACATACATGCCTTTCTTGAAGTGGGTCGGTTCTGGATTGTTGAAGGGCTCGTAAGTAGTCACCACCACATCTTGGGCCACAATGCTGTGACCTGACGCGGTGCGCACCGTGGTAGGGTTCGAGGCCAGGATCTCCACTGCCTCCGTGTCTTCGTAAACTTCTACGCCGTTGCTTACCGTGGCCTCTAAGAGACCTTTGAAGAATTTCATCGGATGATACTTGGCTTGGTCTTCGATGCGGAAGGCGCCGCAATTTTCAAACCCATCAAGCGGCTTATGCACCAGGCGCCCCTTGAAGCCGAGGGCGCGCGCGAGATCCGCCTCTCTCTCGAAAGATCTTAACTCCTCCTCCGACCTCGCGTACATGTGCAGAGGCAGGCGCATGAATTCGCAATCGATCCCCTCTTCTTCGATAACTCGCTCGATGCGGTCGATAGCCTCGGCACCGGACTGCCACACCTCTCTAGCACTCTTCTCGTCGAACATTTTAGAAAGTTCTTCGAGCGGAGTATCTATCACTTCGGTAACGAAGGCTGTGGTATAGAGCGTAGCGGCCCGGCCGACTTTGTCGCAGTCTATGAGGACGATCTTCTTTCCTTCTTTAGATAAAAGATAGGAGCACCACACACCGGCAAGCCCTGCGCCGACAATGCAAATATCCGCTTCGATGTCTCCATCGAGCGCTTTGAAGGCGGGCATGTTAGAAATTTCCCAAGCTGAGGCCATATATCATATGGAATACGGCCAAGGAGAGGAGAGGATGCCCGCCTTCAAAGCGCTCGATGGAGACATCGAAGCGGATATTTGCATTGTCGGCGCAGGGCTTGCCGGTGTGTGGTGCTCCTATCTTTTATCTAAAGAAGGAAAGAAGATCGTCCTCATAAAAAAAAAAAAAAAAAAA
>JAIFWO010000025.1 GCA_019661895.1 Candidatus Parcubacteria bacterium | reverse complement strand
TTATGGATTTTAAGAAATGGGACCCAGGAGCATATTTGAGACAATACTACAAAACTCCAGGTGTAGCGGAGGACGAGAGGCATATATTGCAGTTCTGCGTAAACTTTCTGAAATCTGCTAACTATCACTTTTCTGAAATGGTGGACATCGGCTCCGGGCCCACTATTCATCACTTAATGCCTTTTGCGCCATATGTTGATACGATATGCGTATCTGATTTTCTCGAGTCAAATCTTGCTGAGATAAAGAAATGGATTGCAGAGGATACCTCGGCCCATGATTGGGACCCCTATCTAAGAGGCGAGCTAGAGATCGAGGGTACCAGACCGTCTATCGAAGCCGTTGAGGAACGAGCTTCCTTGTTACGTAATCGGATTAAGGAAATTTTGCATTGCGATATTTTCCTTGAGGACCCGCTGGCTTTAAACAAGAAGTTCCCCCTGGTCACTTCATTTTATTGTGCTGACTCCGCGACCCATTCTAAAGAAGCGTGGTTTCTTGCTGTGCAAAACATTTCAAGCTTAGTTGAGCCTGATGGGTGGATAATTATGTCAGCTCTTGAGAGAGCTGGGCACTACAAGGTAGAAGACCGAAAATTTCCTAGCGCTCAAATCATTGGTTCAGACGTAGAGGATGCTTTAAGATATGCTGGTTTTAAGCCAGATTCTATTGTTGTACAGACTGTCCCCATTAGCGAATGGCAGAAAGAAGGGTTTGGTGGGATAATAGTAGCGCGAGCTCAACATTGAGTATGTATAAGGACAAAACATTTTTCTCTATCACAACTGTTTTCATATTCACAGTGATTCTATGGATAATCTTTGTCGCTACTTCACATTATTCTGCAACTTACGAAGGCTCGATCTATAAATTTATATTAAAACCGTTTCTGATCGGTATGACCGTCTTGCCGCTCCTTGGAGGCATCCTTGGATTACACCGATCCAAGGAGTGGGGAGGTCACAAAAGTGCGATGGGACGCAGTCTACTTGCACTTTCTCTCGGACAAATCTTCTGGGGCATCGGAATGGTGATTTGGAATTACTACCTATTCATGAATATTGAGGAGGTACCATATCCGTCTTTGGCTGATGCATCGTTTATTTTAAGCTGGCCTCTATGGACCTTGGGCATCATCTATCTCTCAAGAGCGACGGGTGTTAAATTCGCTCTGAGGCAAGCGAAGGGAAAACTGCTTCTAGTTTTTGTCCCTTTAGTCGCTATTATCGCTTCTTATTACTTGCTCATTGGTGTCGCACGAGGAGGGCAGATCGAGTGGGACACATCACATGCGCTTAAACTATTTTTTGACCTCTTCTACCCGATTGGAAGCGCGGCAATATTCACAATGGTTCTTACTTTTTATAGTTTATCTATGGGTTTCCTAGGGGGAAGATACAGGCTCCCCATTCTCATATTGATTTTTGCTTTCGTTGTAAATTTCCTCTCTGACTTCACATTTTCATTTACGACAACTAAAGAAACCTATTTTAATGGTCATATTGTAGATTTCATGTTTACTTGTGCTATGTACCTTCTCGCTTTGAGCCTAGTCTCACTTACTCCGAAGCTTGCAGATCATGATAATTCAAATCTGCCATGAGTACGCTCGAACAAATTGCCGTGCGTATTATTAAGGAGCAGGAACTTATCATTGGTCCTCTTGCTTGGGCTCAAGCTGCTAAGGTACAAGGGCTTCATGTCACAGATCATGCAGCTGTAACTGTTGATCAAGGTCCATCAGCTCCCTCTACAATTGATAGTCTTGTAGCCCAATATGAGCGACTCTTTGGCCGCGCGTCAAGGGAAGTGTGCAGAGATGCAGCGGCCCCTTTAATAGCCGGACTTGCTCCAACAGAAATTCCTTCCAGCCTCCGATAGTAGCATGCTAAGATTGGTACATGTTTTTCAGCAATAAATCTAAGTTGGCGGGCAGCTTGAACCAGCCCATCTCAAGCGAGGAGTACAAGAAGGTCACCGAGGACCTCTACAAACAAAACCTCGAGGTCGTGAAGCTCTACAAGCAAGTCGAGCAGTTGAACAGCGATCTCGAGCAGGCCAACGAAGGCCAGACTAACCTCATCCACATCATCAATCATCAGATCAAGGGCTATCTTTCGAAATCGCGTAACATCTTTGCCGAACTTTTGGACGGAGACGATTATGGCCAGATCCCTGAAGAGACCAAGCCAATGCTAGAGGAGGGTTTGAACTCTTTGACCGAGGGTGTCGACTTCGTCCAGCAAGTCTTGAATAGTTCCAGCGCAGAGAAGGGGACTTTGACCTATGTCATGGTACCGATCGACTTCAAAAAGATCGTCAAGGAGATGGCTGGTCATGAGAAGAAGAATGCCGAGGGCAAGGGCCTCACCTTTGAGCTCTCTATCGACGAAGCTGATTACCAAATGACCGGCGACTTCGTCCAGCTCAAGGAGGCGGTGCGCAATTTGATAAACAATTCCGTGCTCTACACTCCGACGGGGAGCATTAAGGTGCATCTAAGTCGGCCGGAGAGTAAAGTCCTCATGATCATTACCGACACAGGTATCGGTCTGACAGAGGAGGATAAAGCCAAGCTCTTCACCAAGGGCGGGCGAGGGAAGGAGTCACTCAAGGTCAACATCAACAGCACCGGCTACGGTCTCTCGTTCGTGAAGGCGGTGGTAGAAGCCCACAAAGGCCGCATATGGGCTGATTCAGAAGGCCGTGGCAAGGGTTCTGTATTCTCAATAGAGTTGCCTGTTGCATAATTTATACAAAAAGAGCGCTGGTCAGGCGCTCTTAGGATTATTTATTGACCGATTTGGTTAGATTGCAAAGAGCTGACTGTTGACGAGTCTTCGGTATACCGGAGATTTGTCACACAATTCTTCGTGTCGCCCTTCAGCAACGATTGAGCCCTTGTCCATCACATAGATTCGATCGGCATCGCGAACCGTCGAAAGACGGTGAGCGATGACAATAGTAGTACGTCCAGCGGACGCGTCGTGTACCGCATCCTTAATGAAGCGTTCGTTCTCGCCATCGAGGCTCGAAGTGGCTTCATCAAGAATAAGTAGGCGAGGATCTTTTACCAAGGCTCGAGCGATGCCGACTCTCTGTTTTTCTCCGCCGGAAAGTTTTACGCCGTTCTGGCCGATCTTCGTGTCCCATCCTTCCGTCAGCCGGTGCTCAAACTCGCTGATTCTTGAGATTCGAGCGAGCCTTTGCATTTCATCTTCCGTAACATGCCGGGCTTCACCATTGAGACTGAAGAGCATATTGTACCGAAGAGTGCTGTCGAAGAGTTTTACTTCCTGCTCCACGAGGCCGATTGACTCCCTAAACCGCTTGAGATCAAGGAGTCTTAGGTCACCATCGTCGATGATGATTTGGCCGTGATCTGGGTCATAGCCTCGATACAGCAGCGTGATGAGAGTCGATTTACCCGCACCTGACGGCCCGACGAAAGCTATCCGCTCTCCAGCCTCGATCGTAAAGCTGACGTCGATAAGTGCCGGCAAAAGAGGTTTGGCCTCCTTCTTCGGCATATCAACTTCTTCCTCGATATACCGCAAGTTAGGATAAGTGAAGGTTACATTTCTGAATTCCACCTTTCCTTCCAAACGGTTTACTGGAATTGGATTGTCTACCACCCGCACTGCGGGTATTACGTCGAAGATAGCGAACAACTTTTTGATTTGCGCCCAGTAACCAAGCCACTGCCTGTATAACGGCGCCACATTCCACAGCTGAAACGAAACTTGACTCGTCCAAGCATATAGAATGGTGAGATCTCCAACTTTGTATTCGCGTCTGTACACCAAGATGATGCCGTAGACGAGCACGAGGTAGCGCATAGCAAACACGACAAGATTTCGAGGTACAGAACCATAAATATATGGTATCCATACTTGCAATCCTTTCGTGGACCAAGTCTCAAGGCGTATATCGTGCTCGCTATGTACTCGCCTCTCTTGAGCATTCACTTGGACGAGCTGCATGTTGCCGACGATCTCAGAATACGACTTGTTAGTAGCATCACCAAGATCGTTGAAGGCTTTGAGGTCGGGGTAGAACTTCTTCGTGGCCACGTAGACCATACGAATAAAGACCCCGGTCATGACAAAGACAAACAGCCCGGCATAGAGATTAAACCAAATAAGCAGGGCAAGGGTCAGCAACACTTCGGCTGCGTTTGGCAAGATCGTGTAGAGAAAGAGGAAGACTGCATTCTCAAGCGCGCTCTTGCCTTTGTTCACTACGCTCTGAGTGATGCCAGAGTTCTGGCTCCGATGCTGGCCTATAGAAAGGCCGAGCACCTTCTCCATCGTCTTGCCGACAAGATACTTCTCGACGGCATAGTCGACGTGTCTCTCCTGGTAAAGGCCTCTGAACAGCCCGAGTACGGTGATGCCAACTGCAAGGAGGAAGGTGAGTGTGGCGAGGAGTATTGAATTCCTCATGGACTCATGTGCAGCGACTTGGTTGATCAACTTTCCAAAGACATACGATACCGCAAGCCAGGCAAGTTGATGCACAAACACGTACGCTGAGACAACTGCAAACTGTTTTCGGAATGGGCGGAGCAAGTCTGCCCCCTTTCGGAAGTTTGCGAGAGTACCTTTCATTGGATCTCCGTTGTGATGGTTGTCAATGACCAGTCTACTCCTAATAATATCATTAATATGATAGGAAGTCAATATCTAATAAATCCCTTTAGAATTAGGCTTTTTTCTGCTAGATTAGATACATGTCCAAAATTTTGGTCTCAGGGGTCAAGCCGACCGGGCGGCCGCATATTGGGAACTACTTCGGAGCTATGAAGCAGTTCGTCGACCTCCAAGACTCTTATGAGTCACGGATCTTCGTTGCCAATCTCCACGCCCTCACGAGCCTCCAAGATAGAGAGGAGATGCGAAACAATTCCTTCGACGTCACCCTAGACTACCTCGCCATAGGCCTTGATCCGACAAAAAGTACTCTCTACTTACAAAGCGATGTGCCGCACGTGGCAGAATTGGCCTGGATCTTCGAATGCCTGACGACCATGCCGTACCTTATGCGCGCGCATGCCTTCAAGGACGCTGAGGCGAAGAATAAAGATATAAATGTCGGCACCTTCAACTATCCGATGCTCATGGCGGCGGACATTCTCGCCGCAGACGCCGACGTCGTCCCGGTCGGTCAGGACCAGAAACAGCACATCGAGATCACTCGCGATACAGCGGAGAAGTTCAATCGCATATTCGGCGAAGTGTTTAAAATGCCAGACGCACTCATCCTCGAGAACATGGCCACTGTCTTAGGCACGGACGGACAGAAGATGAGCAAGAGCTACAACAACATCATCCCACTCTTCGCAAGTGATGAGGAGATCGAGAGATTGGTGATGAGTATTGTGACGGACTCTGGCTCTGGTGTGCCGACTAATGTCTACGCTATTCACGGTCTTATTAAGGATAAAACGTCGCTCGATGCTCTATATGAAGAAAAGAAGGGGAAGTATAAAGACTTGAAGGAAGCCCTTATCGAAGATCTAAAGAAATTCATCGGCCCGATGCGCGAGAGGCGAAGAGAGTGGGAGAGTAAGCCCGATGAGGTCAAGAAGATCATCACCGAAGGCGGACACAAGATGCGCGAGGTCGTGCATAAGAAGATGGTCGAGGTACGAGATAAAGTTGGACTCAATCTCCCT
>JAIFWO010000007.1 GCA_019661895.1 Candidatus Parcubacteria bacterium | reverse complement strand
TCTGCGGTCTGTGTCGGTGGAGCCAATATGGGACTCCAGATCCGAGAACTTCGTAAGGGCGTGCACTTCGTCATCGGCACGCCAGGGCGCTTGAAGGATCTCTCCGAGCAGGGAGTCATCAACTTCTCGCGCTTCAATAACATCGTCCTCGACGAAGCCGACCGCATGCTCGACATGGGCTTCATCAATGATATGAAGCTTATTATCGGCCAGATGCCGGTCGAGAGACAAGGGCTCTTCTTCTCCGCCACGCTCTCGAAGGAGGTTGAAGGCTTGATCAAGAACTTCCTGCGCGAGCCTTTGACGATCTCCGTCAAGACCCAAGAAATTTCTAAAAATATCGAGCAAGACATTATCAAAGTGCCGCGAGAGAAGAAGTTCGACGAATTGGTGCGCCTCCTTTCACAACCGGAATTCAATAAAGTCCTCATCTTCTCCCGGACCAAGCACGGAGCGGAGAAGCTCTCCAAGCTCCTCTCGCATGCCGGCTTCAAGGCCGACGCCATCCACGGCAACAAGTCCCAGGGCCAGCGTCAGCGCACTTTGGATATGTTTAAGAGCAGCCACACCAAGATCTTGGTAGCGACCGACGTGGCTGCCAGAGGCCTCGACATCGACGATATCACGCACGTCATTAACTACGACGCTCCGGAATCCCACGAAGACTACGTCCACCGCATCGGCCGCACCGGCAGGAAGGACAAGAAGGGCAAGGCCCTCACCTTCGTCGATTAACCTCGCCAAACTTTTATAAGTATCGTATAGTGGCGGGATGAAGAAGAGGACTCCGGCCCAGCTTTTGAAGTTTCTGAACGAAGAGTATTTGAAGTTGCATAAAGAGTACGAGCGGCTCTTCTGGATCTCCTACATGGGTGACCATTCGGTAGACAAGAAGATGGAGAAGGCCGTGGCCCTCCGAGATGGCTTCGCTTCTAATGCTAATCTTCGAAACGAAGTGGTGGAAGATCTGAGAGTTGGATCGGAAGAAGAGAAAACGCGCCTGAGACATTGGCTGCGCTACTTCGATTGTTATCAAACTCCCGATAAGTTGAAGAAGCTTAAGGAGAAAATTAATTCTATTGAAACAAGGATCAAAAAGAAGCAAACTACAGCCAAAGAAGGATACATCGATCCAAAAACCAATAAATTTGTAAAAGCCTCGCGTCTCAAAATGGGTACGATGATCCGGACTGAGAAAGATGAAGTAATGCGCAAAGCGTATTGGGACGGTATACAGAAACTGGCAACTGCAAACCTGACCGATTATGTGAAGCGTTCAAAGCTTTTGAATACTTACGCTCGAACGCTCGGCTTCGAGGACTTCTATGCCTACAAGATCCATACCGAAGAGGGAATGACTAAGAAGGAACTCTTTAAAATATTTGATGATCTCCACAAGAAAACGAAATATGCCTTGAAGGATATTCGAAAGCTAGAGAAGAAGCAGCCAGGGCTTAGGAAGCCTTGGAACTTCAGCTTCATGATGAGTGGAGACTTCACTAAAGAAGACGATCAGTATTATCCATTTGATCAAGCACTCACCCGATGGGGCAGATCATTTGCTGCGCTCAATATCGATTTTAAGGGTGGGAAAATCGTCATGGATCTCTTAGACCGAACGGGGAAGTATAGTAATGGGTTCTGTCATTATCCAGATATTGTGCATTTCAATAGTGGCAAACGTCTCCCGGGTGCAGCTGGGCTGACTTGCAACGTTGTCTACGGGCAGCTTGGTTCGGCGGCGAATGGATATCATACCCTCTTCCACGAAGGCGGACATGCGGCAGACCGTTTGAACTCCGAGCAGAGAGAGGCCTGTCTCAATACCGAGTATCCCCCAGCCTCGACTGCCTGGGCCGAGACGCATAGCCAGTTCCTCGACACCATCTATTCGAGTATCGAATGGAGAACTAGATATGCCAAGAATGAGAAGGGAGAAGCGTATCCATTTGATTTGTTTGAACGAAAGGTTAAAAGACTCAATGTCCTGTCTCCTCTAGGCTTCACCAGTATGATGGCCGTTTGTGCCTTCGAGCGCGATGTCTATGAAGAGGAAAATTTAACCGAGAAGAAGGTGATCGCCTTCGCTAGAAAAACAGCGAAGAAATATTTCGACTATTCTGTTGACACGCTTTGGCTCCTCAATGTTCCGCATATCTATGGCTGGGAAGCCACTTGCTCGTATCACGGCTATGGTCTGGCGGAACTTGCTCTTATGCAGTGGAGAGAGTACTTTTATAAAAAGTATGGATATATCGTCGACAATCCGAACGTTGGCCGTGAAATGAATGCGGTCTGGAAGCTCGGATCGTCAAAGACCTTCAAAGAATTTGTAAAGCTGGCGACTGGTAAGTCGCTCTCGGCTGAAGCCGCTATTAAAGATATGACTATGAAGGTTCCTGAAGTACTTAAGGAAGCTAAATCTCGCATCGCACGTCTCAAGCGAGTACCAGAGCATAAGGGTAAAATTGATTTGAACGCTCATATCGTCATGCAATCGAAGTTGAAGACGGTAGCCGACAACAGAAAGAGCTTTGAAGATATGGCTCGTAAATACGCCGTGTGGCTTAAGAGACAAAAGGCCTAACTCGACTGATAGCAATTAAAGTGGTATGATATACCGCTTATTGTTATGGAACAGAAGATCAAAAGCAAGAATACACCCAATGTTGGGCTCAAAGATGTTTTGGGGGCTTTTTGGATTGGGATCAAAGACCATAAGTTCGCATTTTATTATGCCATTATCGGTACGGCTCTCGGCAACATTGTCGAACTGATTGTGCCTCTTGGGTATAAGCGATTTTTCGATACGATCACAAATGTGACCGACAAAGCTTCCGCCCTGCCCATACTGGTCGGTATCGTCCTTGTCATTTTAGCCTTGAATGCGATTCGATGGTTATTTTTCAGAACGGCTAACTTCGCGATCAATTTTTTCGAAGTCAGATCCATGGCTCGCCTCCGTGAGACATCTTTCGACTATATGATCGACCACTCATACTCCTTCTTCTCCAATAACTTCTCCGGGGCGCTTGTCCAGCGAGTGGGGCGTTTCGTGCGATCATTCGAGAAGCTCTTTGATGTATTCGTGTTCAACCTGGTGCCCCTTACGGTTAGTATCACCCTCGTCATCGTTATTGTGGCCCGACAGGAGTCGAAGATCGCACTTCTTATACTTGTTTGGGCGATCATTACGATCCTTGTGAATTACCTTTTCTCGACCTGGAAGTTGAAGTATGACGTCGCCTCGGCCGCAGCTGATTCGAAGTCGACAGGTTATCTGGCAGACGTCATCACAAACCAGAACACTGTTTCTAGTTTTGCTGCTTCGACCTTCGAGACTAAGGGATTCAATAAAGTTTCGACTGCTCAGGCAAATGCCACCCTTTTGACGTGGAATCTTGGAGAGGTCATGAATACTATCCAGTCGGCGCTTATCGTCGCGATTGAGTTTGTGCTTTTCTACTACACCTTAAAGTTCTGGGGAAAGGGGCTAGTGACGGTCGGTACATTCGTGCTCATTCAAGTGTATATACTTAACCTCAATCAGAAATTGTGGAACTTCAGCTACGTCATACGTAGCGTATATGAAGGATTTGCCGACTCCAAGGAAATGGTCGAGATCTTGAAGACTCCTCACGAAGTGGCCGATCTGCCAGAGGCAAAAGATCTTGAAGTTAATAAAGGGGATATAACATTTAAAGATGTGTCTTTCGGCTTCAACAAATCCCGCCAAGTCCTTGAGGATATCAACTTAACTATCGCTGGTGGTGAGAAGGTGGCGTTTATCGGCCCTTCAGGAGCAGGTAAGTCTACGCTCGTTAAGCTCTTACTTAGAATATATAACCTCAAAGAGGGCGAGATCCTAATAGACAGCCAAGACATTCAGAAAGTGAAGCAAGAAAGCTTGCGAGAGAATATTAGTCTCGTGCCCCAAGATCCGATCCTCTTCCACAGATCACTTATGGAAAATATTCGCTATGGTAAGCGTGATGCCAGTGACGAAGAAGTTATGGCGGCTGCCAAGCTTGCTCACTGTGACGAGTTTATCGAGGTCTTGCCGGATAAGTACGAAACGTTTGTCGGTGAGCGCGGCATCAAGCTCTCAGGCGGAGAGCGTCAGCGTGTGGCTATTGCGCGAGCGATTCTCAAGAATGCCCCGATCTTAGTGCTAGATGAGGCTACTTCAAGTCTCGATTCTCACTCAGAGGGGCTTATTCAAGACGCACTTGATAAACTTATGAAGGGTAAGACCACTATTGTCATTGCTCATCGCCTCTCAACTATCAGGAAGATGGATCGCATCGTGGTAATTAAGAACGGGAAAGTCGAAGAGGAAGGAAGCCATGCCGACCTTATAGACAAAGAAGAAAGTCTCTACAAAACCCTTTGGAATCTCCAAGCAGGCGGCTTTATCGCAGAGTAACTATAGAAGAGTCTGTCGTCAAGAATACAAATTTGCCTGCAGTTGAGGTATTCTAATACCAATGCCAATCATCTTTCTCGATACAGAGACGACGGGGAATGATGTGACCAAGGACAGGCTCTGCCAAGTATGCTTTCGTATTGACGGCAAAACGTATTTGGGCTACTTCAAGCCCTGCCTGCCTATGAGCGTGAAGTCGATGAGCGTGACGCATATTACCAACAAGATGCTCGAGGACAAGCCCGACTTCGAGGGCTCCGATATGCAAAATAAGCTGAGAGAATTTTTGAAGGACGGTGTGATGGTGGCGCACAATGCCAAGTTCGACAAAGCTATCCTCGAGGCCGACGGAGTCCTAGTGCCGCGCTTCATCTGCACCTTGCGCCTCTCACGCTTTTTAGACGATAAGGATTCTATCCCGGAGTACAATCTTCAGTATCTGCGTTACCATTTGGATCTTGACGTGCCGGGCAATGCTCACGACGCAGAAGGGGACGTCAATGTGCTCGAGCGACTCTATGAGCGCCTATTCCAACGGGTGCGCAAAGAATGTGAGAGCGACGAGGAAGCGGTGGGCAAGATGATCGAGATCTCCTCGAAGCCGTGTATCTTCAGGAAATTTAATTTCGGTAAATATAAAGACAAGATGCTCGACGAGGTAGCGACCCTCGACCGCAAGTACTTAGAGTGGCTTTTGAATGAGAAGGAGAAGATGCCCACCGAAGAGGAGGATTGGATCTACACCCTCAAGCACTACTTAAGCCTCGAACAAGTCCCGTTTGCCTAGCTAAATGTTGATTGAGTGAGCGATTTGTATCGCAATATCTTATCCACATTGCGCGGTGAACGTTCGTTCACCTATACTATGTGTATCAGTTTAACCATATACACATGAGTCCCGTTAGAAGTAACGGCTGACCATGGAAGGATTAAACTTTAATAACTGAAATATTATAAATTTAACTTCTAACGGGATGAGCAAACGCCATTTAGAATCGCTTCTTAAGGAAGAGCTTGGGAGTGTCAACGACCTTATCGATAGGAAGATCATTAAAGGCCTCTCGTATGCCCGCGAGGCCAGACGGCACAAGTTTATTACCGCCCGCCTAAGGCAGCTCCATAAGCAAACGCACCCTTCTTGGCTCTCCCGACTTGGTCTCCGCACTTACACCTCCGCTTAATATGAAGGCTTACAAAGACAAGATCATCGCCTTCTACCACCGCGAGAAGCGCATGCCCGACTACGCCGAGATCATGCGTCTCCTAGGATTTAAATCGAAGAACGCCGTCTTCAAGCTGGTGCAAAAGCTAGTGGAAGAGGGAGTCGTGAAGAAGGATGCCAAGGGCAAACTGATCCCCACCCACTCTCTCGATGAAGTGCCGCTCCTTGGCCTGGTCGAGGCCGGCTTCCCAAGTGCGGCTGACCAAGAGACCTTGGATACCATGTCTATCGATGATTACCTTATAGAGCACAAGGAGGCGAGCTACCTTCTTGAGGTCAAGGGGGACTCAATGATCGACGCTGGCATCCAGGAAGGGGACTTGGTCTTGGCCGAGCGCAGGGGCGAGCCGAAGGATGGAGACATCGTCATCGCCGAAGTCGACGGGGGATGGACGATGAAGTATTACCGCAAGCGCGCCGGCAAGGTCTACCTCGAACCTGCCAACAAAAAGTACAAAAATATTTATCCGGAGAGCGACCTGCGCGTAGCCGCTATCGTGAGGGGAGTGATAAGAAAGTACTAACATGGATACTCCCAGCACCTTCGTCCACATTTCCGAAATTACCAAGCGCAAAATAAGAGAGCTTCGTCTTGAGAAGCTCTCTTACGAAATTACTTCAACCCTCGGCGTGGATGTTATCTCCAGGCCGCAAGTATTGCGCCCATAAGGAGCAAGCTGACAATATAGTAGCCGTTGTTGAGCCACCACAACTTCCAACTCTTGTTCTCCCACAACACGCTTCCCAGGGTGACCGGAGCTATGAAGCCAAGCCAATTCATAAGTCCTATCAGAAGTCCCAAGGTGACGCCGATCGTCCCTATGGTGAGCCCGGCGTAGGTAATGGCGTATACCAATACCCAGCTCATAATAAGTGAGCCAATAAACATCAACGCATAACGCTTGCCCATACCCGACTTGTCGCCCATGTTGTTTGGGTCGATGTCCATGAGAGCCATCCACTTCTTGCCGAACAGCGGTCCATACCAGAGGTAGCCAAGCACCATTTGCACTACTGCTGCTACGACGACTGCCAAATAATTAATATCGATTGCTTGCATAAAATTAAATTAGGTTAACCACCTTATTTTATCAGACGTAATGATCTCTGGGCACTCCCGTCTAGAGATGTGTGGATTAAGAAAATTTATGCCAACCAAATATTCAAAAAAATCCCAAGAGAAAGTTCACAAAGTCATGCGCGAGTATAAGCGCGGGACTCTCAAGGGAGGAAAGGGCAAGCACCCGAAAGTGAGATCGCGCAAGCAGGCGATAGCCATTGGTCTCTCCGAGGCTCGTCGAGCTGGCGCTAAAGTTCCACGCAAGAGAGCCAAGAGGAGCCGCTAGAAATATGCTATCCTCGTACTATGCCTGTAGCCATAGTCCACAAGGTCACGCGCTGGTACGAGCGCTACGAACGGTCGCTCTCCTCGGCCTCACTCGTCGGTGGCTTCGTCTTCGACGCGCTTACCCTCCAGAGAGTGGACGAATTCTGGGAGAACTTCTGGGTCGTGATCCATCTCCTGGTCGTGGCTGTGGCCATTATTCTTATAAATCGGATTGAGACGGGCGAGGCAGAGCCAGCCGGCTCAAAGAAGCGCCACTTCTGGCTTATCAATATCTTGCAATTTTTCTTCGGCGGGCTTCTCTCGACCTTCATTGTCTTCTACTTCAGGAGCGCGACGCTTGTGGCCAGTTGGCCCTTCCTTCTTGTCTTGGTCCTCGCCTTCGTCGCCAACGAACGCTTGAAGCAGCATTATGCCAGGCTCTCCTTCCAGGTCTCACTCCTTTTCCTCTCGCTCTTTCTCTTCGACATCTTCTTGGTGCCGGTACTCCTCCATAGTATCGGGCCAATGATCTTTATCGTGAGCGGAGTGGTGAGCTTGGGAGTGTTTGGAGTCTTCATGATGCTTCTTAAGCGCCTAAGCGGCGAGAGGTTTAGAAGCTCGAAGAAGTTTATCTTTATCGCTGTTGGTTCGATCTTCTTCCTGATAAACGCGCTCTACTTCACCAACCTCATCCCGCCCATCCCGATCTCCTTGGCCGAGGCTGGCATATATCACTCGATAAGCAAGGATGCTCTGGGCAATTATATACTCACGGGCGAGGAGCGTTCGTGGCGCGACTACTTCAAGCTCGTAGAAGATGTCCGTCTTAGAGACTCCGAGCCGTTGTACGCTTACACCGCCATCTTTAGTCCGGCCAAGTTTAGTACGAAAGTTGTCCACGAATGGCAACGATTTGATGAGGCTTCAGACAAGTGGATCACCACGAGCACCGTGCCGCTCTCTATTGTGGGAGGCAGGGGAGAGGGCTATCGCACCTACTCTATCTCCGGAGTAGTCCCGGGCCGCTGGAGGGTTAATGTTAAGACTCTGAAGGGTGAGCTCATCGGGCGCATCAACTTCAACGCCAAGGCCATCTGAAAGAGCGATATTCCTTGTCCGTCTTAGCTAATATGCATATTAATCACAAGAGTGCGGCGGCACTTCTTGTCGGCGCGACTATCCTTTTGCCGGTGCTCGCTTCGGCGCTCTCGAGCGATGTCGCGGTGAGCGTCACGGCCAGCGGCACTTTAGACCAAGAAGAGGATTTGAGCTTGGATCAAGATAGTCTAGGCTCGATCACAGACCTTACTCCCATTGGAGCGGCGCAGGTCGAGTCGAGCGCGGAGGCTAGGGCCTTCGAGGCCACTCTCCTTCGAGCAGACAAGAATCTGCGCTCGATAGACCTCTCGGGCGACAAGGTAGTCGTCTCGTACAACGAGCGAGGCTACTTCTTGGGGATCATGCCAGTGATCATGCCTGTCACGGTCACTGTTGAGGCTAATGGTAAGATCAGTCTCGAGTACCCTTGGTATTACTTCCTGATCCGCGAGGACAAAGAGCGTTTGGAGAGCGCGCTTACGAGCACCACTACAGCTCGCTCGCTCGGAGCACGGGCTATGATCGCGGCCAATATCGTTCAAACGCTGATCGCTACCAACCCTTGAGGCCAAGGTGTATAATGCAGAAACTCTATGCAGGAAGAACGCACTCTCCCCATACATCTGGCCCTCCTCTTCATCGTACTCCTGTTTGTAGGAGTGATCGTCTATGCCAGGCACGTCACAAACACGCGCGCCGACAACCCGGTGGTCAAGGTCTCTCCCACCAAGTTTACTACCTATGTCTATAAGGTCAGCCTCGAGTACCCGGCCGATTGGCAGCCGACCCCTGGCTATAATTATGACCATTACAACGGCGAGACGGGATTCTTCGGCCTCTCGGCAGCGGGAGACGCCAAGACGACTTTGGACTCTTTGGCAAAAAGTGATGCTGAACATGTCTTAAGGCCCTACGGTTCCTCGCCCAAGGTCGAGACGCTGACTGTTGACGGAGAACCAGCGCGCATTATCCTGCCCTCTCTCGATCAAGATCCGGAAGAGCACAGGCAAGCCGAGCTCATCGTCAAATATCCTAAGCCCGTCGAGATCTCTTCGACGGTTTATCATTACTTCATCCTCTGGGCCGACGAGGACCATATTAGAAATATCGTAAAGACCCTTAAATTCATATGACGAAACCTCTGGAGAAGGCCACCTTTGCCATGGGCTGCTTCTGGGGAGTGCAAGCTCTTTACAAAGCGGTGCCGGGAGTAGTGAGGGCTACCTCAGGCTACACAGGAGGCAAGATCCCGAACCCGACATATGAGCGAGTTTGCACGGGCTCGACGGGCCACGCCGAGGCAGTGGAAGTCGAGTTTGATCCGAGCCTCGTCTCGTACGAGAAGCTTTTAGATTTATTCTGGGAGCATCATGATCCGACCACTCTCCATAGACAAGGGCCGGACGTGGGTGAGCAGTATCGCTCGGCCATCTTTTATCATACTGAAGAACAGAAGCGTCTGGCCGAAGAGTCTAAAGAAAGATTGGACAGGAATCATCGTTATACCAACGGAATCGTGACGGAAATCGCCGAGGCCAAAGAGTTCTGGCCCGCTGAAGAGTACCACCAAGACTACGCCGAGAAGCACCCAGACGTTGTATGCCACATTTGAGAAGTCCGGCTGATATCCAAGATTTCCTGAACAAACTCCCATTTAATTTTGAGAAGAAGGGCGAGACGTATATGTCGGTCGAGCGGACGCTTCGGGCGGGCACGGCGCACTGCTTTGAGGGTGCGCTCGTGGCCGCGGCCGAGATCCAAAAGCTTGGTCAAAGGCCGCTACTTCTAGACTTAAAGACGTCGAAGAAAGATATTGACCACGTCGTGGCCCTCTTCAAAAGGTCCGGGTATTGGGGAGCCATCTCGAAGACCAATCACGGAGTCTTACGCTACCGGGAACCGATCTATAAGACTATCCGCGAGCTCGCCCTTTCTTATTTCCACGAATACTTTTTGCCCGATGGCACCAAGACGCTTGTAAGCTACTCGCGTCCGTTCAATCTAAATAAATTTGGTACAGAATGGCTCACTGGGGACAAAGATCTCTTCCACATCATTGATGCGCTCGATGAGTCTCCTCACATCTCCATAATCCCCAAAGGCCACAAGCTGCGCAAGGCCGATAGAATCGAGATCAAACTTGGGAGAATTGTAGAGTGGAAGGACAATTAAAGCGTATCCGCTATCCGCGCTGAGAGGAGCGTACCCAAGAAGACTACCGCACTCAGGAGAAAGAACATGGTGGTATAGGAGCACATATTGATAAGAGCGATGCCTGCGGCCGAGCCCAAGATCACCCCAGCCGGGCGCATCATGCGGAAGATCGAGATGAGGGCCGTGTCATCTTTATTTACATGCTTGAAGAAGTAACTCTCGGAGGAGACCTCGATACTGCTTGCGCCGATGCGAGAGAGGAAGAGGACCAGGGCCCAGGCAACGAGAGAGGCCTCGAGGAAGGGCAAGATAAAGACTGCCACCGAGGCAAGGACTAGGCCCGTGGTCATGATCTCCTTCTCGCCCCACTTGTGGTCCGCGAGCTTCCCTAGAGGCCGCTCGATCAGCACGAAGGGTAGGAGCATGATGGTAAAGATGATCCCGATGGCGTGCCAGGAGAAGCCGATAACCTCATACAAGTAGACCGGCACGTATATGGTCATGATGGCGTAGAAGAATTCAAGGATGAGGCGCACCAGGGCTACCCGGCGCAAGTCCTTGCTGTAAGCGCGCAAGTTTATGGCGAGGATAGAAACCTTGGTGTGGAAATTGGACGGAATCTTTTTAAAGAAGACAGATACAAGGATAAGAGGCAAGAGAGCCAGGGCTGACAAGATATAGACGAGGCGAAACTGGCTGTCGAAGGCGATGACCGAGATGATGAGCGGGGCGAGAAGGATACCGAGGCTCCCTATGGTCAAGTTGGTGCCGCGGATCTCGCCGGTGAGACTCTCGCGAGTGCGCGCCTCAAGGAAGATGTCGAGGCAGAGCGGGATGAGAAGTACCGTGGTGCTAAAGAGGACGAAGGAGAAGGCCACGAGAGCCGGAGAATGGGCCAAGGTAAGACCGGTGAGAGCGGCGTAGTCGATGGCTAAGATGTAGATCAAAGATCTCTTTACTCCCGAGCGGAGCAAGAGGGAAGGAGCGAGGAGGAAGGCTAGGATGCTTCCGACCGCGCCGAGGGCGAAGAGGGCACTCACTGCGCCAGGGGTGAAGAACTTCCCAAGGAAGCTTGAGTTTATATAAACGAGGAGCGCGTAATGAAGCGAGAAGAAGAAGTTCGCAATATAAATCGACATAACTCTCGCTCGAATGAACATGGATTAAGTATAACAAAACAAAGGCGCGTCATGTTGACGCGCCCGTGAAGATCTGTGTCTTCGGCCAGACATAGCGGATGCTGTACACAAGGTACACTGCTATGCCTGAGGTGAGTACTGCTCGGAGTCCGTAGAGAACACCAAGGTAATCGTGGTTTACTACTGCCGGAAGCATCGAGATGCCACTGGCCAAGCAAATCATCGACCAGGTGAAGAGGGACTCGGTATCTTTGTGCGTAGCCTTCAGCCGTTCGACAAGTGGAACGTATCCGACGACCATGACAATCTGCGTGAGTACGTTCGCGATCGTTGCCGCCGTACTTCCGCCGACGAGGAACTTGAGAATTCCCCAGACCACGAGGATCACTCCTGCCATTTGCAAGCATTGCCTTTGAATGGGGGAGAAGATAAGTTTCTCTTTCCGCCGCATCCACAGCACTGCGAAGATGATCGAGTCTGTCGAGGCGGCACCGGTAATGTTACCGATACCACCAGCGAGACTGTGCTTGGCCGACAGCCAGTAGCTGACGAGGCCAAGCGTCATCGTTGCTGCAAGAATGATCCACGACGCTGCAACTGGTCTTACTCTGTTCGTGAGAACGAGGTATATATACCAGATTGTTCCGAGCCCCATGAAGAGGGCCGTGAGATTCACCGCCTGCTTCATATGAAGCTCCTTGTAAAGGTTCAGTAGTAGTTACCGTATCTGCTTATATTATAGCATAAATTATATTGCTATGTCAAGCACAAAAAGAGCCCTAGGAATAAGGCTCTTTCTAGCACCTAGAACCAAACACCTAGAACCTATACAGAGAGGATAACTGGGATAATGATCGGCTTCTTGGCTGTCTTTTGGAAGAGGAAGCGCGCGACGTCTTCGTTGACCGCGTTCTTGGCGTAGTCGAAGTTGATGGGGTTCATGCCTACGGTAATGCCTTCGATCGAATTCTTGATGATGTGGCGCACCTCGGAGAGAAGTTCTTGCGACTCGCGCAAGTATACGAATCCTCGAGAGATGATGTCTGGAGACTTCTTCAACCTGCCGGTCTTGTTGTGGACCATGGCCACTACCACTACGAAGCCTTCATCGGCGAGCATCTTACGGTCGCGGATAAGGACTTCTGAGATGTCGCCCACGGAGAAGCCCTCCACCACTACGTCGTCTGAGGGTGCCCTCTCAGGCAGGCGGACTAGAGTCTGACCTTTGTCACGAATCTCAATGATGCTTCCATTGTCGGGGACGATGACGTTCTCCCTCGGATCACCGAGTAGGTAGGCGAGCTCGGCATGCTGCTTCAACATATAGTGATGTCCGTGAACGGGCATGAAGAAATGGTGCGGAATCTGCTTATGGATCCACTCAAGTTCTCCGCGCTTGCCGTGACCGGAGGTGTGGACGTCGGTATCAAGGTAGGTGATGATCTTCGAGTCATGGCGGAAGAGGTTGTCTTTGAGCTTGGCGATAGCCTTCTCGTTGCCAGGAATGATTGAGGAGGAGAGGATGATGGTGTCGGTCCTCATCAACTTGACGAACTTATGACTCTTGTTCGACATTCTCATAAGGGCTGAGAATTCCTCGCCTTGGCCACCAGTCGCGATCATAAGGATCTTGTTGCCTGGATACTTCTCAATATCGTCGACGGGGATGACGTGGTCGGTCTCCGTGAGGTTTAGGAGCTTGATCATGTCGACATTGTTCTTCATGCTGCGACCCTCGATCACCACCTTCTTGCCATAACGCTTAGCGGTCTTGAAGAACTCGATAATGCGCTCGACTTGTGAGGCAAAGGTGGCGATGATCACCCGGCCCGGAGCCTCAGCGACGATGCGGTCAATAGTCTTCAAAATGTGATCTTCGGAGGGGGAGAAGCCGGGCTTCTCGATGCCGGTCGAGTCCATGGTGAGGAGCAAGGTATTCCTGTTCTTGAAAATACTATACTGGGCTACTTCCTTGGCGGCCGGGACGCCGTTCTCATTCTCTACTCGGACGTCTCCGGTGTTCACAATATCTCCAAAGGGAGTCTCGATAATGATGCCGGTCGAGTCTGGGATGGAATGCGTAAGGCCGAAGAAGCGCAGCTTCAAATCCGGTGTCAGGGCGACGGCCGCCTTGTCGTCGGTAGCGACGATTTTGAAATTGAGCGGCGCAAGATGAGGGAACTCTTCTTGACGCTTCTTGATCATGAGCGATCCGAACTCTCGAGTATAGATCGGCGGGTTGCCTAAACGGGTGATGAGGTAAGGGATACCGCCAATGTGGTCGAGGTGGCCGTGGGTAATGACCAGAGCGCGGATCTTGCTCACTCTCTCTTCAAGATATTTGGTATTGGGCAAAATGAAATCGACACCCGGAGTCTCGGCGTCGGTAAATTGGATGCCGCAGTCGACCACGATAATGTCGTTGCCATACTCGATGGCTGTCATGTTGCGTCCGACCTCCTCCACCCCGCCGAGAGGGACAATGCGGATGGTCTCTGGAGCCAGGGGAGGGATGATGTCAGGGGCCTTCTTTGGCTGGATGACGTTGTCGGCGCGACGGCGCATCGACTTATGACGAAGTCCGCGCTTGAAATTATTTTGAGTAGGGATCATTAGATTAATTGTTTACAAATATACGCCACACCTTGTCTGTCTCCACGTACCAATCATTGATGCCGAGGAAGCGGTCCTCCGAACTGCCCAGGTCCCCAAGGGTCAACCCCTTCACATTCTTCGGCACGACGTAGAGGAAGCTTGGAGAGTAGAGGAAGACGGCGGGGACGTCGGCGCGCACCTCGGCGTCGAAGATCTTGTAGTCCGCCTCGCGCTTCTCGGCATTGCTCTGGGTGCGAGCGTCCTCGAGAGCCTTGTCGGCTTTGGAGTTGGCGTAGAGGGCAATGTTTAAACCCGGATCATTTCTCTCGCTTGAGTGCCAGAAGGGGTAGACATCCGCGTCTCGCCCAACCACTTCTCCGAAGAGGAGTGCGTCGTAGTGACGAGGCCGGATGACACTTTGGTTAAGATCTCCCGGATCAAATACTTGGACCTCTACACGCGCGCCGAGCTTGGCCCATGCTTCTTTGAGAAGATCTCCGACAGACTTGAGTTCCGGATTGTCACTTGTCGAGAGAGTGAACGACAAGATAATGGTACCAGATTTGGATTTCTTTTCAAGGATGCCCTCCGCGTTCTTGGTCCAGCCATTGGCGGCTAAAAGGCTCTCTGCATACTCAAGGCGGGCTTCATAAGGAGAGGTGGTAGAGCGCGTGCCTGACCAGGCGTAGAGTTTGGGCGGCAGCGGTCCGTCGAGAGGGGTAGCATATCCGTCTAAGATGGTGCTGACGATTTCCTCCTTAAGGGCGGAGAGGTCGAGGGCGGTGCGGACGGTCTTGTCGAGAAGAGCCTTGGACTGACTTTGGTTGAAGAAGACGGCGAAGACGCGCGGCAGCGGAGAGGCGACGATCTTGGCGCCCTTTTCCTTCAAGCTCACAGCTTCGTCGGGAGAGATGCCGGAGAGGCTCTGAATGTCGCCGGACTCAAAAGCGTCTATCAGATCTGCCTCACTTGGATAGAATTTAAAGACTAAATGCGCGATGTACGGAGCCTCGGTGCCCTCCTTAGCGGGAGTGAGCTCATAATAGTTCGGTATTCCTCCCGAGTCTCTCTCAACCGTCTCGATCTTGTACTCACCGGAGCCTATGGGCAAAGAGTTGAATTGACTGAAGGAGAATTCATCAGCCGAGACGTTGTTCCAAATATGCTTGGGCAAGATGCCGATGGTCAAGTTTTCTATAAACGGCGAGTAGGGGCGCTTGAGGGTGAAGGTGAGGGTGCGGCTATCGACAGCAGTTACCTCGACGCCGCTCCAATTGCCAAACAGAGGACTCTTAATAGCGGGGTCGGTGATCCTTTGGATAGTGTAGACCATGTCGTCGGCGGTCACGGGCACGCCATCTTGGAAGGAGGCCTCGTCCTTAATATGCGCGGTATAGGTCAGGCCGTCTTCGGAGATGGTGACGTTGTCGGCCAAGTCATTTTGCATCTCTCCAGTGGGAGTAGCGCGTACGAGCCCGGAGTAGACGAGCGAGGTCAAGTTCTTGTCCGCCTCGGAGAGCGCCAAGACCGGATTTATAAAACGTGGATTGCCGACCACCCCCTCTATCATCGTGCCGCCGCGGATGGGCACTTCTACCAGGAAGGAGTTATCGACTTTAAGTAAGAGGACCACTCCAGAGACGACAAAAAGCGCCGCGAAGAAGTAGAAGAGGCTCTTCTCAGCGAGGGTAAAGCGTCTTACCGCGCGGCGGATAAGATCTTCTTTGGGAATGTGGAAGCGCTTGGTAAGAAGCGCCCGGAGATCGTTATAGTTCATAATACTTCCTAGGAACGGAAGAAGAGAGTGGCAAAAGCAGTGACAGCAAAGAGGACAGCAATAAGAATTGTACCAATAAACAAAATTCTTTCAAAGCCGCGACGGCTATAACGCGCCATGTTCATGCCATCGGCACCGAAGGCCGAGCCAAGCCCCGCTTCCGAGCGCTGCAAGAGGATAGCCCCAATGAGAAGGAGGCTGAGGATAATCTGTATATATGGAAGGATGCTTGCCATAGCTAATTGAGCCATACTAGCATAGTTTTATTTACAAACAAAACCGGACCGAGTATGGTAAAGAGAGACTTCGCTAAACTCATTCCGGAGACCTATTCAATGCCAGAGACCTTGAAGAAGTTAGGTATACTCTCACTGCGTATTTGCTTAGGGATTGTGGGCGCTAGTGCCGTGCTTTATGGCGTTATCATCGTCGCAATGGTAGCCGATCATCAGACGCGCGACATTGGTTTAGCGGTATTCGTCGGCGGTGGTGCTCTCGTGTTCGCCAGTGTTTTTCTTCCTCTCCGAGGGTCCTGATCGCAGGACTCTTTTATTTTGACATTTCGGAAGTTTTTGCATATAATCCGGCTCTAATTAAGAAGATTATGGCCACAAGTAAACAAACGAAGATCATACCGCTAGGCGACCGGGTACTCATCCGCCCCTTCAAAGAAGAGGAGGTCAAGAAGGTCGGGAACTTTAAAATTATTTTGCCCGAATCTATTTCTAAAGAGAAGTCGGATCAAGGCAAGGTGTTGGCAGTTGGTGAAGGAAAGATGGTGGACGGCAAGTTGCAGCCAGTGCGGGTGAAGGTGGGGGATACAGTTATCTTTTCAAAGTACGGTTTTGACGAGGTCAAGCAAGGAGAAGAGGATCTCTACTTACTTAAAGAAGACAACATACTAGCGGTAGTCAAATAACATATGGCAAAGCAAATACTTTTCAAAGAAGATGCGCGTAAGGCCTTGAAGCGCGGAGTCGACAAGGTGGCGGACGCGGTGCGAGTGACTATCGGCCCGCGAGGCAGGAACGTGGTCATTGATAAGGGCTACGGCGCGCCGACTATAACCAACGACGGTGTGACCATTGCCAAGGACATCACCCTTAGCGACAAATTCGAGAACATGGGAGCCGAGATCGTGAAGGAGGTGGCTAGTAAGACCAACGACGTGGCCGGCGACGGCACCACCACCTCGGTTGTCCTTACTCAAGCTCTCGTTTCAGCCGGTTACGAGCGCATGCTCATGGGAGCAAATCCGATGGGCATTAGACGCGGCATAGAGGAAGCTACCCGAGATGCAGTAGCGGTATTGAAAAAGATCGCCAAGCCCATTAAGAGCGACGATGAGGTCAAGCAAGTGGCCACCATCTCGGCTGAGTCGGAGAAAATTGGCGCTATCATTGCTGACACTATCAAGAAGGTGGGGAAGGATGGCGTGGTGACAGTCGAGGAGTCGCAATCCTTCGGCGTTGAGAGCGAGGTGGTAGAGGGGATGGAATTCGATAAAGGTTACATCTCGCACTACATGGTCACGAACGCGGAGAGGATGGAGGCCGAATACCGCGACCCAGCTATTCTTCTCACGGATAAAAAGATTTCAAGCATTAAAGATGTTCTCCCGCTTCTGGAGAAGTTAGCAGCGAGCGGCAAGAAGGACTTGGTCATTGTGGCCGACGACGTTGACGGAGAAGCGCTTACCACCTTTGTCTTGAATAAACTTCGGGGCGGTTTCAATGTGTTGGCCATCAAAGCGCCAGGTTACGGAGATCGTAAAAAAGAGATGTTAGCAGATATTGCTATCACTGTCGGGGCCAAAGTGATCTCGGAAGAGATCGGGCTTTCATTTGAAAATGCAGAACTCAATGTTTTGGGCCGTGCCACTCGAGTCGTCTCGACGAAGGATAACACCGTCATCGTCGGCGGCAAGGGTAAGAAGGCCGAGATCGAAGAGCGTGTCGCTCAACTTAGAGCCCAGCGTGAGAATACTACTTCGAAGTTCGATGTGGAAAAGTTGGATGAGCGCATCGGCAAACTCTCTGGCGGGGTAGCAGTCATCCGCGTTGGTGCCGCTACTGAGACCGAGATGAAATATTTGAAATTGAAGATCGAAGATGCGGTGAACGCCACCAAGGCCGCCATTGCCGAGGGTATCGTGGTTGGCGGAGGCAGCGCCCTGGCCAAAGTCTCGCAGAAGATCGAGGAGAAGTTTAAAACATCCAACGAGGCCAAGCGCGCGCACGAGAGTGTGCAAGCGGGGGAGTTTGCTTCCGGCTACTTGGCCGTAGTCGAGGCGCTTAAAGAGCCCTTGCGACAGATTGCCCAAAATGCTGGTAAGGAAGACGGAGTCATTCTTGCTGAAGTTTTGAAGAGTGGTCCGAACGCTGGCTACGATGCCCTCACCGACACCTTCCGGAAGGATATGTTCGAAGCAGGTATCATCGATCCGGTGAAAGTGACGCGCAGCGCCGTTGAGAATGCCTCAAGCGCCGTGGCCATCCTTCTTACTACGGAAGTAGCCATTGCTGATGAACCCGAGAAGGAGAAGCCGCAAATGCCAAACCCAGGCATGGGGATGGATTATTAAGAACAAGACCCGCGAGAGCGGGTCTTTTGGTGTCTAAGTTTAATACTGACAGCGGAGGTGATTGTTTGGATCGCGCGGGTTGTAGATGAGACGCGTTCTTGTCGTGCCGCCCGCTTGGCAGATGATCGGTTCGACGAGAAGCTTGCCTGTCCGCTTACTGCGGACAGAAAGCGATACCGACACAACTTGCTGTTGATTGACACTCGGTCCTGTCGAGTAGGAGCCATTGTCCTGGTCTGGAACTTCGACCGTAGCATCGAATTCTCGGCTGTCTGTCGGCGGAACCTCAGGCCCTATGTCACTTCCTTCGCGCCTCGTGACGATAATTTCATCTCCGAAATTGAAGGTGGTGAAATGAGCGTTGATCTTGACGAGCGGACTGCATCCGCTCAGTGCGAAGGCGAGCAGGATCATAACCGTGCGCTTCATTGTTCCTCCCGGAACATTAGATGTCTGTTGGTATTATACGACTTTTGTTGAATAAAGTCAATTAGAAAATAGATAAGAAAATAGCCCCACTCTCAGGGCTATGCTGCACTATGATGCAAACTTCGGAATCCGACTGCATCCAATCTGCGCCTACTTGTTGCTATCGAAGGTATGGATACCCAGATACAAACAGTCTTGCTGTCTGGATTCTCATGGATTACCTCACCTTCGACGAATGTGTAAATAGTCTCCGGATCTGCCGGCAAAATCGGAGAGTTTGGGTGGACAATGTAACGAATCCTCCTCCTCGATTTTCGCCTGCCGGATTGGGCAACCTTAGTCCAGCGAGGTCTTCCAGTCCCTGGTTCGGTGCCAGGTTTGAAACAACCATGGTGCGTATCGCCTTGCATGGTCACTCCTTGGCTTGGTCTACGGTTGAGCTTACGCCTATCTTTAAACGCGGTCAATACGTGGTATAATGTGGATATGACACTTTATATCATCATCGCCATCTTGGTTGTGCTTGGACTCTGGTTTGTTGCCACATATAACCACTTCGTTCGTTTAGTTAATAGGGCGAAGGAGGCCTGGGCGGACATTGATGTCCAGCTCAAGCGCCGTTACGACCTTATCCCTAACTTGGTCAACACCGTGAAGGGGTATGCCACGCACGAGGCCAGCGCCTTCGAGAATGTGACTCGTGCTCGAGCGGCTGCGATGGGAGCGGGTACTGTTGCCGGTAGGGTCCAAGCTGAGAATGAACTTAGCGGGGCGCTCAAATCAATCTTCGCCATTGCCGAAGCGTATCCAGAGCTCAAGGCTAATCAAAATTTTCTCTCTCTCCAGAGCGAGTTATCTGATACCGAAAATAAGATCCAAGCCGCGCGCCGCTTCTACAATACCAATGTCAGGGACCTCAACACCGGCATTCAATCCTTCCCAGGCAACCTCATTGCCGGCCTGGCCCACTTCTCGAAGATGGAATACTTCGAACTCGGCGAGGCTGAGGCCGCCGCTCGCGAACCAGTAGAAGTAAAGTTCTAACATGCAGCCAAATATTTACTCAGAAGCAGGCAAGAATGTTTTGCGCACGTGGATATTCATGATATTTTTCCTGCTACTCACTATCGCTCTTGGCTACTTCATCGCGTATTGGTATCAAAACGCTTCCATCCTCTACGTCGCTGTCATCTTCGCCGTGGTCATGAATATCACCTCGTACTGGTACTCGGACAAGATCGTCCTTAGTCTACATCATGCGCGCCAAGCTACCCGCGAGGAATTCTTCGACCTCTGGAACGTGACGGAGAACTTGGCCATCACCGCCGGGCTCCCGATGCCAAGGCTCTTTGTGATCGACGATCCGGCACCCAATGCCTTCGCCACTGGGAGGAACAAGGAGCACGCGGTCGTGTGTGTGACCACGGGACTCTTGCAGATTTTAAATAAAACCGAGCTTGAGGGCGTCATCGCCCACGAGCTCTCGCATATCGGGAACCGTGACATTCTGCTCTCCACCGTAGTCGTGGTGCTGGCAGGCTTCGTATCCATCCTCTCGCATATGTTCTTGCGCGGGCTCTCCTTCGGCGGGCGCAGGCGTGACGAGAACGGCGGCAACATCTTCGCTATCGTTGGTATCGTCCTCGCCATTCTCTCGCCCATATTCGCCACTCTTATCCAGCTAGCCATCTCGCGCAGGCGCGAGTTCTTGGCCGATGCCTCCGGAGCGCTCCTGACGCGCTACCCAGAGGGCCTAGCAAGCGCCTTGCGTAAGATCGGGGCCAGTGCGCAAGCCATGCAGACGGCCAATAATGCCGACGCCCACCTCTTCATCGCCAATCCGTTTGGCGCCGGCAAGATCCAGAAGCTCTTCATGACCCACCCACCCATCCCCGAGCGTGTCCACGCTTTGACCGGAGAATAGAAGCACAAATATGCTACGCTAGAGCTATGACGAAAGCTCTAGAGAAGCGCATCAAAGAACTCGAGGAGACCATCGAGACGCTTGAAAAAGATTTGATCCACGACACGCTCACCGGTCTTAAGACCCGGGCCTTCTTTGAGGAAGAAGCGAGAATTTATTTCGACATTGCCGTCAACAGCTCGCAAGGAGACCGTGGACGTCGGAAGCAGTGGTTTGGCTTCAAAAATGTCTCCTTCCTCTTTGTCGACGTTGATCACTTTAAGTCGGTCAACGATACCTATGGTCATCCATCTGGTGACGAAGTCTTGAAGGCGGTGGCCGAGACTATCAAGACGAGCGTCCGCGAGGGTGATACGGCCGCGCGCTGGGGCGGAGAGGAGATAGCCGTCACTCTCGTGGGTGCGACGGAGCGTGATGCCTTCAATAAAGCCGAAGATATCCGGAAGCAGATCGAGGGTATCCGCTTTGGGAAGATCCCGGGGCTCGCTATGACAGTAAGCATCGGCGTGGCGAGCGCTGAAGCGGGGAAGACTTTCGAGGAGATCCTTCATCGTGCAGATGAAGCGCTCTACAAAGCCAAGCAGACTGGCAGGAATAAAGTAGTCGCTTACTCAGAAATGAAATAATATGGAAATCAAAGACAAAGAAATGCATCGCGTCACTATCACCTGCGTAGTATATAAACATGGGAAATATTTAATCACTCGCAGATCTTTAGAGAAAAAGTTTTTGCCAGGTATCTGGCATGTACCAGGTGGCGGGCTTACGGTTGACGATTACATCAATCTTCCCAAAGCCGGACAGGATCAAACGTACGGCGTACTGGCTCTCGGGCTAAGAAGAGAGATCGAAGAAGAAGTAAATTTAGAGATTGGTACGCCCGAATATTTCAATGATTGTGCTTTCATCAAACCCGATGGGACTCCTGTTATAAACATTTGCTTCTTCGCTCCGTATGTAAGCGGTGAGGTCAAGCTTGATCCCGACACGATTGATTATAAGTGGGTAACGCTCTCTGAGCTCAAAGATTTCGACCTGATCAAAGGTCTGGAGGATGAAATCAAAATGGTTGATGACATTCTCAAGGAGAGGAAAATAGGTTAATATCTCGAAGTCAGGAGGGTTCGCATAGTGGTCTAGTGCGCACGCTTGGAAAGCGTGTGTGGGGCAACCCACCAGGAGTTCGAATCTCCTACCCTCCGCCGATTTTTGACAAGGTATATACTAAATATATGGAAAACAAATATCTGCACGAGGTGGTGATGACCGCTATTATCGTCAAAGATGGCAAGTATTTGATCACGAAGCGCGCAGCCACGAAGAAGCGATTCCCGAATATGTGGACAGTGCCGGGTGGCAAACTCGAGACGGATGACTACATTAATCTGCCCAAGGAGACTAAGGATTATTGGTACAACGTTTTAGAAAAAGTGCTGAGGAGAGAAGTGAGGGAGGAAGTAGGACTAGAGATCGAGAATATCGAATACGTGACAAGCCTCTCGACTATCCACGCCGATGGCAACCCCTCGCTTGTCATTTCCTGCATGGCGGATTATGTGAGCGGGGAAGTGAAGTTACAAAAAGACGAGACCGACGAATGTGCGTGGGTGAGTCTTGAAGAGGCCGTGAACTATGCTCTCATTGACGGCATTTACGACGAGCTAGTGATGGCCGACAATCGCCGCAGAGGTGTGAAGAGCGAATGGCAGAGGGCGTTATAATATATGCATGACCCAAGAGGCGGCGCTTACTATACTTAAAACAGGAGGAAATGTATTCCTAACCGGAGAGCCAGGCTCTGGCAAGTCGCATACTATCAATGCCTATGTTGCCTATTTGCGCAGCTTCAGCATTGAGCCAGCTATCACGGCCTCGACCGGTATCGCTGCAACCCATATCGGCGGGCAGACGATCCACTCGTGGTCGGGCATTGGTATTAAGAGTGCGCTGACCGAATACGACATCGATCGCATTGCCTCGACAGAGTATCTGGTGAAGCGCATCAGTAAAACCAAAGTGCTCATCATTGATGAAGTCTCCATGCTCCCGGCAGAAACGTTGAACTCCATTGACGCGGTATGCCGGTCTATTAAACACAGCGAGGAACCCTTCGGCGGGATCCAAGTAGTATTTGTCGGCGACTTCTTCCAGCTGCCGCCAGTGCGGAAATTTAGTAGTCTCTCGACAGGCTCGGGACAAGAGTTTGCATTCACTGCAAACTCTTGGAAAGCGGCTAATTCAATAGTTTGCTATCTCACCGAACAGCACCGGCAAGAGGATCCCATTTTCCTCGAACTTCTGACAGCGCTGCGTAGGAATGAAGCGAATGAAAGCCACTCGCACATTCTCGACGAACGAATACAAGACGTCGAATCTTTCGACCACGAGGGTATTACCAAACTCTTCTCTCATAACGAAGATGTCGACCGCATAAATACTCTGGCTCTCGGCCAAATCGAAGGTGACGAAAAGCACTTCAAGATGACCTCCACGGGCCGCGAGGCTCTAGTGGCGCAACTCACCAAGGGCTGCCTCTCGCCGGAAGAGTTGGTGCTCAAGGTGGGGGCGGTCGTGATGTTTACCAAGAATGCTCAGAACGGCACATATGTGAATGGAACGCTTGGCGAAGTGATCGGCTTCGAGACAGAATCGCGCTATCCAATAGTACGGACCAGGAAGGGCAGTGAGATCGTGGCGGAGCCGGTGGAGTGGATCGTTGAGGATAACGGCAAGCGGCTCGCCAGCATCAAGCAGATCCCGCTTCGTCTGGCCTGGGCCATGACGGTGCACAAGTCGCAAGGCATGAGTCTTGACGCGGCCTATGTCGACTTGCGCGGAGCCTTCGTCGAAGGCCAGGGCTATGTGGCGCTCTCTCGAGTGCGTACGCTCGGCGGACTCTACTTGGCCGGCTACAATGCCCGCGCCCTCCAAGTGCATCCCGAAGTGCTCGAGGTCGATGATGAATTTAGAACTTATTCAGAATTGGTCCGAGAGCGCTTCGAGGGTATTGCCAAGGATGATCTGGCGAAGCTTCATAAAAATTTCATTCTGGCTTCCGGCGGCAAGATCGATACCCCTCGACAAGCTCGGGGCAAGCAAGGCAAGCCCTCGAATGCTGGTAAGAGATGGTTGGCAGAAGATGACAAGAGATTGGAAGAAGAATTCAAGAATGGGAAGAGCGTAGGTGCTCTCATGAAGATCTTTGATCGTAAGCGTGGAGGGATCACCGCTCGGCTTGAGAAGCTGGGTTTGATCGAGCCAACAAGATATAGAGATGATCAAGCTTGAAAAGCATAAATTAAAGAGGAAGCTGGTACCGAGTGAGAACCACTTCCTCTCTTTAACGCGCTCGATCATCTATCAGCAGATCTCGACCAAGGCGGGCAATGCTATCAATGGCAGGTTCCTGGCCTTATTCTGTCGGAGGAAAATTACTCCAAGGAATTTACTAAAACTTTCTGACAAAGACCTGCGCGGAGCCGGACTCTCTGGGCAGAAAGTTACGTACTTACGTGACTTGGCTCAAAAATTCGAAGATAAAACATTCTCTAATTCTCAAGAACATTGGAATAGATTAAGTGATGAGGAGGTGAAGGCGAATTTGGTGCAAGTGAGAGGGATCGGCAGTTGGACAGCCGATATGTTCCTCATCTTTGCCCTTAACCGGCCAAATGTTTTGCCAGTTGGCGATTTAGGCATCAAGAAAGGCTTCCAAAAGGTCTTTAAGCTGCGCAAGCTGCCGGACGAAAAGCGCATGAGGAAATTGGCTAAGGAATTCGAGGGCGAACACTCCTACCTGGCGCTCTTTCTGTGGCAATCGATCGATGATGCTGAAGAGGGGTGGTAAGTAGGTTTTGCCCGATACGTCTGTATGTGTATGCAAATTGTCTCTCCAGACTTCGCCACAGGGACACTGATCCCCAGCCGCTTCACCTGCGAGGGGGAGAATATTAATCCAGAGCTGCACATTGCCGGCGTGCCGCACGAGGCTAAGTGCCTAGCGCTAATTGTCGATGATCCCGATGCGCCACAGGGCACCTTCACCCACTGGGTGGTATGGGGCATACCTACGCTCACTACCCGGATTATGTGCGGCACCCTGCCAATCGAAGCGGTGGAAGGCTGCAACAGTGCCGACAAGGCAGAGTACTCGGGTCCATGTCCGCCTTCTGGCACGCATCGATACATCTTCACTCTCTACGCGCTCGACGAAGCACCAGAACTTCCGCCTGGCGCGACCAAGGAGAAGCTCTTGGGAGCGATAACCGGCCACATCATTGGCCAAGCAGAGTTGGTGGGTCTATACTGTAAGGATGAAAACAGATAATGATCTTACTCCAGAAGAATTTCATGTCATCCGTGAGAAGGGGACGGAGGCTCCCTTTACAGGCGAGTTCGTAAATACCAAAGATAAGGGAATGTACACGTGCAAGGTGTGCGGTGCAGAGCTCTTCTCCTCCGAGGCCAAGTTCGACTCTGGCACCGGCTGGCCCTCCTTCGACAATCCTGCCAATACCAAAAATATCATTCTCAAACCTGATGACGATCACGGCATGAGCCGCACGGAAGTAGCCTGTGCCAATTGTGGCGCTCACCTAGGCCACGTCTTCGAAGATGGCCCAACCGGTACTGGCAAGCGCTACTGTATTAATTCAGTCTGTTTAGACCTCCAAAAAGAAAGTGGGGATAACAGTTGACATTTTAGGCAATATCGACTATAATAGGTATATGTAAGTTTCTCGTCTCGAGGAGTGTCCGGCGCTTACATGTTTAGCATTAGAGACCGGTAAGTAGAAAGTAGATATGTCAACAAAGCTATATGTCGGAGGTATTCCTTATACCACGACTGAAGCAGCGCTTCAGGATGCATTCTCGAAGGCTGGTGCTGTTAACAGCGCATCGATCATTATCGATCGCATGACAGGCCGCTCAAAGGGATTCGGTTTCGTTGAAATGAGCAATGACGAAGAGGCCCAGGCCGCCATCAATATGTGGAATGGCATGGACTTCGAAGGTCGCAAACTCACGGTCAACGTTGCCCGCCCCCTCGAGCCTCGCGCTCCTGGTGCCGGTCGCCGACCTATGTAATAGTCGCCGCAAGGCACTACACAAACAAAAACCTCTCGCAAGAGGGGTTTTTGTTATACTTGTAAAATGCAGAAAAGGCTCTGGATCCTTGCGATCGCTATTATCCTTCTTGGCGTTAGTGTCAAATACTTCCCATACCACCGTAACTGCTTTGCTCGGCAGAGCGTTCTCGAAGGGAGCCTTGGAGAGACCGGGCTTCATCTCGAAGTGGCTGACACCGAGGTGCTCCGCTCGCAAGGGCTCTCAGGAAGGAAGGGGCTGCCATCTAATACTGGCATGCTTTTCATATTTGAAACGCCTGGGAAGTACGGCTTTTGGATGAAGGATATGAAGTTTGCCTTAGATATGGTGTGGATAAGTCCGGAGAAGAAGATCGTAGCGATAGATAGAGACGTGCGACCCGAGTCGTACCCGCAAGCCCTCTACCCGCCGCAAGATGTTTCGTACGTGGTTGAGGTACCAGCCGGATTTTCTAAAGTACACGGTATAAATGTCGGTGAGAAATTCTCTATCGGACAATAGGAAATTTATAAAGGACATACTTTTCAACTAGATTCTAAGCTCTCGTTTGAGTAGGTGTTTTACATTGAGTCAAACTTCTGGCGAGATAATATTTCTTTCGTTATCCACAGTTTTTATCCGTCTTCATTACTTACAATATGAACAAATTAAGTTGCATACTCTATGATACTTCACATCACCAAGAGAGACGGGACCAAAGAAGTCTTCAACGCCGATAAGATCAATAAATCGATCGAACGAGCGACCAAAGGCCTCTCAGACCCAGTTTCGAAGGTGATCCAAGTGGCGACCGATACCCGCTTGACGGTCTACGATGGCATTACGACGCAGGAAATGGACCAAGCTACGGTCAATGCTGCTGTCCAGAATATTAAAGACGACCCGGAGTACGATAAGCTTGCTACCAGGCTCTTCCTTAAGACTGTTTATAAGCAGGTCATTGGTGATTTCAATGCCGATGATACCCATGATTTGAAGAATAAGCACAAGGCTGGCTTCACCCACTTCGTCAAAGAGGGGGTGGCGGCTGGGCGTCTTCACCCAGACATGATCGAGAAGTATGATCTGGATGAGCTTTCAAGCGCGCTTGTGCTTGAACGGGACGATCTTTTCCTCTACTCAGGCGTAGATGGCCTTATGAACCGCTACGGCATGAAGGATATGGACCAGAAGCCGCTCGAGACTCCTCAATACATCTTCATGCGCATTGCCATGGGGCTTGCCTACCACGAGGATGATCCAAACGCTTGGGCTATCCGTTTCTACGATAAGATGAGCCGCCACGAGTACTTGGCCGGTGGCTCGACCAATCTTGGCGCTGGTACTACACGACCCTCGCTCTCCAACTGCTTCCTTCTTGAGATCCACGACAATATGGAGCACATTGCCAAGTCGGTCTCTGATGTCATGCTCCTCTCCAAGGGCTCGGGCGGGCTCGGGGCATCGGTCACCAAACTTCGCGCTGCAGGCTCTCCATTGAAGTCGAACTTCGGCGGAGTCTCGACTGGCCCGACCACTTTCGCCAAGATCATTGATACCGCTATCCGTGCTATCCAGCGCGGCGGCAAGAAGAAGGGTGCCTTGTGCTTCTATATGGAGACGTGGCACTTGGACTTCCCGGAATTCTTGGATTGGAAGCACAATGCCGGTGACGATTACCTACGCATGCGCACGGCCAACACCGCGGCCTATATCTCTGATGAATTCATGAAGCGTGTCCAAGCTGGAGCAGACTGGTATCTCTTCGATCCGGCCGAGACCCCAGACTTGAACGAAGTCTACGGCAAGGTCTTCTCGAAGAAGTATGAAGAGTACATCGCCAAGGCCGAAGCCGGAGAGATGCGCGGTTGGAAGAAGGTGCCCGCCACCGAACTTTGGAGGAAGATGCTTGTATCCTTGCAAGCCACCGGTCATCCGTGGATTACCTGGAAGGATCCGATCAATCTTAGAGCGCTCAACAACAATACCGGCACGATCCATATGTCCAACTTGTGTACCGAGATCTGCTTGCCTCAAGATAAGGACAACATCGCCGTCTGTAACCTCGCCTCGCTCAACCTTGCCGCCCACGTGAAGGAGAAGCAGGTAGAATGGCAGAAACTTGAAGACTCAGTCCGTCTGGCTGTCCGCCAACTCGATAACCTGATCGATATCAATAAGCTCCCGGTGCCCGAAGCAGAGAAAAGCGATAAGGAAAACAGGGCGGTCGGTCTTGGCGTGATGGGCCTGGCTGACGTCTTCGAGAAGCTGGGTCTCGCCTATGACAGCGAGCACGCTTACAACTTCACCGACAGGATCTTCGAGTTTGTTTCCTATATGGCTATCGACGAGAGCGCCAACTTGGCAGCGACGAGAGGCAGTTACAAGAACTTCGAAGGTTCGCGCTGGTCGAAGGGTATGGTGCCGATCGATACGCTCGAGATTCTCGAAGAACGCCGCGGCAAACCGCTCACCGTTGACAAGACCTCACATCACAAAGGTCTCGATTGGGATGTCTTGCGTGAGAAAGTGAAGAGCGGAATGAGGAACGCCACGCTTATGGCTGTGGCTCCGAACGCCAATATTGGTCTTGTCGCCGGCACGGTGCCAGGGATCGACGCCCGCTTCTCACAAGTCTTCTCACGAAACAAAATTTCCGGTAAGTATCTCGATATCAATCACAATCTGGTCAAGGATCTGAAGAACATGGATCTCTGGGAGAAGGTCAAGGAGCGCATCATCGAACTCCAGGGTGATATCTCCGAGATCCACGAGATCCCAACGCACATCAAAGAGATCTACAAGACCTCCTTCACCACCTCGCCGTTTGCCTACATCGAGGTGGCCGCTCGAGCCCAGAAGTGGATCGACCAAGCCCTCTCGAGGAACATGTACCTGGAGACGCGTGACATCGACGAGACCATGAAGATCTACGAAACAGCATGGGAAAAGGGCGTGAAGACGACCTATTATCTCCACATGAAGCCGCGCCACACTGCCGAGCAGTCGACTATCGCGGTCAATAAAGCCGCCGCTATGGGCAAGAAGGGCTTCGGCGCTCTCTCTATTGATGCCGGTAACTTCAAGGCTCCTGTTACTGAGCATGTCGAGTCCGGATCGGTCATTGAGGTCCTCCTCC
>JAIFWO010000024.1 GCA_019661895.1 Candidatus Parcubacteria bacterium | reverse complement strand
AGAGGACCATCCTTTTCTAGAACAATCTCGTCGATGTAAGGCCGATGGAGATCGGTGGCAAAGTTCTCATCATGGGGCAAGGGTGCGAAGTTAAGCGGCCTGACTTCCGCATTCTCAAAGCGCTTAAATTCGTGGGTGAAGATCTTCGTCTCTTTGACTCCAAGATCCGGCACCTTGTACTCTTTGTTCTCCGGGGCAAATTCCCCTGACAGCACAAAGAGAAGCCAGGCCGGCCCGCCATGAGTGACAAACAAAATATTTTTCCCCTTGTACTTCTTCTCTATTTCGTACAGACATTCGCCCACGCGCCGTCTTACGTCCGCAAGAGCCTCCCCTCCCGACATAGCTCGGACAAACCAATCCTTACCCGCTTTGTAGATCGTATTGTGGTAATCATTCCAATTCTTGCCGTCGAAATCGCCTGGATTGATCTCCTTCAGGCGTTCGTCATAGATGATCTCCGACTTTGTCAGCCCGATCTCTTCAGCCACGATCTCGGCCGTCTCCTTCGTCCGAACAAAGGGCGAGGAGATGATGAGGTCGATCTTCTTATCTTTAAGATCTTTTCCACACCCTTCTGCCTGTTTCCTACCCTCTTCTGTGAGATGATCATCGACTTGCTTAGCATAACTAACTATTTCATTTTTATTGCCCTCTGTGCCTCCGTGGCGCATGACGAAGTATTTGTTATCGCTCTTTTTAGCATATTTCTTAAGCGTATCAATAGAATCTACAATTATCCTCTCTTGATCAGGCGCCTGCCCCGTTACCCATACGGGTAATGGGGTACCCCAATACCGCTCACGGCTTATGGCCCAATCCTTGACCTCTCGAAGCCACTCGCCGAAGCGGCCTTCTTTAATATAATCCGGCTCCCAATTGATCTTCTCATTCTCTGCCATGAGCTCGTCACGCAATGCCGACATGCGGATGTACCAAGAGTCGCGCGCGTAGTAGATGAGCCGCGTCTTACAGCGCCAGCAGAAGGGGTAGGAATGCAAATGATTCTCTTTCTTAAATAAGAGCCCGCGAGTCTGGAGATCTTTCAGGATGTCTACCGCAAGTTGCTCATCGACTACCGAGCGGCCTTCAAGCCAATCAGTACCCTTCATGAAGGTGCCGTCGGCAGACACCAGATGCTGCTTGGGCAGACCGACCTTAGTGCCAAGCTCAAAGTCCTCTTGGCCATACATGACCGCGGTATGTACGATACCTGTACCGTCCTCTGTCGTGACGAAATCCGCCGCGTAAATCTTATATGTCTTCTCATTTGGCGTGACGAAAGTGTAGAGTGGCTCATACGTAAGACCAACAAGGTCCTTGCCCTTCATCTTCTCGACTATTTCGTACTCGCCTTCGACCACTGAGAGTCTGGCTTCAGCTAAAATAAAACATTCTTCGCCAAGTTTTATCTTTACATAATCAATGTCTTCTCCAACGGCCAAGGCCAAATTACCCGGCAAGGTCCAAGGAGTAGTAGTCCAAGCAACCAGGAAAATAGGAAAGTCTGGTTGAGCGGAGCGACCCGAGGACTTCTGATTTTCCTGCTCGCCGGTGATTCTGAATTTCACATACAAAGAAAGATCTTTGACGTCTTGATATCCTTGCGCCAACTCGTGCGAGGAGAGTGCGGTGCCGCAGCGCGGACACCACGGCAAGACCTTGTAATCTTTATACAAAAGTTTCCTCTCTTCGACATGGGCTACGATCTTCCACACCGATTCGATATAGGAATTCTCGTACGTATAATACGCCTCGTCTAAGTTGACCCAATAGCCGATCCGGTCGGTGAAGCGAGCCCACTCGTCGATGTAAACGCCGACACTCTCCTTGCACTTCTTATTGAATTCCGCGATGCCATACTCCTCTATATCCTTCTTCGACTTGAAGCCCAAGGTCTTCTCGACCTCGAGCTCCACTGGCAAGCCGTGGGTATCCCAGCCAGCCTTACGGGGCACTTTGAAGCCCTGCATGGTCTTATAACGCGGAATAGCATCCTTGAAGGCGCGGGCTTCGAGGTGGTGGGTAGCCGGACGGCCGTTAGCCGTTGGCGGACCTTCGTAGAATACGAAATCGCCCTTGGGCGACTCTTTAGCCAAGGTCTTTTCGAATATGCGGTTTTCTTTCCAAAATTGGAGGATCTTCCCCTCCCTCTGGGAGCGAGTCAACCCTTTATCTTCGGGCATTGTAGGACAATCCTATCACATCCTCTCCGGTGCCGGAATGCCGAGAACATTCAAGCCGTTTTTCATGACAACCTTAAATGCTTCGACGATGGCCAAGCGATAGTTGGACTCAGGCGAGTCGCCGATGACTTGCTCGTGAGCGTAGAAGTTATTGAAGCTCGAGGCGAGTTCAGTAAGGTATGTAACGATGTGGTGCGGAGCATAGTCCTCAAGCGCTCGAGCCACTACTTCTGGGAATCTATATAGAAGTTTCTCGATCGGACGCACCTCACCCTCGCCCTCTCCTTGCCAAGGAGAGGGTTGGGAGAGGTCTTTAGCTTTCTCGAGAAGAGAATTTGCTCGAGCATGCGCGTATTGGAGATACACTCCCGAGTCTCCCTCAGTCGAAACAGACTTATCGATATCGAATACAATATCTCCGCCGATATTCGAACGCAGGATCATGTATTTGATTGCCCCTATTGCCACTTGTTCATTGTCCATTGTTTTTGCCTTCACTTCCTCGATCAAACTCTCGGCTGTGATGACATCTCCGGTGCGAGAGGACATCTTGCCCGAAAACAGACGCAACATGCCATGGGAGAGATGCTTGGTTCTAGCTGCTAGTTCGGGGAAGATCAACTTCATAGCTTGGAGGAGCACGCGAAAGTAATCGTTAACCTCGTTGCCAGTGATGACGACAGACTTGGTGTAGGAATACTTCTCGGCCTTCACCTTCGCAAGACCAAGTTCCTTGGCCTCATATGTCGGCAAGCCGTCAGAGTTGATAAAGACACGCGTATGAAGGGAGCTATCATGCTCCGCTGCGTTGAAGACTATGGCGCCTTGTGACTCGACGAAGACGCCAGGATTCTCGAGCACTATTTTCTTCCCTATCTCCGCGGTCTCGGATTCGAAGAAGAAGTAATCGAACTCTGTCCCAAGTCTACGATATATCGTAAGAAATCCGTCTAAACTCTTTTTTCTTCCCTCTTCATATAACTTATTTATTTCTGGATCACTCTTGTCATAAATCTTTCGGTTTATATCTTGAATTTCTTTTTTGATTTCTTCGCTCTCCTCATATGCTTTGGCTCCGGCTGGATACGGGTCCTTCTCATTATGCATAATGCCCCAAACTGCCTTGGCCACGTGGAGGCCGACATCGCCTTGGTAGCTTGCCCGCTTGACCTCTGCTCCGTTCCATTCGAAGAGACGCGCAATGCTCTCACCGACCGTATTCGACATCAAATGTCCGATATGAAATTCTTTGAAAGGATTCGCATCCGTATACTCGACGATGGTCTTCTCCCCCTTCAAACTCTCATTCTTCCCAAATTCCCTACCCTTATCGATGATCTCGCTCAGACTTTTCTTGAAAAATTCTTTGGTTAAATAAAAATTAATGAAGCCATTCTTGTTCTCAACCCACTCTATTCCCTCGGGCTTATTCTTCTCCAAATATTCAAGAAGTTCGACAGCCTTCTTCGAGACTATGCCCGCATTGGTCGAATAATCGCCAAAGGCTAGGTTTGTTGGATGTTCCACTACAAATCTGGTACCTTCGGGCAGAAAGTCTGCTATTAACCGCTCTAGAATCTCTTTCATTAGCCTCATCATACTGGAAAAAGGCAAAGAAAAAAGCCCAGGGATTCCCGGGCTCAATCAAGGGCCGCATGCATCACCCCCAAGCATTCCGCGACTACCACGTCGATCGGCTGACTAGCGTCAATGACTTTGTGTGAATGCTGCGCGATGTATTCTCGATATCCACAACGCACCTCTCGATGAAACTCTATCTCTCGATCGTCGAGATGATTACTATCGGCTCGATTTGCCACTCGCCGCAACCCTTCTTCCGGATCAATGTCGAGATACACGTAGAGATACGGGATTGCACCTTCGCAATAGACCGACCTCATCTGCGTGAAGAGATGTCTCAGGTGGAATCCCTTCATTGCGCGGAGCTGATATGCTGCACTCGATGAGTCATACCGATCAGTGATGACATTAACCCCTGAGCGGAGAGCGGGACGAATCTTCTTCTGCACGTGATCAGCACGAGCAGCAAAGAAGAGGGCAAGCATCGACTCTGCAGATGCGTCTTTGCAAAGATCTGAGAGCAGCACACCACGAATCGCCTCCGCAAGCGGTGTACCACCAGGCTCTCGGGTAAAGATAGCTCCTGGTTCCGGAAACTCTTGTTGAAGGGCACGGAGTACTGTTCCCTTTCCTGAGCCCTCGCCGCCATCAAAAACAATGAGACGGCCTTGTTCGAAATGAACAGTCATAAATCCTCTCGGGTTTATATCTGCACATAAGTGTAAAACTCCCGCCAGCAATCACAATCTAGGCAAGCTCGACTGTGAAAGGTATAATGCGCCCATGGCACTCTCTGACAAGCGAATACTCGAAGAAATGAAGAGGGGTGATATCGTCATTGAACCCTTCCGCAAGCAAAACTTGGCCACGTCAAGCTACGACGTCACTCTTGGTGACCACTACTTCCGCGAACAGCGACCAAACCATATTCACAGTATTTATAATATCTACGATAAGCGCCAAACTGATCATGTGTGGGGCACTACACCTCATAAAGCCAAGATAGCTAGAGAAGTTCTCAAGGATGTGAAGTTTGATTATATTGGAATAAAGCCAACGGATAAGATCATTCTCCTTGATCCTGGCGAGACTATTTTGGCCCACACCCAAGAATTTATCGGTGGCCGAAACCATATCACCACTATGATGAAAGCCAGGAGCTCAATGGGGCGCAACTTTATCGAAGTGTGCAAATGCGCTGGCTGGGGCGATGTCGGCTACACCAATCGCTGGACGATGGAGATCACCAACAACTCCTCTCACTACTCTATCCCTCTCGTGGTCGGCAGACGCATTGCTCAAATCATATTCTTTGAAACCGGACCGATTTTGGAAAAGGATTATACCAAAGCTGGTAAGTACCAAAACACTACGGATATAAAAGAAATTAAGAAAAATTGGAATCCTCTCAGCATGCTCCCCCGTCTTTACGCGGATCGAGATATAAAGAAAAAGGCGTAGACGTGAGTCTACACCCAAACTTTTACTCAGGGAGAGATTGTACGAACTCCAGGAGCCTCTCATCTCCCCTCAAGCCTTGGAGGAGCGACTCTCTGGTGATGTGATTTGAGAAATCACTCTCCCCATCGATCATCTTTCGATACTGCATCCACGCACTGCTGAAGTTGCCGTTGTAGCTACCTAAGTAAGCCCCGGTATGGTCGTGAGTAGTGGCAGGATGCTCGAAGGGAGACATATGACCATTCTTCTGTAGATCATCTGCCATGAAGAAGTCTTTGTCGAGACTCCGCTTACCATCATGGGTGAGATAACTGACTCGTGCACACCGAGCAGAAGAAAGTCGGGCGAGCCGACGCGGTTCCTTCACTTCGTCACGATCATCATCGGAGACGAAGGGCAAATGCCACTCCATATGATCGAGCTCTTGCGGCTTGCTTTCCATATGCACCTGTGCCATCGCGATGGCCAGGTCTTGAATCTCCGGTTGTGCCATAGGCGACGCACGTAATGCATAGAAATTGCGCCAGGCAGTGCCAGTTACAATTACCGTATGCCACGCATATGGCTCGAGGACTCGATTGGCATGCTGCTTGTGAACGCCAACAGAAAGTGGTTTCATCGATCGCAAGACGTCCGGGTAAACAGTGCTCATTTTGCGTACCCAATCGCACACCGCAATAGCACCCTCATGACCTTTGGCGTCTTTCATAACCTGTTCCTCTCCGCCGGCCATGATGAAGGCCTGTATGACAGCAACTTCTCGACCTACTAGCCAGTTTTGTCTTGCAGCTTCTGCATCGCCCTCGGAAACTTCTTCGGCCGATTGCATGCCCGCTTTGTTCTTACCAAAAGCCAGAGGAACAAATGGATGCTGAAGTCTCCCC
>JAIFWO010000006.1 GCA_019661895.1 Candidatus Parcubacteria bacterium | reverse complement strand
ATGGGTCACTACCCACACATCCATATCCACTCGATCCCGAAAGATCATCCCAACGAAATCATACGCGCGTTGCACCACATCGGAGAGACTCTCTCCCCCAGGAGGTCTCGCGAAGAATCCTCCATGCGTTTTCCAGTACTCTGCAAGGTATGGGAAGTGTGCTTCCGCTTCCTCTTTGGTCATATCGTAGGCATATCCAGCATCACGCTCGCGGATAGCATGGTTCATCCGGACTTGTATCTCTGAGCGCTCATCAACCGGATATGACTTGAGAATTCCTTCGAGAGTCTGAATGGTGCGAGTATATCCAGAATGATAAAAGTAGTCTGGGATGCCGAAGTGCTGTCGCAAGTACTCCCCTGTCATTCTGGCTTGTCTAGCGCCTTCGTCAGTCAAACCAATCTTGTAGTCCGGAATACCTCTGAGAGTACTCCTCGCCTCTTCGTCAGCGAAGTAGGTGGCACCCTTTTTCACCTTGTTGCGATCCGATTCCGCATGGCGGATCAGGATAAGCCTACATGGCCTTCCAGTGCTTTTCATTAAGATCTCCGTGGAGTGAATATGAGTATGTGTATGTAATTGTCCCTTCTAATCCCGATACTATAGAGATTTCTAGAAAAATCAAATATTTACCAAGGAGACTCCTCAGTATGCAAAGTGAAACCCCCTTTCCAACCGAAGTTGAATTGGGGGCTTTTGTTCATCTTTCCTTGTTGTCCATGTATTCCTCGAACTCGTATGTACCACAGATGCACTTGCGTTGAAGCTGATCGCATCTGTCACAGACATACGAACCGGGGTCCGACTTGACCGCGCACTCGTTACAGAGGTTTGCATCCGTCTGACGACTACGTACACCTGGAGTGAAGAGTTTTTCGCATCGGTCGCATCTAAGCACAGAACGCTCCTTTGAAGGGTTTAATCAACAAAGGAGCTCTCGCCATCCGCTTGTTCCCGAAGGAAGGGGTGAAGGAGGCGTAACCTTACTTGCCTTGTAGTTCTGATTACCCGTAGGAACTTACAAGGGGACTTTCGTCATTCAGGTTTCCTGCATTTATCTTAGCACAAGACTGTCATATTGTCAAGTGCAAAAGTCCCTTGTATCACTTTTCCAAATCGAGAGTCTCATCGATACGGATTTTGGCCACAAATTCTGGGACGTGGCTGACTAAGACCATCGCGCCTGTATACATATTCAAAGCTTCGGCAATGACAGGCAGGTGGCGGAAGTTAATATGGTTTGTCGGTTCATCCAAGATGAGGAGTCCGGGCTTTTGAAGGACTAGGCGAGCGAAAGCTACCAAGCCCTTCTGCCCTTCCGAGAGACTTTTGATCTTACTCTTGATGAGATCTCCGGTGATAAGAAAGCTTGCGGCCGTGGCCCGGAGCGTTTCTTCATTCGGACTCTTCATCACCGACATGAGGGAGTCATACACCGTCTCTTCAAAGTTGAGGGTGGAGAAGTCTTGTCGGTAGTATCCGACAGTTGTACCTGGCAAAATACTTGAGCCAGCTGTCTCACCTTTGGCGATAGCTTCGAGGAGCGTACTCTTCCCTATCCCGTTTGGTCCTTTGAGAAGCAGGTGTTTATTTTTGCGGAGTTCGATATTTGCCTTACGCTTCACCGGTTTGTGCGTTTTGAAATTGAGGGTGGTGAAGGCGGTGATAGTAAGGATGTCTCCCGCGAGCCCAGGCTGGGCTGGAATAGTGAAGGGTCGAATCGTTTTGTCCTCCTTTCTCGTATCAACCTTATTATCTTCAAGCTCCTCGGCTTTATCGCGCATACGCCTCGCTACCAAACGCATCTGGCCTCCCTTATTGGCGAAGAAGTTAGCTTTATCTTTATTTTCTTGGATCTCCTTCTCAAGCTGGGCGTTCTTGCGCTTCTCCTTCTCCACTTGGACAGCGATCTGATCGACCACGTTGAAGTAGTTCCCCACATACTGCTCCACTTTCTTTGTATAAATATCTAGGTAGAGCACTCCGTCGGTGAAGGCATTAAGGAAGTCCGCATCGTGCGAGATGACGATCACTGTTTTCTCATATGCTTTCAAGAATTCCGTTAAATGTTCGATCCCGGCTTTGTCTAAGTTGTTGGTCGGCTCGTCAAGCAACAAGAGATCCGGGTCCTGGATAAGGGCCGAGGCCAGGAGGAGACGCGCCTGCTGCCCGCCCGAGAAGGAGCGCATAACGCGGTCGTGCATCTTGGCATGGCCCTTAAGATTCACTACTTCAAGCACATCGTCTATCCGTGGATCAATGTCACGAATCTTCCCCGCATCTCGCCTCAAGCCCGCTTTGACCGAATCGTCAAAGGCCTTTTCAAAGAAGGCGCGGACGGTGAGATCCAGCTCGTCGCGCGGGATGACTTGGCGAGCGATGGCAATAGTCTGTCCTTGGCCGAGGATGACTCTCCCCTCTTCCGGTCGCAGCTCGCTTGTGATTAATTTGAAGATAGTGCTCTTGCCTCCCCCATTTTGCCCCATCACAGTGATCTTCGAATTTTTTCGCACAGAGAAGGAGACCGATTCTAAAATCGGCTTGTTCTGCTCATATTCGAAGCTGAGATCTTCAAATCGAAGTATCGTTTCATCTCGAGACATGCGCCTGAGCCTATCACAGATTTAATGAAGAAACACTTTTACAAAAAAGCATCTCGTGAGAGACGCTGTGACGAAACTAGAACTTACGTGTAATGTTTATGATTGTAATACTCAAGCTTGAGCCTGCCATCTCTGCCTTCTGTTGGGCATCCACGGTACAGGGTCACCCCGCAGTTGATCGGCTTCTCATGTTCGTCGAGTCGGATAAAGTCATCCGCACCCAAACGTTCGAGGTTTGCCCGGCAGGCAAGAATGTTCAAGTGGTGCGTCACCACGAGCACCTTCATGGCAGCGAAGTCTCTCGTGACTGTAGCAAGGAAAGAGCGATTCCGTTCGCGGACATCCGGGACATTCTCTCCCTGCGGATAGCGATACCAGTAAGCGCCTTCCATATCCCGAAGCCGCCGCTGGTCAGGGTGCAGAGCGTGGAAGACGCGCCAATCGTTGTAGATAAGCGCAAGTCCATGCTCCTGCTCGCGCACTCGCTCTTCTTCCACCGTCTTCACGTCAGCGAGCGCCGGCCATCCTCTTTGGATGTGATCAAGGGTGAGGAGAGCGCGCTTGTATGGGGAGACGAAGACGATGTCGGGCAGCTCGCCCCTTGAGAGCGCTCGCCCGGTTTCGAAGGCTTGTCTGCCCTCGGCATCAGCCAAGTCGGTCTCCGCGTCCCCTACTCCAAGTGCGAACTTATTTTGTACCGCTCGCGCGAGGCGACGTGTCTCCCTGGAATCTGGATTTCTCTCCCAATGTTCCAAGAATTTCATATAGAGCGGGTCGCTCTTCTTCTTGTCGCGCAGGACGTTGTAGGCGGAGGTGTCGTGCCGGATCATCATAAGCCATGCAGGCCACTTCATAACAAGCTCCTTTCAAGAGTTCGTATTCTACTCAGCATACTAAACAAATACAGCAACATGTCAATAATTCAACAGAATAAATACGGAGGGGAGGCCTCCATATAACTCGATCCGATCGTCTGGATGATGTTGAAACTTTATTGTTGAAACTTTATATAGAATAAGGCGATCTATTGACACCATCTAATACTAGAGGTAATTTAATATCAGAGTCCGAGGAAATCTAGTACTCGGATCTGCTGTGGTAAGGAACAACTCTGCCACAAATCAACACCCAATTGAGGAGATCCGCGTGAAGAACTCCCAACTCCGCCCCTTGAGCGGGCTCGACATTTTACGAGTGCCGAGCTTCATCGTTGTGGACGGAACAGTGTATTACGCACCAGGCAGTCAGATGAAAGACATCCCCCTCCGTCCTGGGGACGAGGCTGAATACTTCAAACATGGGAAGTTCAGTTCAGAGTATGTGGGTGACGACTACGCCATCATCCACCACATTTCCCTGAACGGTCGAATCCACAAGGTCTTCATTCCGTCTAAGAAACGGATGCTGATCAGTAATGGTCGATGGTTTGCGTTTAATGTGAATTACGAGTCTTACAAAGCAATTCATCGAAGATCTGCCTGACTCAACGGCGCATACGAAATGTCGTGTGCGCTTTTTATGTTTACCCGAGGAGAGGCCTCCGTAGCTATTACTCCGTAGCTATTAGAAGCCTGGTGCCTGGTCAAATGGAGCGAGCCAGAACACCGCATAGATTATCATTGCCAAAAGGATAAGAATTGAAAGTGTCCAGCCTGCTGTACTTTTCATATTCAATAAATTAACTATCTTTACCAAGAAGATTCCTGGTGCTCACGCTCAAATCCAACTACTTGGTCCAAAAGAATGTATAACATAGTATGACGCTGCTAATATCGCAGCTACTATGATTAAAAGAATTAAAATTAATTTTTTCATATTTTAATTATATATTATTTTTTTCCAGAACTACCGGGATAAATGATATTTACTATCTGCGTTTGGGGGTTTTCCACATTTCCGGTCTTATCCGTGGAGCGGTACATTATATCTGTTCCACCTCTAGTATTCATCGTAAACGGCTCGACATAGAGATTCCAAGTCGATCCGCTATTGATTGAGTACTCGGTCTTCAGTACCCCAGAATTATCATCGGTTGCCGAAAGAGTAATCTTCACAGAGGAAATATATGATTCACCCTTTTTGTTGCCAGACAGAGTAATTGCACTTACTGGCTTAACTAGATCAAGTGCTTGGCTACCAGTTAAGACAGAGGATGGGGTTGTACTTGATTCAAATATGCTGTCGCCATCGTTATCAATAGCCATTACCTCCGGAGTAGTCGAACCTACGTCAAATGTAACGGCGGCGGTGGTACTTATTGGCACATCGTTGAAGAATGTCAGTGCAGAAACTTCCCCGTCTGTGATTGTCTCAATGCGAGTATCGAATGTGCCGTCGCCAGTCGCGTTACCAACAATCTTATAATCTTCTCCATCCGGCAAGAAAGCGAACTTGTTACCATCGATCACTTCGTAATCAACGCCTGGAATATTACTTTCGACATCGCCATTGGCATCGGGCCCAACATGGTTGCCATTGGCATCATAAACATGGAGTTCAATCGGACTGTGGAAGCTCACTAGCTTGCCATTTATCTTAGGACAATCAGCCTCGTTGGTTGTGATGTTTGAGAAGCTAGAAATGTTTGGATCACTATCGCTTGTAAGCAGGTCGGCTACGAGCTCCTTTACGCCAGTAGTGCTTGGCATGGTGGCATGTACCGCGCCCTTGGCATAGTAAGTCTTCAGTGCATGAATCGCCTCTGCGCTCCTAAGCGGCACCGTGCCATCTCCACTTATCATTTTGATATTGTATTCGTAACTGCCATCTGATTTTTGAGAAAGTATGTAGAATTGCCCGATGGTTGGAGTACCGCAACCGACGATATTATAAGTTTTTACCCCATAATCTGCCGGATTTAGGTTATCAATCTCTTGGTGGAAACTATCTGCCCTGTCTACAAGAGTGCTATTTCTACCAGCATTCTTTAAATAATCTTTTGTTTGGTCAAATGAAAGTCTGGAATTGTTGTTTACGCCGTTGAAAACATAGTATTTGTAATTATTGTCTGTTGAATCAAAATATTTCTGGCTGGGCAGGAGTTCATAAATAGATGGCATATTTTGAGATATATATTTTATTGTACCCTGGTTGAGTATACCTATATCAGTATTTCCATGCGTCAGGGTGCTGAATGACTTTGGAGCGCCAAAATGTGGAGAGGCAATATCAATGAATCCATTTATTGATGTTGGGCCAAATTCTTTAAGAAAATCTTTAAACACCAAGCCTCCCATACTATGCGCTACCACATTAACTTTGGACGCTCCCGTCTGAAACATAATTTGGTCGATTCTTTCTTTCAATTTCGCTGCCTCCTTGGATATGTCCAGCCTCCAGTCATAAGCAAACACAAATATGTCCTTCCCTTCTACATATCCACTTTCTTCCAAGGCTTCAATCAACCCATCAAATAGATGCCTTCTAAATAACGGAACATCAACACTCCTGATAATATCAGTGGGCCTTAAGCCTGGGGCGCTGCCAGGTTCTCCCGTAATAGATAGCACCAGTTCATTTAGATAGGAATCGTCTCCAGGCAATGCCATTTTAAATAAATTCATCCACACTTCTGCATTTGAATCGTCATCTCTGTTCAATTTGCTTCCCATAATCCCTGGCACGATGATGACCGGGATGCGAGTTGGGGTAGTGGAGGCCAAAGGATCAGTGGTAAGCCAAGGATCGTATAAGACATTGCCTCTTACGACATCGCCCTCTCCGGTTGGAGTAGCGGTGTAGTCGTGCGGGCCAGTATTACTCCCCCACCAATTATTTCTAGCATCAATGACGGCACTTGAGTGATTCTCTATCGCCACGGAGTTGCCGTGGAAGGAATTCCCGGTAAGCGAGTAAGCCCCGCCAGAAGATTCTAGGCCGAAGGTCGATCCAGTTATCTCGCTACTAGACATCGAAATGGTCCCTGCATCCTGGAGGATGGCGCTGCTTGGATTATTGCTAAAGAGCGTATGGGTAACAGAGATATTGCCCCCTTTATTATAAAGGGCGGCTACGGCTCGCGAGAGATTGGCCAAGACTCCTCCGTATCTCACGACTGCGTGACTGATAGAGCCGGTAGAACCTGGGAAGAAGAAGAGCCCGAACATGCGCTGCCCTGGAGTCGAGGTGCCGCCATCGACATTGGCGTCCCCGCCGACTGAATCGTCTTCAATGGAGGTAAAATATATTTTCGACTGTTCGGTGCCCTCGGCAACCAGCCTTCCCTCGATCTGGAGCTGCTCTTCCTTCTCAAACTTAAGCACCGTACCGGACTCGATAGTAAGTGTGATCCCAGCCATGACATTGAGGCTCGGAATGGTGGGCAAATCCCGTGAGTGCCAGGCGGCGTCGTGAGCAAGTTGTCCGCCGATCCTCCACGCACGGCGAGAGCGATCGGTGGAGGTATTATTTTCATGAGTGAAGATCACTTCAGCGTTTATAAAAGCGGTCTCGCGATTATTGGCAAAGGTGTTGCCGTCGAGCGCGACAATTGCGTCGATCCCGTCAGCTCGAAAGCCGAACTCGGTGCTATTCTCGATGATCGTTTGAGAAACATCTGCCCTGCCGTGGAATATGTATATGCCCAAGCCGTTATCACGAACAACTGAATTGGAAATATGGAGAGTTCCTCGATCTCCTTCAATGCCGACGTTGTTGTTATGCTCAATGATTGAATGGTCAATCGTTACTACTCCGCCATCATTGGTAAGCACAGACTGGTTTTCGAAGCGGACGAATCCGTTTGTCCCTCCGTAGCGGAGAGTGACGAAATCGAGATCTCCGCTAGACCCTTCCTCGAACACGATTCCCTGCCAATCTCTCGTCTGTGGGAAGGTGGCGGAGCTGTCGCCATTGGTATCTCCTCCCACGCTGTCGTCCTGGTAAGAAGTGAGGTAGATCTGATGGAGAGCGTCGCCCCGAGCCACAAGCGATCCGTAGATTACGATATTGCGCGCGGCTGTATCTGAACGCAGCGTTTTAATAACGGTGCCTGGGGCGATCATCAAGGTCACGCCTGCTGGTACGGTAACATGGCCATCAATAATGTAAACGCCGTTTTCCGGAGACCAAGTAGCATTTGAGGCAAGACTACCGGAGACCGTCACATCAGCATGCGAGGTAAGTGGGAGAAGGAGGAAGAGAAGTAAAAGCTTTTTCACTTGAGGCCAAAGAAATGTTTAAGGGTCTGGAACCAAGAAGGGCTCTTGGTTGGTGCCGGAGCCGCGGTGGTGGAAGTGGTAGAAATTTTAAGGGCAAGGAGAGCCGTGGCCACTTGGGGAGTTTCCTTCTTTGTCACTTCCGTATGTATACTCGCAAGCTCGGCTTGAGGTTCGGTCAGCACAGTCTGGTCTGGCAACTCTGCTTGTGCCAGGACGGCAAGTCTGTTCTCTACCGCAAGCAATTTTTCCTTGAGAGAGGCGATCAACTCCGTGTTTATGGCTGGCTTCGCGGCGATAGCTTCTCTGGTGGCATCGCCACTCGACAGATCCAAGAGCGCCACGTCCAATGTAGAGAATGGCGCTAGGCCAGTGACCTCATGATCAAAGACGATGCTCTGTCCCGGCAGAATGATAGTGTCTTGCGGGAATGTAAACTTCTTTCCTTCCGAAACAAGTTCTCGGCCATAAAGGTTGACTTCATATTTAGAATCATTAGAGACTTCAACGCTCGTCGGAGTCGCCAGAGTGATAGAGAGCTTCGGGTCCACAATCTTCACTTGAGCTCTTGAGACGGCGGCGCTCGAACCGTTCGAAGCATTGAGCACTATCACATAGTCTCCAGGATGCTTATACACATGATCGACACTCTCTCCGCTGCCAACCGAACCATCACCGAAGGACCAGGCGAACCTCGCTCCCGACCCGCTCTCAGCATCTATCTGCGCCTTGAAGGACAGCGGACTGCCCACGGAGCCAAGACGTGCCCGGCCTGCCCCGGCCGAAAGGTTTTCTCGCGCTTGGAGGGTCGAGAGAGGTAAATAGCTGTAGTGAGTCGAGACGGTCGTAGACACGACGTTTTGTCCACCATGGTTTGTAGTGCCAGTATTGGTGGAGGTAGAGGTGGTGGTTGAAGTATTGTCAGTGTCCGTATTAACAGGCGCCGAAGCGGTGGCATTAGTCGCGCCGGGAGTCGGAGCAGCCGCGATCCAGCCGGAATCACTTTTTTGTAACGAGTTGCCGTCCCCGGATGCGCCCTGGTCGCTCGTGAAGCTCACACTGTCAGCTACATTACCGGAATCGTCCTTAAGGATAAAAGTGTCTCCAGAAGTTTTGGCCGCCAAAGCCGCTTTGAAGAGCGGGTACGTCGCACCACCAAGAGTCGTTGGATCCTTGGCAATGACAGCATAACCATGTGGCTGGAGCGATCCGCCAGAGATGACACTTATGCCGTGGCCATTGACTGCTGCGCCGGCGTCGAGGATTTTATACTTGGTAAGATCCACCACAACATCGCCATCATTATAGACTTCCACCCACGACTTGCCTTGGGGAGAATAGAAGATCTCGGTTATAGAAACTTGAGCGTATGAAAGAGCCGGGTTAAGAGGAGGGCGAGAAGTGCAAATCGCTTAAAAATTGGCCCGGACATAGCTGATAAGGGCAAGGGAAATGGCCACAATGGTCAGAAATACCAGGAAAAACTTGAAGAAGTCTTTATCGAAGTAACGCATGCTTTGAGCCTATACGTAAGCTCGACAATTAGCCAGCAAAGTTATCCACAGTTATACCAAGGCCTCCCCTCCGTAGTCGAGCCAGTCATATAGAAAAGCTTCAAAATCCCCTTTATTTGCAAAGTATTCTGGGAAAGCGGCTCGGTTCAATATGAGCATCTCTTCTCTCCACTTTTCCTTATAATCGGCCTGGCTAGAAAAGTTATACCTATCCAGAAACTGGCTGGCAATCACTGGATTTATTGCCTTACTTTTCCAATTACTATCAAGAATCTTCAAGGGGTTTAAGTGTATATAAGCAAACATGTACTTTAAATATTCATCACTATTTAAGTGTGATGACTTGAATTCACTGCCAAACAAAGCCCCGGTACGGCCATATTTCTTGTTAAAATATGAAGAATGCGCTGTTAAAAGCTTGCTCATGAACTTCACAATACCTCCTTCCACCGTCTCCCTTATCAATAAGTGGAAATGGTTGGACATTAGGCAGTAAGCCCCTATGGCGACAAGCTTTTCTCCCATATCAATGTCAGAGAGCGGTTTATCCTTCAAGATTCTGTACTCGACAGATTTAGACCCGTTGCATAAATAAAGTAGGCGGACGAACCTCTTTTTATCATGATCGTCTAAGAAAATTTCGCGTTTATCCACACCTCTGCTATATACATGGTAAAACTCATTTAAAGAAAAGCTTAGGTTACGAACAGCCATGATTTAGTATACCAAGGCCTCCCCTCCGTATAGAAATAGTTATACACAGCAATGAATTTCCGTACGGAGGCCTCCCCTTGGTATAAGTGGGGATAACTTTAGACAAACAAAAACACCCCGTATGAGGGTGTTTTTGTTAACTGGGCTAGTTTAGGCGAAGCCTAAGCTAGGATCCGGTTAGTAAACCTTACGGCATTGTCACCGTAGAAGTCCTCCACTCAGAGCGACCTGCCATGAATGTAGACGACGTGGTGTCGTTACCAGTAAGTGACCACTTGATGGACTCGAGACCGACCGCGTATGCGTCAGTACCGACGAGTGCACCAGTAGCTTGACGACCCTCGAAGATGAAGTCAACCGAAACGGTTGCCGTCTGACCCTCGGAGATCTTGAATGCCTGACCAGTGCTCAAGCCAGAGGTAACGACTCCTGATGCAGGAACCGACCAGCTGGTTGACGAGGAAACGTTGAGAGTAGTAAGGGTTGCTGCCTTGTACACTCCGAATCCGAAGGTCGAGGATGCTGCCTGAGTACCGAAGTACACATCATTTCCGACAGCCTTGATGTTAAGAACGAAGGTTGCCTTAGCAGTCGAGGTTGCTCCAGAGAAGCCACCGGCTGTGTAAGTGATGCTCTTAGATACCAAGGTGAAGACCGGACCATCGCTCCTGACGAGGATGTTGTTGCCGGTTGCTGAACCAGACTTCGAGACACTGTCTCCGACACTGTTCTCAGCTGTCAAACCGCTGTTTGCCACTGAGGCAACGATGGTGGTTTGAGTAGTGTTTGCTGAACGGATATCGGCCTTGAGCGTAAAGGTCTTGGTCGTATCCTTAGGAATGGTGTAGTCAATGTCCGAGAAGGTCGCAGTCGAAGTCGTAAGCGAAGCGGAACCGATCTGATTCCCATCAACATACAAGTATGTCGATGAGGCAGTAGCGGCACCTGCTGCGCGAGTAACCGTAGCAACGAGATCGGTAAGGAGTACGTTGTCCTTAGTAGCCCTCACATCGAAGGTAAGGAGTGTAACCTTATCGAGCTCATTGTTGTTAGCACCTTCCGAGGCGACAACTTCCTGAGTGATCGGAGTGTCGGCGCCAGTAGAAAGAGTAAGCGTTGCGCTCTCAGTCAATGCTGCGCTAAACGACATCGTCTTTGTGACGTCAGTAGCGAGAGTTGGTGAGAACTGGTCAATACCTGCACCGTCAACTCCACGAACACCGTTTGCAGCGAGTCTTACTGTGTAAGTCTCGGTATCAATGTCGGTCGAGTCAATATTGTCTCGAACATCGGCCTTGATGCTGTAGGTCTTGGTGGTGTCGTGAGGAATAACCGAGCTAAAACCAGAAAGGGTGAGGTAGTAGTTCGAGCCGTCCTTGACGACTGATGTTGAATTCAAGTTAGCGGAAGCAAGAGTATTGCCAGCCTCATCTACAAGGCTCATCTTTGAGTAGATCTTGTTGTAGATGGTAGTAGCAGTACCGAGGTCAAGCTTGACGCGCTGAACAGCGATGTCAGAAGTCTGAGCCTTAGCCTTGAAAGCGAGAATGGTAGCATTCTTGTTGCCTTCGAAGAGCGTGCCAGTCGAAACCGGAGCGGAGGTAACCGAGAGAGTGCCTTCAACACCAGGGGTGGTGATAGCGCCGCCAGTATTACCAGTGCTTACAGTACCGCCAGTGGTCGTGTTGCCAGAGGTAGGGTTACCCATGGTTGCTGCCCATGCTGCGCGAGACCTAGGTCCGAAGTAGCCAGCGGCTGGAGTAACTCCAGCTGATGCCTGCCAACGAGCCACTGCCGCCTTAGTAAGGCCACCGAAGTAGCCGTACGCTGTGCCTGCAGGAATGGTAAGGAAGCCCTTAGAGACGAGTACTTGCTGAAGAGCAGTAACGTCTGCACCAGTGCTGCCAACCGTGAGGTCGCGAGTGAAGGAAACCGAAGCAGAAGCGGAGCCTCCTTGCAAAGCTTGGATCTGCGCCATAAGCGTAGCAAGCTGAGCCTGAAGCTGTGCAACCGTCTGAGCACCTGCCACTGGGGCAAAGCTCAAGGCGAATGCTGCGCCTGCGGCGATACCAGCAAATCGTGCGATTCTTGATTTGATCATTTTGATTCTAAATTCTTTTAATGCGTAGTGCTTTCTCCAAAACTACTAATGAATGGTGGAGTGACAATACGGGTTTTAATTGCCGGCGACGGATAAGCCTTCGCCGGCAAGCTGCTAATTTACACCACTTAAGTATATAGAGGACATATGGAAACACCTATAAATACTTGTGGATAACTCTACTATATTATACATATTTTGGCCTACTCGGCAAGAGAATATCGGCTCCAACGCTTCTCCCCTGCTTTCTTTAGAATACCGGCCTGAACCATAGCTAAAAGCTCGCGTTGGATAGTCTTCTCACTGACGCCATCTATAAGAGGAGAGACGTCTTTAATCATTATCTCTTTCTTGCGCTTCAGGAGGCTAATAATAACGCTTTGACGGCTATTCTTCTTCACGGCTACGGCCCCAAATTCTTTTAGAGTCTTCTTCTCTTCCGATGCCCTCTCAGGCAATTTGTCCTTTACTTCAGGCTCACGAGGATATGTTGGTGTAGGAAGTGAAGAAGCCACGTAGAGCGACGGCTTCTCTCGAGGCGGCTCTTGGTAAGCCACGGAAGTGTCAGAGACAAGAAGATTTTCTAGCGAGATCGGCTCGGGCAAGAGGCGCGAGAATTCGCGGTGAATGATTTCGAAGTTCATGTCCGTAATGAGACCAGAGTGCTTGGCCACGGACATGAGGCTCATGATCTCTTGGACAACCGTATGGTTCTCTCTCTGAGACAATAGCTTAGAGCCGAGCTCTCGCAAGCGCCATTTCATAGGCTCTTTATCTTCGAAGAAGCTTGTAAGCAAATAAATGGCCGTTACAAGCTTTTCTGTCTTTTTTGCATTAAGTCCTTTATTTCCCATGTCTTTTATCAATATGTCCATTATATCATGAAATGTCCTTTATTGCAAGTCCCGAACAGTATAGGACATTAGAGACATATCGTGCAATGGCCAAGGCCGGAAAAAAGTGTTTTAAAGCAGTGTGATATGATTGTGTACAAATCCTAGCGATAATGGCCAAGAAAGATCTTAAAAAAGAAAAAAAGAAGAGGGGTCGCGATACTGAGGAATCACGAGAGCTCATTTCTAAAGAAACGACTAACGCCATCCTTGGCATCCTCACGGCGGTCATTACCCTCTTCCTCCTCCTCTCAGCTGCGGGTAAGGGCGGCCCCGTTGGCGGCATGACCTACCGAGGTCTCACCCTCCTCTTTGGTATTGGATACTACTTAGTGCCTCTGGTCTTTGTCATGCTCTCCATATCCTTCTTCCGCTCGCACGAGAAGAACTTCGCCCTGCCGCAGACTTTGGGCTCCGCTTTATTCTTCTTCTCTGCTTTGGGTTTGACTGACACCCTCTTCCCGCTCTCGGGCGGCGTAGTCGGAGGATTTATCTCGAGACCTCTCCTCTCGCTCTTTGCCACTTACATTTCCATCATCATTCTCTTGGCTCTGATCGTGATCTCGGTTCTAGTGATCTTCAATACCACCATCAAGCTCGACTTCTTGCGCCTCGTAGCTGCACTCTTTAAAAGAAAGGTTCCGGAAGAAGGTCTTCTCCCTATCGAGAACGCCGCCGTCCAGACCGCAGTAGAGAAGGTTGCCCACGCCACCCAGTCTCCGCTACCCGCCAAGGAAGAGGAGCCAAAGATTAAGAAGTTCTTCGAGAGACCTCTAGAGTCGGAGGGCTTTATCCCTACCATTAATAGACATTCGGGCAAGGCTTGGGCTCCTCCCCCACTCTCTCTCCTCGAGAAGGACCGCGGCAAGCCCGGAGTCGGTGACATTAAGGCCAACGCCAATTTGATCAAGCGCACGCTGCAAAACTTCGGCATCATCGTCGAGATGGATGAGATCTCTATTGGTCCCTCCGTCACTCGCTACGCTCTTAAGCCGGCGGAGGGTGTGAAGCTCTCAAAGATCTTGGGTCTCCAGACCAACTTGGAGCTCGCTCTAGCCGCGCACCCAGTGCGCATCGAAGCACCGATCCCGGGGAAGTCCTTGGTCGGGATCGAGGTGCCCAACACCGCCAAGACCACGGTGGGCTTGGGCTCGCTCCTCTCCGAGCACGAGTACGCTGAGTCCGAGAAGCCGCTCCTCGTCGCTCTCGGCAAGGATGTAGCTGGGCGATCGCACTTTGCCAACTTCGCCAAGATGCCGCACGCTCTGGTGGCCGGTGCAACTGGCTCGGGCAAATCGGTCACTATCCACGCCATCGTCAACTCCCTCCTCTTTAGAAACCCGCCTGAGAATCTTAAGTTCATCATGATCGACCCGAAGCGCGTCGAGCTCACTCTCTACAACAAGATCCCCCACCTCCTTACTCCAGTCATTACCGATGCCAAGAAGGCCATCCTCGCTCTGAAGTGGGCCGCCAAAGAAATGGATCGCCGCTATGATGTCTTGGAAAAGGAATCGGCCCGCGACATCGACTCGTACCACAAAAATTCCAAGGACGGACACACCATGCCCTACATCGTCATCATCATCGACGAGTTGGCGGACCTCATGCAAGCCTATCCGCGCGAGCTTGAGTCGGCTATCGTGCGCTTGGCCCAAATGAGCCGCGCCGTCGGCATCCACTTGCTTATCTCGACCCAGCGCCCCTCGGTAAACGTCATTACCGGACTGATTAAAGCCAACGTCCCTTCCCGCATCGCGCTCCAAGTGGCTTCGCAGATAGACTCGCGCACTATCCTCGACGCCGCCGGGGCGGAGAAGCTTCTTGGCGCGGGAGACATGCTCTATCAAGGCGGCGAGATGGCCAAGCCAGAGCGTATTCAGTCTGCCTACATCTCAGAGGGTGAGGTGAAGAAGGTGGTGAAGTATTTGGTCGATACCTATGCGGAGGAGCTGAATGATGAAATAAACTTCTCTGCAGAAAATACTTCCAATGCCATCTTTAGCGCCTCGCTCGAAGACGGCGGCGACCCGGGAGATGACGATGAGTTGTACGAAGAAGCTCGAGAGATCGTTATAGAAGCCGGCAAGGCCTCGACCTCGTATCTCCAACGCAAACTCCGCATCGGCTACGCCCGCGCCGCACGTCTCATCGACCTCCTTGAGGAAAAGGGGGTGATCGGCCCAGGCTCCGGCGCCAAACCGCGCGAGGTCATCGGCGCCACAGCTGGCGGCAGCGCGGAGGGCTTCGGCGAATCAGACTCTCTATGATCCTCTCCGAGATCAACCCGCGCAAGGCAATCTTTATAACCTTCGCCGTCCTTCTCCTCCTCTACTTCCTCTTCCAGGCTCGCTTGCTCATCTTTGGCCCTCGGCTCTCAGTCCTTGAGCCCTTAGAAAATCAAGCTCTTAAGAGTCCAGTTGTAACCATAAGCGGCCAGGCCAGAAATGCTGTCCTCCTAACGCTCGACGACCGGCAGATATATACTGATAAAGAGGGCCTGTGGCACGACAAATTGATTGCTTCTCCCGGACTGAATATAATTAAACTGGTGGCCACGGATCGGTTTGGCCGGAAGACAGAAAAGCTTATACGGGTCGTCCTTAATTAAAAGCACTCTCGTCGGCGCCCAATGGACATTGCGCTGACATGATTTCGCTAAATCACATGAAAAAAACAAAAACAGAAAAGCCGCCGAAAGAGATGGGAACCAGAGACGATTCCAAGAATATAGACAGCGCCCTTGACGCCATCCGCACCAAATTCGGTGAAGAAGCCATCATGAAGCTCGGCGAGAAGCCGAAGGTTGGCATCGATGCAATACCCACTGGCTCCATCGGTCTCGATGCAGCGCTTGGGGTCGGCGGTCTTCCCCGCGGACGCATCATTGAGATCTTCGGTCCAGAATCTTCCGGTAAGACCACTCTCTCCTTGCATGTCATTGCCGAAGCGCAGAAAATGGGAGGGCTCTGCGCCTTCATCGACGCCGAACACGCCATGGACCCAGACTACTCCGCCCGTCTTGGCGTGAACATTAACGACCTCCTCATCTCTCAGCCAGACACAGGCGAGCAAGCTCTTGAGATCGTCGAGAGTTTGGTACGCAGCGGCAAGATGGATGTCATCGTCATCGACTCGGTAGCCGCTCTCACTCCGAAAGATGAGATCGAAGGCGAGATGGGCGCGCACCACGTCGGCAAGCAGGCCCGTCTCATGAGCCAGGCTCTGAGGAAGCTCACCGCCATCGTGGCCAAGTCGAAGACTATCGTGATCTTTATAAATCAGATCCGCATGCAGATCGGAGTGATGTTTGGCAACCCCGAGACGACTCCGGGAGGTAAGGCCCTTAAGTTCTACACCTCAGTGCGCTTGGACATTCGTCGCATCGCCCAGATCAAGAAGGGCGAAGAGGTCATGGGCGGGCGCATCCGCGTGAAGGTGGTGAAGAACAAAGTCGCTCCTCCATTCAAACAAACTGAGTTCGATTTAATGTATAACGAAGGCATTAGCCGCGAGGGCGAGATCATCGCCCTCGGTGAGAAGATGGGCATCATGCAAAAGTCCGGTACATCCTATGCCTATACCCCTGAAGGCGGAGAGGAAGTAAAATTGGGCCGAGGCTATGATGCTACAAGACAATTTTTGAAGGAAAACAAAAAAGTCTCAGACCAAATCCTTAAAGATATCCGGAAGAAACTAAAGGAAGCTTAGGCTTGTAAAAATGATGCGACAGGGGTACTATCCTTGTAGGCAAGACGCTTGAGCGATAACTTTTCCGGAGGCTTCCAGAGAGGACGGCTGACCGTCTTGTAAGACGGGATTGAGGCCAGACTGAAGCGGAAGAATAGAGGGCTCGTCTAAAATCAACCACGACCGCGTCGGCCGGCACGCGTTGAGGTGAGCGTCGGGATCACCAGAACCGAGTATCTCAGGAAGAGGCGACGGCCCCATACAAGGGTGCTCCGTCATGACATCGCATTGAGCCAGAACCACGGCACCTCCGCCGTGGTTTACTTTTTATAAAAACCACCCGAATGGGCGGCTATGCTGGAGGGAGCTTGCATTCTCTCAGTTTGATTTGAATGTTACGCTCAGCCTCACGAAGTGCATTTGCCGAGTCGAAATCCTGATCCTTCACTCGCTCTTCTTTCAGAGTATTCACCTCGGTTAAAAGGCCGATGCTTGCGTCTTCCCTCTTACATCTGTCGAGCATTGCCTGAACTTCCTTTGGAAGATTGGACTCCGACATATAGTTCTCCTTGAACAAGAGTATCGCCCGAGATTATTTTTATACTCCATAAATACATTTGTCAAACGGCTAGACAATTTCTCATTCTTCGTTAGAATAGGCGTCTCCCCTCGCCTCTTGAGAGGCTCGGGATGGCGATTTTTATAGTCGCTATCCTCCTTAAAAATCAGCCACATGCTTGAATACAACGAAATTACGGAAAGGAAATATATCATCTTCGAAGACGAGCCCTACGAGGTCATCGACTCGCACGTCTTTCGCAAACAACAGAGGAAACCCGTTAATGCCGTGAAGATGCGCTCGCTCTTGACTGGCCGCATCGTCGAGCATTCCTTCCACGTCTCCGACAAAGCCGAGGAAGCCGACATCTCTAAGAAGGAGGTGAAGTATTTATACACGAACAAGGGCGAATTCTGGTTCGGAGAGATCAAAGATCCTTCCAAGCGCTTCATGCTCCCTGAAACTATGATCGGTTCGGCCTCAAAGTTCTTAAAGGAGAATACTGTGGTCAACGCCATGATCTTCGACGATGGCGAGAGTGACGAAGGCAAGATCATCGGTCTCAAGCTCCCGATCAAAATGGATCTTAAAGTTATCGAGGCTCACCCAGCCGTCAAAGGCAACACCGCCCAGGGCGGCACCAAAGCGGTCGTCCTTGAAACCGGCGCGGAGATCCAGGTGCCCATGTTTATAAAGGAGGGCGACATCGTCCGGGTCAACACCGAGAACGGCGAGTACACCGACCGAGTTACTCTCTAGCGCCCTTGCGCCAGATATCAAAGCAGAGACCTACAAGGAGGCCGACCAAAGCCCAGTAACCCAAAATAAATATTGGCTCATGCGCGCTGATCGCTTCGACTGGGCCAAACATTTTATAAACTGAAGCGAGCGGGATGAACGCCGGCGCACTAAACACATCGGCAAAGCACCCACTCGAAGATGGGCAAGTAATTTTGAGTACAAATAGGAGGACAAGGAATACCGGTGCAAAGAGCAGACCTTGAAGAGAGTACGGCACTTTCATGCCTCAATTATACTCTTACTACTGGACGATGTAAGACAAGAGACCCATGAAGCGGGCGCGTTTGACGGCCGTAGCGAGCGAACGCTGATGAGCCGCTGAGATGCCGCTGCGCTTCCTGCCCTGGATGCGGGCATGCGGCGTGAGGTAGCGTTCGAGGGTGGCAACGTCTTTGTAGTCGATGTAATCGATATGATTTTCTTGTAGATATGATTGTTTTGTCATGTGAGCGAACTAGAATGGGATATCGTCTAGATTAATAGTGCTGTCCTCGGGGTACTCGATGGTATCCATCGGAGGCACTTCTTGTTTATCTTCTTGAGTCTTGGATATAGGGGCAGCTGGCGCTCCGGCACCGGTGCCGCGAGGGCCGAACTGGACTCGGTCGGCCACGATCTCGGTGCGGTACTTCTTCTGACCGTCGGCTGCGTCCCAAGAACGGGTCTGCATGCGGCCTTCGATAAGGACCGACGAGCCCTTGCGCAAGTATTGCGAGACGGTCTCAGCCTGCCTGCCGAAGACGACGATGTTGTGGAAGTCTGCGGCCTCTTGCTTAGCACCATTCTTATCCTTCCAGGTGCGATTAGTGGCTACGCTAAAGGTAGAAACTTGAATGCCAGAGGGCAAGGACTTCAACTCCGGGTCGCGGGTGAGGTTGCCGATGATGAATGCTTTGTTTAGATACATGAGAGTAGGTTAGGCTGATGGCTCTATTGTAGCACCACTTTCTGGAGTCTGGGCTTCTTTGGGAGCCGCGGCCTCCTCCAGAGCCTTCCTGGCTCCTTCGAAGGTAAAGGCCGTCTCGCGAGGGGCCTTGATGAGGAGGAAGCGCAAGACTTCGTCGACCGCTTTGACCTCATTTTGCATGCTGGGCACAGCCTCCGGCTCGACCTCAAACTTCATCCAGCCGATATAGGCGTCCTTAACCACATACTTCCTGGCTCCAACCACCTTCGACATGGTGTAGGCCAAATCCATCTTGAACGGATCTTCAGAGGCGATCTCTAGACCGCCAGCCGAAGTCACAATTGTCTTCAAACGAGTGACCACCTCGGAGACGTTCTCTTCAGGGATGCTTGGCAAGATAAGATAACCAAGCTCGTAGACACCCTTCTCCTTGTGGTCTTCTGTATTGGACATAGTAATCGTTAAACTGATAATTACCTCGCGCAACACTTAAGCTGCGTACAGAAGAGGCTCCACTACCCTAACATATGAAAAAGCGGCCAGCAAGCTGGTCGCAAGAAGTGCCTGAGGGGTACATGTGCTTCGACGTCACAACATCCTAGCGGAAGTGATCCATTGAGTTGATGGCGGGCCTTGTCCCCGGCCATTCGTTATTGATCAACCCTCCACCCAAGCGGTCCGCGTGGGTTATCTGATCCAGACCAAACTAGCTCTCATCCCTTCACACAGCCCGTGCACAGGCCTCGCAAATCATTGTTGTACCAGCCCCAGGCAGTCTGGGTACAGACTACAGACTTTCTAAATTTCTGCAATCTTAAAGACTTTCTGTACATTCTTAATTAAAGCTTTTTGGATGATATCAAAATCTTCTCCCCGGATGTCCGCAATCTTGCGTACTACCTCACTGACATATGAGGGCTCGTTGCGCTTGCCGCGATATGGAATGGGGGCCACGTACGGGGCGTCGGTCTCGCTCATAAGCATCTCGAGGGGCGCGGCTTTGATCACCTCGTCATAATTTCTGGCAAAGGTAATCACGCCCGTGAAGGAGGTGGTGAAATCGATAGCCCAAAACCTCTTGGCAATCTCGAGATCTCCCGCGAAGAAATGTATATTCCCTCTTAGCTTCTTTCCGTGCTCGCGCTTCAAGGGCTCAAGGATCTCTAAAAGTTCGACATACGCCGCCCGTGAGTGGATCATAATCGGCCTGTCGAATTTGAGGGCGAAGTGTATTTGCTCCAAAAATAAATGTTTTTGCCTCTCTACTTCTATTAAATTATTTTTGTCTTCGTGGAAGAAGTCCAGACCGCACTCGCCTATGACCACCACTTTATGGCTTCTTAAAAGCTCTTCGAATTTATAAGCCTCGAAACCTTTGGTCGGATCGTCAACAGGGTGCACGCCCACGCAGGCCCAGACATTTTTGTGTCTCTCGGCCAAGCGGACTGCCCGGTCTGAAGAGGCGAAGTCTGTACCCACCACAATAGTACCCGTCTCGGCCAGTGTCATGCGCTCAAGCACCTCCTCCCTATCGCTATCATATTCTGGGAAGTTTAAATGAGAATGGATGTCGAAATATTTCATTGATCTTTTCTCGGGAAGAGGGCTTTGTCCAATTTATTCTTGCCGATGGCTTGGACAATCTTTTTAGAGGTCTCGGGCATGAAGGGCTCGAGCATCACCGCGATCCACCACAAATCTTTATACAAGCGGACCATGGTGTCGAAACCCTTTTGCTTCTCATGGTTGTCTAGGCTTTTCAAAAGCTCCCACGGCTTCGACTCTTGGATCTGCCTATCTAAGGTCGAGATCTTGCCCCATATATGATCGATGGCCACTCGGGTATCGAACTCCTCAAGGGCCAGGCGTACCGGATTGCCGTTCTTAGTCCACAGCGTCTTAGGTGTCTCAAACTCGGTCTCAACCTCATACGTCTCCACAAGCTTCAAAATTCTACTCACTAAGTTGCCTAAGCCGTTGGCCAAGTCGCCGTTGTAAGCATCCTGCAAGAGCTCTTTATTAAGTACCCCGTCTTCAAAGCTAGGGACCTTGCGCAAAAGATAATAACGTAATGCATCAGCACCAAACTCATCTATAAGCTCTACCGGATCAAGTGCATTGCCCATTGATTTACCCATTTTGTGTCCGCCTGAAAGGATGAATCCGTGCGTCACCACTCTCTTAGGTAGCGGCAACCCAGCCGAGAGGAGCATGGCGGGCCAGATGGCGGCGTGGAAACGCAAAATATCCTTGCCGATGATATGCGCGTCCGCCGGCCACCACTTGGCAGCCAAGGCGTCGTCTCGACCAAAGCCCACGGCCGTGAGGTAACTCGTCAAGGCGTCACACCATACGTACATCACCTGCTTCTTGTCTCCTGGGACAGGAATGCCGTGCGGTACGGCATGCGCTGGTCGGGAGAAACTGACATCCTCGAGGCCGCGCTCGAGTAGGGCGAGGATCTCATTCTTGCGCGTCTCAGGAATGATCTGGAGCTCACCGCTTTCAATCTTGGCCTTGAGAGGCTCGGTATACTTGGAGAGTCTGAAGAAATAATTTTCCTCTTCGATTTGCTCGAGGGGAATTAGATGGAGTGGGCACTTCCCATCCTTAAGTTCCTTCTCGGTATAGAAGGCCTCGCATTGCGGGCAGTAGAGACCGGCATATTTCGCGCGATAGATGTCGCCAGCCTCCCTTAACCTCTCCCACATGAGTATGGCCCCGGGCCAATGCGTATCTTTGTCCGTAGTGCGAATGAACTGATCGTAAGAAATATCAAGGGCCTTGAAGAGGTGCCGGAACTTCTCGGTGATCATGTCCAGGAATTCCGGCACGCTCTTCTCGCTCGCTTTGGCCGCCTTGATGACCTTGCCGGCGTTCTCATCTGCTCCCGAGAGGAAGTGCACCTCATTTCCCAAGAGCCTCTGCGAGCGCGCTACGGCGTCTGCCACTGTCATGGTGTAGGCATGGCCCACGTGCAAAGCCGCGCTAGGGTAAAAAATAGGACTCGTGATGTAAAACGGTTTTGATGCGGACATGATTACAAAGTGGCTTCCGAGGCGGCGACTCTGGCGGACTTCTGCTTCTCAAGATCCGAGATAAATTCCATGAGGATGGCTGCCAAGGGCACCGAGATGACAATGCCGATGAATCCTGCGAGCTTGGCTCCAACCAGAAGAGCGACGATCGAGACCATCGGCGGCACGCCCACCACCTTCTTCACCACGAGTGGGTAGATAAGCTGATTCTCAAACTGGTGGACGATGAGATAAAGCCCGGCGATAAGGAGCGCCTCCGACATCCCTCCAGCGCCAAAGCCCACCACCACCGCCGGTATGGCAGCGATAATCGGACCGAAGAGCGGCACGATCTCGAGCATACCAGAGGCCACAGCTAAGAGAAGGGCGTGCGGAATACCAAGGAGAAGCAGACCGAGGTAGACCAAGACCGCAATGATGGCCGCTAAGAGAATTTGCCCTTGCATCCAGAGAGCGATCTTTCTCTTCGAGCGAGACCAGAGGTCCAGAACATACTTCTCCTGCTTCCAAGGAGTGACCATTCGTAGAAACTTCCCCACTCCATCCTCCTGCACCGCGAGGTAGAAGGAGAGGATGACAATTAGGAGGAAGGAGAGCACGCCACCGAAGATAAATGAAGCGGAGGAGAAGGCGCCTTGCGAGAACGAAATGAGAAGGGTGTTGATCTGTGCCACCACATCTCCGACCGAAAGCACTTGCGAGGCTCCGCCAAGAAGCGAGTCCTTGGAGAAGGAGCTTGCATACTCCGGGAACTGTCCGATGAAGGTTGAGAACTCACCGACCAAAGGCAGGAGGAGGAAGTAGAAGAGTCCCGCGAAGGCTGTGGCCATCAATATATATAAACCGAGGATTGTCGGGAGTCTTGGGATGCGCCTCTTCTTCGCCCATTCTGCTGCCGGCTCAACCGCCGAAGCGATGACGATCGACGCCAAGATAACCAAGATCAAATCTCGAATGAGAAAAAGGGCGACAGCAATAGCCACCACCAGCACACCCCTGGCCCAGCTGCCGGACGTGATAATAACCTTCTCTGTCTTCATCATGCCATCATAGCACCGCCCGGAGGACTAGGCTAGAACGTCAAGACCTTCCGTAATTCTTCTTTATCCTCCACTTTTCCTACGAGGGCGAGGTTCAATTTCTCATTTCTAAAGATGTCTCCAGCGATCTTTTGGACATCTTTGGGAGTCACTCGGCGCAAGGCTCTTTCTATCTCTTCCGGGGTCTCTGATCTGCCCTTGGTGACCTCTTGTCCGGCATAGAACTCGGCCAAGGAGTCGCTTGTCTCAAGCCCAAGATAGAGATGCCCGATCAAATATTCTTTGGCCTTATCAAGCTCTTCCTTTGGTATAGGAGCCTTTAACAGACGGGCACATTCTTCGAGGATGACTCGCACCACCTCTCGGACCCGCTTGGCGTCAACGCCTGTCGATATAGTGAGAAGACCATGGTCTGTATACTCCTCGTTGTGCGTGTTGATGTAGTAACAAGCCCCCATCTCGTGGCGCAGCTTATGGAAGAGGCGCGAGGACATGCCGTTGCCAAGTACGGCGGACAAGAGTGAGAGGGCTGGCACGCGCTTGTCGGTAGCTTTATACGCATGGAGAGCCAGCACCATATGCACCTGGTCAGTGTCCTTGTCGTGGATGAGGAGGCCCGGCTCCTTCTGGTGGACTTCGACGGCTTCCTTGGCAAGCTTCTTAGCTCTTGGAATTTCTTTAAAATATTTCATCACCTCCCCTTTAACATCGCTCTCTCGGACGTCTCCCGCTACCACTACCACAGTCTTCGACGCCACATAATGCGCGGACCGATATGACACGAAGTCTTCGCGGGTAAAGCGCTTCACGTTCTCTGGCGTACCGGCCACCTGCCGACCGGCCGGGGTGTCGCCGTAGAGGAGTTCGAAGAGCGTATGCCAAACAATGGCTTGAGGCTGGTCCTCGTACATGGAGATCTCTTGCAAGATCACTCCCCGCTCGCGCTCGAGATCGGTCTCAGGCAAGGTCGGATGCAAATACATATCTGAGAGGATGTTCAAAATATTTTTCCACTGCTTGCGCTCCGCCTTGGCGTAGTAACCAGTGAACTCGTTCGAGGTAAAAGCGTTATGCGATGAGCCCATGGTGTCGAACTCGAGGGCGATCTCAACCGCACTTGGGCGATTCTTGGTACCCTTGAAGCACATGTGTTCTAAGAAGTGCGAGAGCCCATTGTGCTCCTTCGACTCATAATTAGAGCCTGTCTCGACCATAATGAGTACTGTCGTAGCCGGACTCTTGGTCGGTATAGTAATGATCCGCAAACCATTTGGGAGTTTAGTCTTTTTATACTTCATAGTAGTGTACAGATTATCCTACCCCGGCACTTCTTTCAACAGGAAAGGCTCTCCGAGGAGAGCCTTTGCGTTAACCGTTTTTGTACGTGATGACGTAGCCTTTGGGGAAGCACTCGACAGGGTAATCCATCGAGAAGGCTCGCACGTTCCATCGTGGAGCGTCCTCATGCCAGCGCGACTCTACGCATCGGATCACGCCGCCCCCATCAGCTAGATGGAAGATGTTGGGGAATCCGCTCCGTAGAAGTCCGTTCGATTTGCCCAGGAGCTCGTCATCCAGAAGGAAGAGGAAATGCGAAACGGCAACAGGTCGCCGGCTGCCCACCTCTTCGAATACACGCTTGGGACTGGCGGGAGAGTTGAGACGGTAGATCGAAAGTTCTGCCTCCCCGACTGGCCCCTCTACCTTGCCGCTAAACCATTCACCGAATTCGGCATCGGCATAGTAGATCTTCGGCGACAGGAGTGGAAGGGTGGGTTCTGAAGTGCAGTCTGGCACTATGAAGCTCGGCTGAGCTCTGACCGACAAATGCCCAATGGGTGAGATAAGGGATTTGCGCTGCAATAGTTCCATGGACGTCTCCTACGGTGAAAGTGCTGTATGCCCTTAAGAGATGACGAAGCACACGCGCAATTACTACAGACCGACTTCGGCCTTCAAATCTTCGATCTTCACTCGCCTCTGATCCCCCGAATCTCGGTCGCGAATGGTAACGGTATTCAATAATTCTGGCTTCTCACCTAAAGTATCGAAATCGATAGTCACACAGTATGGCGTGCCGATCTCATCTTGTCTCCTATAGCGCTTGCCGATGTTGCCGTTGTCGTCGAAGACTACGTTGCCAAATTGCTTTTTCAAATCTGTGCAAACTTCTCGGGCTTTAGCGACGAGCTCGGGCTTATTTTTAAGTAATGGAAATATGGCTACCCGCACGGGGGCAAGATGTTTGGCAAGCTTAAGCACTACCCTTTTCTCCCCTCCCAACTCATCTTCGGTATAAGCCGAGACCAAGATAGCCAGTATCGAGCGATCCACTCCGAAAGTCGGCTCGATAACATGTGGCGTGAATCTCTCACCAGTTTCCTCGTCGAAGTATTCGAGAGCTACACCCGAGGCAGTAGAGTGGTTGCGCAAATCGAAGTCAGTTCGGTATGCCAGACCGCACAACTCCTTCCTGCCAAATGGAAAGTCAAACTCGAAGTCGGTCGTCCTCTTGGAGTAATGAGCACGATCTTCGGCTGGCACTTCAAGCTCATGAATCTTCTCAGTAGGCAGACCAATGGATTTCATCCAGGCAAGCATCGCTCCTCTCCAGCTCTCAAACTCCTTCTCCCACTCGCTCTCGCGGACGAAGTACTCGATCTCCATTTGCTCGAATTCTCTGGAGCGGAAAATGAAGTCCCTTGGCGAGATCTCGTTTCTAAAAGCTTTACCGATCTGAGCCATGCCAAATGGCAACTTGGGATGGAAAGTGTCTTGAATATTCTTAAAATTCACAAACATGCCTTGGGCTGTCTCGGGTCTCAAATACGAAGTGGCTGCCTCCTCCCCGGCACCGACCGAGGTACTAAACATGACGTTGAATTGCTTGCCATCCTCCGTGGGATCCTTGAAGGTGTCGACGTGGCCACTGGCCTGCCAAATACGAGGATTCATGACGATAGAAGTGCTTACGGGATACATGTCATCGCGACCGCTGACAAATGTCTCCCAAAACGATTGCTTGATGCGGTGGCGAAGTTCGACCCCCAAAGGTCCGTAATCCCAAAAGCCGGCCAAACCGCCGTAGATCTCCGAGCCTTGGAAGATGAAGCCTCGACGCTTGCAGAGAGCTATGACCTTTTCCATCGTATCGTTGGTTTCCATGGCGCTACTTTACCACAACTTCATCCCCTTGAACGAACTTGGGATCGGTGTCGAAGCGGGTAGTCACAGCGGGAACGCTCAAAGTGACCGGCTCGCCGGTGAAGGCGTCCTTGCCCGAGAAAGTGATCCCGCTTAGAAGGATGGGAGCGCTGTTAATCTGGCCGATCGAAGGAGTGAGGGAGACTTGGACATAGATCACCTTGGCAGGCGTCGAGAAGCCGGTACCGGAAAGGAGTTTGTCTCCCGTCCAGGTAATGCTCTTGCTCGCGTCATTGTACGTGACACTATCGGCCGGATTTACTTGGCTAAGCCACTTCACATTTGAGCCGAGGGTAGCGGCGATCTTGGGTTCTAAAATATCATTTTGGGTATCCTTGAGCGTGAAGGCGAGCGTATAGGTGGTGGTCTTCTCGGCCTTGGGAGGAATGGAGCCGGAGTTGGTGAAAGGTCCTTTGGAGCGCAGAGACTGGGCCGTGAGGGTAACCTGTGAGCCGATGAGCACCTTCCTGCTCTCGCTCACGGCAATTGAGCTCGCGCCTTCGGGGGAGCCCGTAACGGTGGCCGTGAGATCAATGCTTAGGTTAGCGGCATTGGCCGGCAAGGTTGCCAAAGAAGCGAATTGGAAAGAAAAGGTTCCACTCCCACCAGGGCCCACCGTCACAAGTTCTGGACTCGAGCCCTCGCTCCAAACTATTTGGTTGTTGGCCGAGTCGTAGAAGCCGCCATTTTGCGGCACGACAGAGAATCTGTCTAAGGAGGCACCCGAGAGCTTCACCACTACTTTGGCATGCTGCAAATTGTCCGGCATATTATTCTGATACCCGACCGTTGCCAGAATAACTCGGCCAGCCGGTGCCGTATACGCTCCGCTGTCCTCGCCATTTAAAGAAAGGTTGAGCGTGACATTCGGGCGGTTGATGCTCACACTCTCGCTTACTGTCGCCAGGGTGTTGAAGCGATCGGTGTTGCCGCCCTCCCCGACTCCGCTTGAGAAGCGGAAGGTCCTCTCCTCACCGTCTTGGCCCGATAACTTACCGCGGATAGTGATGCTCTTCTTGTCGCCCGGAGCCATGTCGCCCAGATCCCAGAGATTTTTGGCCTGATTCTTGGCACTCGGAGTCGTGTCGGTGACGGAGAAGCCGTACGGGTACTCCCCCTTTACCAAAACATTTTTGAGCACTTCGGTGGAGTTGGAGACGATCGTAACGGTCGTGGTGAAGACTTCGTTTGAGGTCACGGTCTCGGGCTCGGTGACGGTCATTGATACTGGCGTAGTCCCGAGTGAGACTTGATACACCTTCTCTTTAGAGAAGGTGGCGTTGGAGCCCTTCACCGTATACTCAAGCGAGATGACGATATCCTTCGTCTCGCCCTTCGAGCCATAGATGATGGCTGAGGTAGAGGTCGAGAATTGCTCTCCGGAGTCTATCACTCCAAGCGCCGCTCGCTCGAAGGAAAGCGCTTTGGTGCTGTCGAGGGCACTGCGCGTCCCCTCAGGATAACGAATGGAGAGGTTAGCTGTCTCTAGATCGGCATTGTTTTTGTTGGTGATGACAATGCCCAAACTTAAGATCTCGCCGGCCGAGAGCGTGACAGGGCCATTGACGCTGATGTCGACATTCTTCGAAGAGATGAAGTTGCCCCCTCCTAAGTAGATGTAAGCCGCTGCTCCCACAGCGCAGAGGAAGAAGACTAAGGCGAAGATGAAGAAGCGCTTGGTCAGCGAGTGCCCTTCGGGCTTGCGGCGCTCGTAACGAAGCATCTCGTCAAGCTCTGGCGCTTGCCACTTCTCCTCCACCGCGCCATGTTCCTCGCCCGAGATGGCCGCTCTCCGGTCGGCCGGATCGTGGTAACGCGTCCGGGAGTCCAGCTTCTCATTCAAATTTCTTATTCTTCCTTCGTCTTCATGCATAGATATGTATTATAGCATTATCCTCTTTCGCAATTTATAGCTATTCCCATGACCGAGTAATCCTCTACACGAAGCCACCGACTCCTTCGACACGTCGCAAGAAAACTTTTTAAGCATCTTTCTCTTCGTCACTGTCCGGAGCACTCGATGGTCCGGAAAATGTACCCAGCCCAAGAAATCTACACCCGAAGCCAGTGTTTTAATAAATAGCTTATCAGGATGGAGTTCTAACTTTAATTCTTCTTTCAGAAAGCTCTCAATTTTCGAAACAAGCTCCTCCATGTCACTACGATATATCGAAGTAACAACGAAGTCATCGGCGTAGCGGATATAGTATTTGATTTTAAGTTTGTGTTTTATAAATTGATCGAATTCATTCATATAGATATTTACCAAGAGTTGAGAGGTGAGATTGCCGAGGGGTAAACCTTTCCCCTCTACTCCCGAGTGGAAGCTTTGGACGATTCTCTCTAAGAGCCAGCCCGTGTCTTCATCCTGAATATGTTTCTTTAGAATCTTAAGCAGAATCTCCTGGTCGATAGAAGCAAAGAACTTCCGAATATCACATTTCAAAACCCAGCAAGTCTTGGTAGTATTCTTCGAGACTTTTCGGGTAAAAGCTTTGAATCTGTTCATAGCCCTATGCGTACCTTTGTTCAAGCGACAAGAGTATGAGTCATGGATGAATTTGGTGTCAAAATAGGGATACAGAATACGGTAAATCGCGTGATGCAAGAGTCTGTCTCGGACAGAAGCTTTGTGGATAGAGCGGGGTTTGGGGTCACTGATGTGGAAGGCTTCGTAGGTAGAGTGGGTGTATGTCTTATTTTTTAATTCTTGGTGGAGAGCAAGAATGTTATCCATCAAATGCAGGCCAAATAATTGGACGTCGGCCCGATTTCGTTTGCCCCTCACGAATTCCTCATATGCCGCAAGGAGATTTTCGAGCGAGATGATACTATGGAATACATCATGCAGCCTTTTACGACCCCCCCCCGCTCGGATGTTGCCGGTTCTCGAAAAGATCAAGAGTGTATATATCCTTTGGCATGGTTATCACACTATCTTACCAAAGACTCATCGCTATTCTTTAGGTAATAGAATCGATAAATTGTTTATAGAGCTAATTGAAGCAGTTTCAACAGCATCGTTCCAATCGAAAGAGAGAAAGTTGCCGTACTTAGAGATCTCCATTCGCAAATTAGACACGATTAAGATCTTACTTCTAGTACTTTGGGAAATAAAATCCTTGGATAATAAAAGATATATTGCTATTTCTCTACCGCTTGATGAGATTGGCAAAATGCTCGGCGGCTGGAATGGTCAAGTGGTTAAAGCCTACTCCGCCAAGGCTTCGTAGGGCCACAGCAAAACTCTCCTGCCGTAGCAAGAGAGAAATGAAGAGAGTTGCGGAACGAGAAACACGAAGCCGTTCTCACGATTCCACCTGTTGTCGGGATTGCCGTTGTAGGCGTTCACCCACCGACCCTTGTCGTTGCGATTGACGCCGAGAATGTTCGGATTGCCGTTCGAGTCGGTTATGTATAGAGCACCTTCCGTACCACCACCCCTTGAAGGCCCATGCCGATCTTGGAGTTGTATCGTATTCCGCATCTCATTCAGTAGTATGACCTACTGGGATAATGCGATAGTGCCCTACACCAAGTATCTTCATTTTTTGAAGTGTCTGCATAAGTCCTCCGTCCGAAACCTTGATCGAGGACGCTCTCAACTTATGGATACTGGATTCGGCCGCTCCCAACCTTGATCAAGAGCATGATTCGCCTACTACCATTGTTTATTTTATATGAAAACAAAAGGCCCCGCGATACTTTGCGGGGCCCGAGGACAAAGGTCTAAGTGACCGAAGAGGTCAGAGAGACCAAGTCCAGAGTATTACTCTTGCGGAACGAGAAACACGAAGCCGCGCTCACGATCCCACCTGCCGCCGGGACGGCCGTAGGAGGCGTCCACCCACCGACCCCTGTCGTTGCGATAGACGCCGAGAATGCTCGGATTGCCGTACGAGCCGGAAACAGGCTCGTGCATGAGGATGAGCGCCCAGAGTCCCATGCGCTCGATTTCCTCGTCGGAGACCAGTTCGCGCAGAAGTCCGGAGTGTTCCATGGAGGGCTTCAGCCACCCACGACGCTCGCCTTCCGCCCAGATGTTCTGGTTAGTGCGGTCGTTGTCCTCGAACTCGTGACCCATGATGACGCCGAGCTTGTACGTCACGCCATTGGTCGCCACGAACTTGTGCGAGCGATACATCTGCTTGGCGTAGTCGCCGACGTTGTACTTCGCGGCTTCGAGCCGAGCAATCCACTGTTCGCCGGTAAGACCGTTCGAGGTCACCAAGAAGGACGTGGGTGGTGCCCATGGGTTCTCCTTGCGGAGGAACTTCCGGAGAGCGATCCACCAGTGATTTGCATCCTTGCTTGTGAGTCTTTCGAACAAATCCACGAGCGTGGGGAGTTTCTCCTCCGCCACGGTCAGGATGAGTTCGAGCAATTTGCCGAGCATGCCGTGCATGGTCAGCTCCTTGAGTAGAAATGATGATAGAGGGCTAAGACAGGATGCCTTTTGCCATATCGGTACTGCCTGTGTGCATTATACACCTGAATAGGTTGTAAGTCAAGTGCGTAGGCCTTTCCTGCGCATAGTTAAATATGGCTCAACTAAGCCCACTTTCTCGGATGCCGGCGTTTATGAGGGCGATGAGCTTCTTTTTATCTTTCAGCGCTTCTCTTACGAGCGGCTCGGACAGATCGTCTAGAAGGACTTCCTTCGACACATCTTTGGCCGAGAGATACCCAAGGTGGAAGAGCATGCGCACTACGGCCACGATCTCCCATCCCTCGCACTCCAGGTCTCGATCTTTAAGCAGGAAGGCTATCCCCCGCTCCACTTCCTCGAAGAGCTCTTTATGCTTCTCCTCCCCGCGAACGAGTTTCAGAAGCAAGGCAAGGACTCGGGCCACAGCCTTCAAACACTCTTTGTCAGCCCGCAAAGAATTTGAGACATCTTCTACTAGCGTGGCGGTAGTGATGCGCCAAGTATTCCTGCCTTTAACCAAAGAGACATGGACCAGGGCGTAGTCAAGAAGGATGCCGCCGAGTTTGGAAGATGCCCGACGGATGCCAGTAGCTACCGCGAGGACTAGCCCAAGGTCTTTGGTCAGAAGGATAAAGACTTTGTCACGCTCGCGCTGAGCTCGGGCGCCTAAGACGAAGGCCCGAGTGTTATAGATGTGGTGAGACATTCGTCACTCTCTTAATCTCGTCACCGAACTTTCCAAACAATCTCTTCTGATCTTCTGGCACATCGTAGTCTAAGACGTCTGAGGGCTTGAGATTGCGCTCTTTGCGCAATTCCTGGATGCTGCGTATCACCTCGCGCATCTCTCCCTCCTCGATAAGTTCTGGAGTAAGGTTCGTGTCGAGGACGACGTCGACGTCGAGGGTGTTGTCAATTATTATTTGCTTGACATTTACTTCCTCAGCGACAATTTCCAGGAATTCCGACGAGAGATCGGTGCGCACCGTTAAGTTGGCGAGCGGTTGGCGGATCTTGATATTAGCCTTCGAGCGAGCCTCGAGAGCCGCTGTCACCAGGCGTCGGACATCTTTCATTGATATAAGCACCTCACCCTCGCCCTCTCCTTGCCAAGGAGAGGGTTGGGAGAGATCAGCGGGCCAACTCTCCAAATGGACGCTCTCTGGATCAGTAGGCAGACGCAGCTTCTGGTAAAGCTCCTCGGCGGCAAATGGGGCAAACGGGGCAAGCAAAGTAGAAAGACTCTTCAACACCGCGTAGAGCGTGGCCTTGGCCTCCTCATCACCTTCTTTGATGCGTTCCCTCGAGCGTCGCACGTACCAAGTGGAAAGGTCGTCGACGAAGTCGCGCAGTGCTCGCGTAGGCTCGAGGAGTTTGTATTCGTCCATATGTTTCGTCATCTCTCTCGAGAGCAGAGAGAGGCGTACCAGGATCCAACGATCGAGAACATTGGCAGGTGATAGGGACAAGGTGCTAGGTTCTAGAGAGGGGTCACGATACAGTTCGTAGAAGGCGTAGACGTTGTCGAGCAGGTTGAAGAGCCTTTTCTCAACCTCTTTGACAGTTCGGTCATCATAATTCTTGCTCTCGCCTGGTTGGTTTATGGAATACATCCAGAAGCGCAGGACATCGACACCGTATTTCTCGATCTCTGCCCAAGGATCCAAGATGTTGCCCACCGACTTCGACATCTTCTTCCCGTCTTTATCCAAGAGGTGTCCGAGGCAGATAGCATTCTTAAAGGCTCTTCCTCTCTCCATAAGCACGCCGACAGCATGCAGGGTGTAGAACCAGCCACGTGTCTGGTCGATGGCCTCAGAGATAAAGTCGGCCGGATACGTCTGCTTGTCCTGAGCCTGGTCGAGGGAAGCAAATGGCATCGAGCCAGAATCCAGCCAAACATCCATGACCTCCTTAACGCGTTTATATTCTTTGCCATCCTTTTCTC
>JAIFWO010000005.1 GCA_019661895.1 Candidatus Parcubacteria bacterium | reverse complement strand
GGGTCAAGGAAATCCTCGGTTCCTATGATCCTCGCAAGTCTGTGGACCTTCTTAAGACCGACCGCGTCAAGTACTGGCTCGACAAGGGCGTTGTCCTTACCGGCACTGTCCACAACCTTCTTGTCACCCATAAGATCGTTGATGCCAAGAAGATCAATGTCCTCCCTAAGTAAAGTGGTAATGAAGAAAGAGGCTCCAGCAGTCGAAACTCCTGTTGAGGCAGAAGCACTGGCTGCTGAGGCACCGATAGAGGCAAATGAATCCGTGGTAGAATCTAGCGAGGCCCAGACGGGCGAAGCAGCATAACTGCCTACTGTTACTCCTTTAAGTAAACTACCATGGTTGATGATGTCGCATTCCTTGAATTTGTTATAAAAGCGCTTGTGGAACACCAGAGCGATGTGAAGATCACTCGGACGGTCGATGAGATGGGGGTCCTTATGACTCTCGACGTCCACCCAGACGATATGGGCAAGGTCATTGGCCGCCAGGGCAATACCGCCAAGGCGATAAGGATCCTATTGCGGGTGGTGGGGATGAAGAATAATGCTCGGGTTAATCTTAAAATAAATGAACCCGCCGGAGCCGCACCTCGCCCTCCGCGTGACTCCTACGCCAGTAACGCTTCGAAGACTGTTGACGAAGCGATGGAGGATTTGAATTTAGAGTAGGAATAAGAAATAGCTAATAAGAATCGCCGGCCCGGAAGGGTCGGCGATTTCTCTCAGAGCGAGCCGATCAGCCATGCAGCAATCCAGATAAAGAATATTGCTTGTACCAGATTGCGTGTCCGCAGGATCCCTGGCATACCGCCTCCTTGAGATGGTTTGAGCCTGTATCTATTATATCATATAGAACAGATTTGTCAAGTAGGGAAATTAGTGCTAGTTTGTGTCTATGCATTTCCATATCGTCACCCTTTTCCCAAAAGCCTTCGACTCCTACCTCGGCGAGTCGATCTTGAAGCGGGCTATTGAAGATAAGAAGATCAAAGTGAGCTTCTATAATCCTCGCGATTTTACTAAAGATAAATGGAAGCGTATTGACCGTCCACCCTACGCCGGCGGACCTGGCATGGTCATCCAAGCCGAGCCTGTAGCTAAAGCTATTGATGGAGCAATAAAGAAAATAAAAAATAAGAAATATAAAATAATTCTACTCTCGCCAAGTGGTAAGCAATTTACCAACGAATACGCGGCGAAAACGGCTAAGAAGTTTAGCGATGTGATTATCGTTTCAGGCCGCTATGAGGGTATTGATGCAAGAGTGAAGAAAATATTTAAGATGGAGGAAGTTTCTATAGGTCCGTTCGTACTTACAGGAGGAGAGTTGCCAGCCATGATCCTCATTGATGTCATGTCGAGGCAGGTCGAAGGGGTCTTGGGCAACTTCGACTCCTTGGAAGAGAAGAGAGTGGGAGGAGATTCATATACCCGTCCGGAGGTCTTTGAATATAAGGGTAAGAAGTATCGTGTGCCCAAAGTGCTTCTGGGCGGGGATCATAAAAAGATCGAGGAATGGAAGAAAAAGCGCCGTGAAAAGTAAAGAAATTATTTTAGCCATCTGTATTGCCCTCATCGCGATCCTGGTTGCCGGCTCGACTTATGCGCCGACCAGGAATTTTGAAATAAAAGATGAGGAGCCGATCCAAATACTCTTCGTTGGAGACATCATGCTCGATCGAGTGGTGAGGACCACGATAGATAAGAACGGATTCGCGAGTGTCTTCGAAGAGGTTAAAAATATTTTTGAAAATATCGATATGGCAGTAGGGAATCTGGAAGGGACTATCACTGCCAACCCCTCGGTGTCAGTCAAGGATCATGGTAATCTCCACTTCACCTTCGATCCGTCTGTCGCCCTTGAACTTAAGGACCTTGGCTTCACCGGCTTCTCGCTAGCCAACAATCACGCGCTCGACTTTGGCACGGAGGGGTTCCTTACCACTCAAGTTAACCTTTCGTCCGCTGGCCTCTTCTCTTTCGGTTCGCCGTCCAATGACATTACTGTTTCTAAGCAAGTAGAGGTAAAAGGGCAAAATATTTGCTTCGTCGGCTATCACGCGCTTTATAAAGAAGATACGCAGCCTGTCGTTCTAGAAATCACGCGGCTTAAACCGAATTGCAACTTTGTAGTAGTCTTTGCGCATTGGGGAGTCGAGTACTCGACTACAGAGAGTACGGATCAGAAACGTGAGGCGCATAGGTTCGTGGATGCGGGTGCCGATCTGGTTATCGGTGCGCATCCGCACGTCATCGAGCCGATCGAGATCTATAAAGACAAGGCCATCTTCTATTCTCTTGGTAACTTCATCTTCGATCAGGACTTCTCACTGGCTACTCGGCAAGGCTTAGCAGTGCGGCTTGAGCTTGGCCCTTCCACAGAAACTTTTCATCTTATCGGCATTGAAATGCTCCGCAGTAAATTATACTTTCCAGAGAAGGAAGCCTTCCAAATCCGCACTAATATTCTCACCTCCGAACTTCCCGTAGATCTGGCAAAAAGCGTCGATGTCGATGGGGTGTTTACACTTACAAGATAGAAGCGTAGTCTACTCTTAGACTCAACGGGAGATCTTTGTGAAGCCTAAGAAACGAGCCACTACACTCGCCAAGGTGATTCACGACCATGAGGATGAGGTTATTGGCATCCTCCTTAATAGCCTTTTCTGGCCTAAAACCTTGAAGGCTGGCAAATTCTATACACGCCGTAGTGACGATGATGACGGATTAGGCAATACCATCTCTGTCTTTGTTGGCGATATGGGATCGAGGGCAGGGGATGTATTCTTCGATTCACATTTGGATGAACATTCACTTTCCACAACACACTGTTTTCGCACAGGTTTTGGTGGAGGGTCGAGCCCTAGGGTGCGCAATGCGCTCATGGTCCTCGCAATTGCCATTGATCTTGATAATGAAACGAGACCTATGCGGATGCCAGAACGGGAGTATAGCCTCGAATCTTTAAGCGACGCACTTCTGGCGCGCCTCTTGCTTCGTCAGTTGTGGCAATCACACGATCTCGGCGGGACCTCGTATGGCAGGTCCCTTGATAATCGAATGCTCGAGGCAGCTATAGAGCTCCTACCTCTGCCGGAGTGGCTGGATGCTGACAGGTTTAGCCTCCAAGAGCTGCTTAGAGAAAAAGAAACGCGATTGGCTACCAAACCATCAATCTAAGAGGAGTAGTATGCCAGCAAAACATCCGACCCTTGTGCATCGTAGCTACCGATTTGATCGCACAAAGATAAGCGATCCGCAGGGAGAACTTGAGCGGATCGCTGCTAAGTTCTGGGAGGAAGAGCGAGCTTGGAAACCAGAAGGTGTGGTAAAGCTCGCCAGACGACGATGGCTTGCCCGAATTCAAGCGCGGGTAGCTGCCACTATCTTTCAGTGGATGTTTACTAACATGGGGAGATGGGCTATGGGCGAAGTATATCGCCGAGCTGGATGGAAGGTTATCCTTGTCTCGCCCGAAGCGATCGCCCGGCGCGAGAAGTTCAAAGTTCGCAAGACTGCTTAACAATGGCAGTCTTTTTATTGACACAAAAGAGGGGATAGGTTACACTACTCTTAACTTCGAACTGATTGAGTCACGACCAGAAGTAAAGTTTAAGGAGAGAGACTTTACAAGCTAGTTTCATATTGCATGGTACAAAAAACTGCTGCGCGGGCTGCTTCCGGACCGCGGGAGAAGAAGTATTTCGGCCGTTTCCGCAAGCCGCTTACAGAGATGCCAAATCTGGTCATCTCGCAGGTGGACTCCTTCAAGTGGCTCATCGAGAGCGGGCTGAAGGAGGTATTTGAAGAATTTTCATCGATCAAAGACTTTTCCGAAAGGAAGTTTCAATTAGATTTCGTCGGCTTCGAGCTTGAGAAGCCAAAGATGAGCGAGTACGAGGCCAAGGAGAAGAAGCTCTCATATGAGGCGCCTCTCAAGGTCAAGATCCGTTTAAAGAACTTCATCCAGAAGACCGAGAAGGAGCAAGAACTCTTCATGGCGGACTTCCCGCTCATGACGGACCACGGCACCTTCATCATCTCGGGTATCGAACGTGTAGTCGTGCCTCAGCTGGCGCGCTCCTTCGGCGTGTTCTTCACCGCCGCGGAAGTGAAGGGCAAGAAGACCTTCGGTGCCAAGATCATCCCTGGCCGCGGCGCTTGGATCGAGTTCGAGACCGATGCCGACAATGTCATCTACGTCCGTATCGATCGCAAACGCAAGTTCCCTGTGACGACGCTTTTCCGCGCCTTCGGCGCTGCCACCAACGAGAAGATTCTCTCCCTTTTCGACGGACAGCCGGAAGCTCGCGTCTATATCGAGAAGACCTTGGCCAAGGACCACACCACGAGCGTGGATGAAGCCGCTATCGAGATCCACAAGAGGTTGCGAGACGGCGACTTGGCTGCGGCTGACAATGCCCGTGAATTCGTCCGTTCGATCTTCGACACGGAGCGCTACGACCTCTCTCGCGTTGGACGCTTCCGCTTCAACAATCGCTTCGAGATGAAGCAGACGGAGAAGGAGATGGACCGCCGCACCCTCTCGACTGAAGACATCATCACCATCATCTCTCACATCATTACTCTCTGCACCACTCCCGGTTCGGAGCCCGATGACATCGATCACCTCGGGAGTCGCCGCGTGCGCTTCGTGGGAGAGCTCTTCCAGCAGAAGATCCGTGTTGGTATGGCCCAGATCAAGAGGAATATCCAAAACAGGATGTCGACTATCGACACCGATGTGACGCTGCCGGTGCAATTCATCTCTCCTAAGCCCTTGCAGGCTCGCATGAAGGAATTCTTCACGACTAACCAGCTTAGCCAATTCATGCAGCAGACCAATGCTCTTGAGGAGCTTGAGCACTTGCGCACTATGTCGGCCCTTGGTCCGGGAGGCCTCAACCGCGCCCGAGCCGGATACGAAGTCCGCGACGTGCACCCCTCGCACTACGGACGTCTTTGTCCGATCTGTACTCCGGAAGGTCCGAACATCGGTCTGATCTTGCGCCTTTCCACATATGCGCGCGTCAACAGCTTCGGCATGATCGAGACTCCTTATGCCAAGGTGGTAGACGGTATGATCACCAATGAAATTAAATTCTTAAACGCCCTCGAGGAAGAGCAATTTAACATTGCTCACGCAGCTACGCATGTTGAGGACGGTAAAATTATGCCCGACATTGTCGATGTTCGTCATAAGGGCGAGCCTCACAGCGTGCGTCGAGCCGACGTGCACTACATAGACGTGGCCACCAACCAAGCCTTCTCGACCTCGACCTCTCTTATCCCATTCTTAAACCACGACGACGCCAACAGAGCGCTCATGGGTTCGAACATGCAGCGCCAAGGCACACCGTGCATCATCCCCGAGGCACCTCTCGTAGCTACTGGCATAGAGGAGAAGGCGGTTCGAGACACTGGCCGCTTGGTCATTGCTCCCGCTTCCGGCACTGTCACTTATGTTGACGGCAAGCTCATTAAGATGAGGGACGATAAGGATAAGGAGCACGTCTTCCCGCTGGTGAACTTCTCGATGACCAACGGCTTTACCTCTTTCCACCAGCGCCCATCGGTTGAGACTGGGCAGAAGGTTAAGAAGGGTGATATCTTGGCAGACACCTCTTCCTCGGAGCACGGCCAGATCGCTCTCGGACAAAATATCTTGGTAGCTTTCATGTCGTGGAGCGGGGCCAATTACGAAGACGCCATCATCCTCTCGGAGCGACTCGTCAAGGAATCGAAGTTTACCTCGGTGCATATTGAGGACTTCACCGTCAACGTCCGCGACACCAAGCTCGGTCCGGAGGTGACGACTTGCGATATCCCAAATGTCGGCGAGGGCAAACTCAAGAATCTTGCCGAGGACGGCGTCATTCGCGTCGGTGCGGAAGTGCGACCGGGCGACATCTTGGTAGGCAAGATCACTCCTAAGGGCGAGTCTCAGCTGACTCCGGAAGAGCGTCTCCTCAGGTCTCTCTTCGGTGAGAAGGCCCGCGACGTCAAGGATACTTCCAAGCGCATGGAGGGAGGCAAGCGAGGTCGGGTCATCTCGGTCCAAGTCTTCTCGAGAGAGAAGGGCGACAAACTCGACTCAGGGATCTTGAAGCAGATCCACATCCAAGTGGCAGAACTTAGAAATGTCTCAGTCGGAGACAAGCTCGCCGGACGCCATGGCAACAAGGGTGTCATTTCAAAGATCTTGCCGGTAGAGGATATGCCATACATGGCCGACGGAACGCCGATCGACATCATCTTGACTCCGCTCGGCGTGCCCTCACGCATGAACTTGGGTCAGATCTTGGAGCTCCATCTTGGTCTAGCAGCGAACACCCTTAACTACCAAGCCATCGTGCCTCCATTTGCCGGTGCTACTGACGCGGAGATCAAGCAAGAACTGGTCAAAGCCGGATACAAAGAAAATGGGAAGATGAAATTGTTCGACGGCCGCACGGGAGAGGAATTCCAGCAAGATATCGCCGTCGGCTACATGTATATCTTGAAGCTCCACCACATGGTCGAGGACAAGATCCACATGCGCTCCATCGGACCGTACTCGCTCATTACCCAGCAGCCTCTCGGAGGAAAGGCTCAAAACGGAGGCCAGAGATTCGGAGAGATGGAAGTGTGGGCCCTCCTCGGTCACGGTGCGGGTCATACTCTGCGCGAGATGCTCACCATCAAGTCAGACGATATCCAAGGCCGCTCGGCCGCCTTCGACTCGATCGTGAAGGGCGAGAAGATCCAGGAACCTGGCATCCCGGCCTCGTTCAATGTGCTCATCAATAACCTGCGCGGTCTGGCCCTAGACATCGAGGCAAAGAAAAGGAGAGATACCCGCGAATCCACTAACGAATAACTATATGAACACCCCAAGCAAAAACAAAGTTGTGGATACGAAGGATTTCGATGTCATCGGCATCAAGCTTGCCTCTCCTGAGCGCATCAAGGAGTGGTCGTATGGCGAGGTTACCAAGCCCGAGACTATCAACTATAGAACGCAGCGAAGCGAGAGGAACGGTCTCTTCGACGAGAAGATCTTCGGACCAGACAGAGACTTCGAGTGCTACTGCGGCAAGTACCGGGGCATTCGTTACAAGGGGATCGTCTGCGAGAAGTGCGGCGTGGAGATCACTCGCTCGATCGTTCGTCGCGAGCGCATGGGCCACATCGAATTGGCGAGCCCGGTCGCTCACATTTGGTTTCTTAAAAATGTTCCCTCGCGCATCTCTTTGGTCATGGGCATTCCGGTCGCGGATTTGGAGAAGGTCATATACTTCGCAGGCTATATCGTGACCTCTGTCTCTGAGGGAGAGAAGACACGCGTGCTCAAGGATCTCGACTCTGAGTTCAAGGCCAAGGTCAAAGCTTTGCAAGACGATAAGTCCAAGGAGATGCTCAAAGAGCTTGCTCTGCAGACCAAGAGCGACATCGAGTCGCTTATACCAGGCCGCGTGCTCGATGAAGTCGAGTATCATCGCTTCGGCATGAAGTATGCCACCATCTTCGAGGCTGGTATCGGTGCCGAGGCCATCTTCGACATTTTGAAGAAAGTTGATCTCAACAAACTCCTAAAGGAGCTCGAGGCTATGATCGAGAAAGCTCCCGCCACTGAACTCGCCAGACTCAACAAGCGCGCTTCGACCGTGCAGTGGATGATCAATGCCAGCACTCGTCCTGAATGGATGTTCCTGACCCGCATCCCGGTCATCCCGCCAGCTATCCGCCCGATGGTGCCCCTCGACGGCGGCCGCTATGCCACCTCAGACGTCAACGACCTTTACCGCCGCGTGATCAACCGCAACAATCGTCTAAGAAAGTTGAAGGAGATCAATGCCCCGGACGTGATCTTAAGAAATGAGAAAAGAATTCTTCAAGAAGCAGTCGATGCGCTTATCGATAACACTATCCGTCACGGTTCGGCTGGCGGCAATCAGGCCCAGCGCCGTCCCTTGAAGAGTCTCTCGGACAATCTCAAGGGTAAGCGAGGCCTCTTCCGCCAGAATCTCTTGGGTAAGCGCGTGGACTACTCTGGCCGCTCGGTCATCGTGGTCGGACCAGAACTCAAGCTTCACCAGTGCGGTCTGCCCAAGCACATGGCTCTGGAACTCTTCAAACCATTTATCATCTCAGAACTTTTGAAGCGAGAACTGGCCTTCAACATCCCCGGCGCCCGCCGTCTCATCGAAGATGCTATCCCGGAGGTTTGGGCCATCCTCGAAGAAATCATTCGCGGCAAGTACGTGCTCTTGAACCGCGCACCCACCCTCCATCGTCTCGGTATCCAGGCCTTCCAGCCAGTGCTTATCGAGGGCAACGCTATCCAGTTGCATCCGCTTGTCTGTACCGCCTTCAACGCCGACTTCGACGGAGACCAGATGGCCGTGCACGTGCCGCTCTCAGACGAGGCTCAGGCCGAGGCGCGTCTTATCATGGCCGCCGACAAAAATATCTTGAAGCCAGGCAACGGCGAGCCGGTGGTCTCGGCCAAGATGCTCGACATCGTCCTCGGTATCTACTGGATGACGCGTCTTATCCCCGGTGAGCGCGGCGAGGGCAAATACTTCGCCACTCCCAATGGTGCCATTACGGCGCTCGACTTCAGCGCGGTTGACTATCGAGCCAAGATCCACGTCCTCCCGACCGACTCGGAGAAGTATAAGCACTTCGAGGGCAAGATCTTCGAGACCTCGGTTGGCCGTCTGCTCTTCAACAGCGTGCTTCCTTCCGACTATCCATTCTTGAATCATGAAATGGACGGCAAGAAGATGGCAGAGTTGGTCGACGACCTCATCGAACGCTATGGGATCAACAACATCCCTCCAGTCATCGACAAGATCAAGGAATTCGGCTTCCGATACGCTACGCACTCCGGCGTGACGTGGGGCATTGACGATGTGAAGATCCCCGAGGCTAAGCCCCAGATCATCAAGAAGGGCCGCGAGGCGGTCAACACCGTTATCGACCAATACAACGAAGGCCTCCTCTCGGAGAACGAGCGCATCCAGAAGTCGGTGGCGATCTGGCAAGAGATCAAGCAAGAGATCGAAGCCTTGATCCCCGCCACCCTGGCGACCAAGGACTCGGTCTACGACATGACGTACTCACGCGCTCGAGGATCGTTCGGTAACTTGAACCAGATGGCCGGCATGAAGGGTATCATCCAGAACGTGGCGGGTGAATCCTTGGAATTCCCGATCATCTCTTGTTACAAAGAGGGTCTGACGCCGCTTGAATACTTCATCACTACTCACGGCTCGCGCAAGGGTCTTACCGACACCGCGCTCAACACCGCCAAGGCCGGTTATCTTACTCGCCGTCTCTTCGATGTGGCTCAAGACGAGATCGTGAGCGAGGAGGACTGCGGTACCAAGGAAGGGATCACTATTACCAAGAAGACTGCCTCAGGCATCGAGATGCCGCTCTCCAAGACCATCAAGGGCCGCTTCGTGGCCAAGGATGTGGTCGACCTGAAGGGCAATGTGCTCTTCAAGATCGGACACTTCATCACCAGGAAGGATGCTGAGGTCGTCGACGCCGCGGGTGTCGAGGCCGTGGTGGTCCGCTCTCCTATGGTCTGCAAGACATTGCACGGTCTCTGTATGAAGTGTTACGGAGCTGACCTTGGCAACAACAAGCCAGTCGAGCTTGGTGAGGCAGTGGGTACGGTGGCCGCGCAAGCTATCGGCGAGCCCGGCACGCAGCTTACTATGCGAACCTTCCATGCCGGAGGCGTGGCCGCCGCAGGCGGAGACATTACTCAAGGCCTTCCTCGCGTCGAAGAGATCTTCGAGAAGAGGAAGCCCAAGAGCCCGTGTATCATTGCCCACCTCGACGGAACTATTTCCGAGATCAAGATGGACGGTCACGATCGCGTCATCGTCATCACTCCCGAACTTGGCGAGACCAAGGGCAAGAAGCTTGATACCGAGTATGTGGTTGCTCCCAACAGAAGTATCCTCACCCGCATCGGTGCCGAGGTGAAGAAGGGTGAGATGCTCACCGACGGATCGGCCGATCTTGACGAACTCTTCCGCTACGCCGGCCGCGGTCGGACGGAGGAATACATCATTCACGAAGTCTCGAAGCTCTACGAACTCCAAGGCGCCGCTGTCTCTCATAAGCACATCGAGCTCATCGTCCGACAAATGTTTGCCCGACGTCGGATCAAGGTGGCTGGAGACACGCAGTTTACTCGAGGAGACGTGGTAGAACTCTCTGAGATCGCGGAAGCTAATGCGGCCATCCGCGAACGCGGCGGCGAGGAGGCTAAGGCCGACCCTGTCATCATGGGTATCACCGAGGTCTCGCTCTCGCGCGCCTCGTTCCTCTCGGCGGCTTCCTTCCAGCACACACCGAGAGTGCTTATCCAGGCCGCCATTAGAGGCGCTGAGGACGAGCTCCTTGGACTTAAGGAGAATGTTATTATCGGTCGACTGATTCCTGCAGGTACCGGATTCTCGGGTGGGTATAAGGAAAAACTCATATGCGAGGCGATGTCGACACTATCAAAGAACGCTTAGATATCGGGGAGGTCGTTGGCCAATACGTCAAACTAGAAAAAGCAGGAAAGAATCTCAAAGGCCGATGCCCGTTCCACAACGAGAAGACCGCCTCCTTCTTCGTCTCGCCAGATAGGCAAAGCTTTTACTGCTTTGGCTGCGGGGCGAAGGGGGACATCTTCACCTTCGTCGGAGAGCTTGAGGGTTTGGACTTCAAGGCTACTTTGAAGCTCTTGGCGGAACGCGCCGGAGTCGAGCTCACTTATGTGAGGCCGGAGGTCAAGACCGAGAAGGATAAGATCTTCGCTGTGCTTGAAGACGCCGCGCTCTACTTCGAAAGTAATTTAAGGGAGAGCGCCGAGGCTAAGAAGTATCTTCTCTCGAGAGGCATCACCGACGAGAGCATGAAGACCTGGCGTTTGGGATTCGTACCGGAAGAATGGCGGCTCTTGTATGCGCATCTCACAAGTCTTGGTTATTCGAAGGAGATACTCTTCAAGGCTGGGCTCATTAAGCAAAGCGAGGAGCATAAAGATAAAGAGCCGTACGACATCTTCCGCGGGCGATTGATCTTCCCGCTCTTCGACCCGAGCGGTAGGGTCATCGCCTTATCAGGTCGCGCGCTTATGAAGGAGGCAGAGCCGAAGTATTTGAACAGTCCGGATACTGTGCTCTTCAACAAAAGCGAGATCTTGTACGGCTTGGATAAAGCTAAGGACGAGGTGAGGAAGAAGAATTACGCTGTCTTGGTCGAGGGCCAAATGGATTTAGTCCTTTCGCACCAGGCGGGGGTAAAGAATACCGTGGCCTCCTCAGGCACCGCCTTCACCCAAGCGCACTTGGAACGGCTCAAGCGTCTCTCGGCAAGAATTATCTTGGCTTTCGATGGAGATACAGCTGGCAAGAAGGCGGCGGAGAAGAGTACGATCCTGGCTCTCTCGCTTGGCATGGAGGTCAAGGTGGCCGAGCTCCCGGAGGGTAAGGATCCGGCAGACCTCGTAGGCGAAAGCCAAGATAAGTGGAAGGACGTCTTGCGTGAGTCGAAACACGCGATAGAAATATTTCTTGGAGAGATCTTGAAGAACGAGAAGGATGCCCGCAAGGTTGGCAAGGCTATCGAGAGGAGTATCTTGCCGCTCATAGCCCTTCTATCTAGCGCCATCGAGCGAGCGCACTTCGTCTCTCTCATTGCCAAGCGCTCTGGCATTAGAGAGGAAGTGCTCTGGGAAGATTTGAAGCGCATCAAGACGCCTCATATCCAAAAGGCCAAAGACGCAGAGTCAGAGAATGAGGCACAACAAGCCGAAACCTCGACCGCGCGAGAGCGCATCGAAGAGCGCCTGGCAGAGGCACTGCTCTGGCAGAAGGAGTTGCCCGAATCGTCTTCAGAGCGTATCGCTCTCGAGAAGGAGGTAGCAGAGCTTACAGACCGGCTCTCCCTAGCGCTCCTTGAGGAGGAGATCGTCGGGCTTAAGGTCGCTATAGCAGAAGGGCAAGTTGGGGACGCGGCGGTCAGGAGAATCGAGGAATTGGCGAGGAAGCGAGATGAAGAACGCAGGAAGTTGATGTAATATTAAATGTTAATGGCAAAGACCAAAAAACAAAAGAATAAGCCGAAGGTAAGCTCGAAGAGAGCAGCCAAAAAGGGCGCGGCTAAAAAAGTTTCCAAAAAGGCAAAAAAGATTTCTGTAAAGAAAGTAAAGCAAGTAAAGATCAAAGCCAAGCCCCTGACCAAGAAGGCTCAAGACGAGCTCAACCGCTTGAACCGCCTGCTTGGCAGAGGCAAGGAGCGCGGCTTTGTCACCTACGATGAGATTTTGAAGGAGTTCCCGACTATCGAGGAGAACCTGGCTCTCTTGGATGAACTGTATGCCAAGATGCACACGGCCGGCGTTGACGTCATGGAAGGTGGCGGTCTCTTGGAGGTGCCTACGCCCGACGATGATAAGAAATATTATTCGAAGTCCGACTCCGCCTACGACTCGATCCAAATGTACTTGAAGGAGATTGGCCAATACCCGCTTATCTCCGGCGGGATGGAGAAGGAGCTTGCCAAGCGGATCGAAGCGGGAGATATCGAGGCCAAGAACCTTCTGGCCAAGGCCAACCTGCGCTTAGTCGTCTCTATCGCCAAGAAGTATGCCAACCGCTCTCCCGACCTTACCCTTCTCGACCTTATCCAAGAGGGGAATCTCGGTCTCTTTAAAGCAGTTGATAAATTTGATTGGACTAAGGGATACAAATTCTCCACCTATGCCACTTGGTGGATCCGTCAGGCCATCACTCGAGCCTTGGCCGACCAGTCGCGCACTATCCGCGTGCCGGTGCACATGGTCGAGACTATTGCCAAGTACAAGCAGGTAGTCAGGCGGCTGACCCAAGACCTTGGCCGCGAGCCTTTGCCTGAGGAGATCGCCCTCGAGATGAATTTAGATGTCGAGAAGATCTACCAGATCGAGAAGATCGACCAATCGACCGTCTCCCTCGAGAGTCCGGTGGGGGATGAGGGCGACGATGGCAAGAGTAAGCTTGGAGATTTCCTAGCAGATGATAAGATCCTCTCGCCGGCGGAAGAGTCCTCGCGACGCATCATCCAAGATCAAGTCAAAGAAATTCTTGGCGATCTTCCCCCTAAGGAGCGCAAGATTCTTGAAATGCGCCACGGCCTCATAGATGGTTACACTCATACTCTCGAAGAAGTCGGCAAAGTCTTCGGCGTCACCCGCGAGCGCATCCGCCAGATTGAAGCCAAAGCCCACGAGAAAATAAGACAACACGAAAAGATTAATAGATTGAGAGGGTATTAAAAACCTCCACTATGAGCTAGGGGAGGGACGGCTCTTTCGATTTGCCATGTATACACCCAACGTGCCGACGAGCATGATCGAGATTGGTGCCAGACACGATATGAGCCTCGGCCCGGACTTGCTTGGCATGTAGATGCCCACAATTGCAGCAATACTGCAGAGTGTAAGGACTACAACCCATCCGATACTCAAAATCGTAGTCCAGTTGGAACTGCGGATATCAGGCAACGGTCTTCCATCATGAAGTCGCCTAGCGTCAGCAAAATAGAAAAGTGCGGACAAAGTAAAGATTACTGCGCTGATGTCGGCGATAGCTATTATGAACAGCATGTTACCTCCAAGCTCGAGTGGCGGCGTCTTGTCTAAGTATAACTGACGATTTACAAATTCATTTATTAAAAGACCTCTCAAGCAGAGAGGTCACAGTCGATACAGATGTCGGCCAGAAACCTTATCGGCCAGTCCAGCGAGAATCGGGAAGCATATCGGCAAGAGGTACCACTCGGCGTTCTCTAGGCTCCCTTGTGCAACTATTGTCATGATGCAGAAGAAGAGTACAAGAGCAAAGCCGCCGGTAATAACCCTCTTTGGTGATCGAAACTTCACGATCCTCCATATTGTCCAGACCATAGTACCAATCCCGATGATCAGAGAGACGAAGAGGTAGGTTTTTGCGAACATATATCCTCCGAGTTATCGGTACATGTCGAAAACTATCGATAAGTCTATGCATACTTAATCACACTTCAATAGAAAACAAAAGCCCCAACACCTGAGTGTGTCGGGGCGAGTCTTGACTTGCTATAGTCGGTGGCAAGATGCTAGGTGCGGGCGGTTCGAATTTCTTTGAGCATGAGCTGCCAACGATTGCGGCAATGGATGTATAGCAGGACTCCAAGTGTTAGTACGCCGATGATTTCAACCCAGAAGATGACTTCGCTGATTGTGCTAGTGGTGCTATTGGACATACAGAGGGCGACCAAAAGTACCATTGCAACCAGAGATCCGACGGCGTGTTGGAAGAATTTGTAAGCGGGAATCATGTGCTCTCCTGTGGATGAGCTAACGGGATAAAACAGTCTATATTAATTATACTAGATATATTTGTATTGTCAAGCACTACTATAAAAGCGAAAGCCCCGAGTCGCGTATAGCGCTCGGGGCGAGGTTTGGGATGCCTAATTTCCAGTCCATTCGCAATCCGCCAGTGTTTTGGTTGATGCGGGGCTGATTGGGAAGAGGAGTGCCCCAGCAATGCAAACCGCCGTCAGCACCACACCGAGCACCACCATAACTCCTTGTGGTTCTGTGATGTGATCCCAAACGCGAAATGCATACTTGGCAGTCTTTAAGAAACCAATGACTGCGAACAGGGCGCAAATGATTCTAGCAAGCATTACCGCTCCTGATAAAGGGATTCCTGCGTATCTTTGGTTAGTATAGCACAGCCACATATATTTGTCAAGAATAAAAAGAGGCCTCAGCAGGGAGTCATTTCCGTTATAATACAGGCATGGCAGATGATCTCTTCTTACGGCTCTACAAAGGCCTAAATGCGCGTCAGAAGAAGGCGGTAGACACTATCGAGGGTCCGGTCATGGTCATCGCCGGTCCGGGTACCGGCAAGACCACTGTGCTTACCCTGCGCATCGCCCAGATCCTACGCACCACCGACACGCCGCCCGACGGCATCTTGGCGCTCACCTTCACCGAATCCGCCGTGGCCTCGATGCGCCGCAAGCTCGTCCAACTCATCGGCCCCGCGGCTTATCGAGTCGGCCTCTATACCTTCCACGGCTTTGCTCAGGAGGTCATCGGCCGTTACTCGGAATCCTTCCCGCGCATTATCGGAGGCGACGTGGCCACCGAAGCAGAGAAGCTTTCCATTATTGAAAAGATCATTGATGAAAATGAATTCGAATTTATCAAGCCCTTCGGCGCGCCATACTTCTACGTTAAGAGCATATTGCATACTATCTCTGACCTCAAGCGCGACGCCCTTACTCCCAAAGATTTTATAAAAGTCTTGGACAAAGAGGAAAAGGATATCCTTGCCCACGAAGACGTCTATCATGAGAAGGGCAAGTACAAAGGCGAGATGAAGAGCGCCTACAAGACTGTCCTTAGGAGCAACAAAAAGAATCGCGAGCTCGTGGCAGTCTACAAAATGTACGAAGAGGCTCTCGCCCTGGAGAATTTATACGACTTCGACGACATGCTCTTGGAACTCTTGCGGGCCTTCAAGCGCGAGCCGGACCTCCTGCAAACCCTCCAGGAAGAGCACTTGTACTTCCTGGCCGATGAGCACCAGGATGCCAACAACGCCCAAAACGGCATTTTAGAAAAATTGGCAGGCTACTTCGAGGAACCCAACCTCTTCATCGTCGGAGATGAGAAGCAGGCCATTTACCGCTTCCAGGGAGCTTCTCTGGAAAACTTTTTGTACTTCAAAAGCAAATTCCCAACAGCCAAACTCATCTACCTCGATGAGAATTATCGATCCACCCAAGAGATCTTAGACATCTCACATGCCTTGGCGGAAGTCTTGCCTGGAGACAAGGCCTTGCGTCCGCGCCTTCTTGCCAAGTCAGAGCGCGAGCCCGGGAGCGTGCGGATAGTGAGCTTCAAAACTGAGCGTGATGAGCGCGAGGGGATCATTGACGAAGTCGAAAGGCTCATTAAGGATGGTACGAACCCCGAAGAGATCGCTATCCTCACTCGCACCAACAGAGAGACGACCGAGCTTGGACGCTCCCTCATGGAGCGCGGCGTGCCGACGAACCTCTTCCAAGACGAGGATGTTCTCGAGGACAAGGATGTGGCCAAACTCATGCTCCTCCTCTCCGCAGTAGCCAATCCGACCGACGAGCATTTGCTTGGAGAAGTGTTGTTTATAAACTTTCTCAAAATTGATCCGATCGAGAGCACACGCATGCTTCGTCGTGCATACTTCGAGCGCGCCAGCCTCCTTGATGTGGTGAAGGAGAGTGATCCCGCCTTCGCCCAAAAGTTCTCTGGCTTCGTGACGCTTGTACGCAATGAAGGAGCTTTAGATTCTTTCACCGCCATTGTCAGTGAGTCTGGATTAACGGAGCATCTCCTGACTCTGCCCGAATCTATCCAAAAAATGGCTCTGTTAAGCGCTTTATACCAGGAGATTGCCTCGCGCCAAGCTCACAAGAAGACGCTAACCCTCAGAGATTTCCTCCTCGATATTGAGACCTTGCGCGAACATGGCGGGCGCCTCTCCTGGAGCGCCAGATTGCCGAGAGAGAAGAGTGTGTCGATCATGACCGCGCATAAGTCGAAGGGTCTTGAGTGGCAGACCATAATCATCCCTCATGCGGTCGACGGCGTGTGGGGCAATAAGCGCTCACAGCTCTCCTTCCGTCTCCCGTTCCCGCTTGGCTCGGCGCATCAGTCGGGCCAAGAGGAGGATGAGCGCAGACTCTTCTATGTGGCGCTGACTCGCGCTAGAGAGAGGATTGTCATTACTCACTCGCATATCCGAGGGGACGGCCGCGAGCAAGTACTCTCGCGCTTCGTCGAGGAGCTGCCGAAAGATCTTGTAGTGCGGGAGGAGGGCCAAAGTACGGACGTGAGCGAGGACGTCTTGCGCAAAGTCGAACGCCATCTTACTCGCGAGCGCACCGTTTGGGATAAGGATTACTTGCGGGACATCTTCTTCGAGCAAGGCTTGGGCGCTACGTCTTTAAATAATTATATCGAGTGTCCGTGGAAGTACTTCTTCGAGAATTTGCTCTGCGTTCCGCATACGCAAGGGAGGAGTGAGATGTTTGGCCTTGCAGTCCACGATGCGCTCTCTCAGCTGACCAACAGCTTGCGCCTGGGGAGAGAGATGTCCGAGGGCGACTTCTTCAAAGCCTTCGAGAAGCGCTTACAGAGACAGCCCTTCACCGACCAAGAATTCAAAGAGGCTATGAAGAAAGGCAAAAAAGTTGTCGAGGCCTTCTGGAAGGAGAAGGTCCCTACCTGGCACAAGAATTCCTTTGCCGAATTTAAGATTAGCGGAGTATTCGTGCCGCTTGGCGAGATGGAGCGCGTTACCATCAAAGGCCGCTTGGATAAACTTGAGATCCATGGAGAGCGGGAGGTGCGAGTGGTGGATTATAAAACCGGTTCGCCGAAGACCAGGAACGAATTAATGGGGAAGACGGCCAATGCCACCGGGGCCGAGAAGCGGCAACTCGACTTCTACCGCCTCCTCCTCGAGCTCTATGACAACGGCAAGTATGAGATGACACGCGGAGCTATTCTCTTCACCGAGCCGGACGAGAAAGGCAGGATCCAAGAAGAGGAATTCGGAATGTCCCACGAGGACGCCGAGAACATCGAGCGCGAGATCATCCGCGTGACGGACGAGATTAGAAACTTCACCTTCTGGGGCAACAAATGCCATGATCCGGAGTGCGAGTACTGCAAACTCCGCGATGTCCTTATCGTCGATTAAAAAAGCACCCTATTTCTGGGTGCCTTTGGCTTCGAGCAAGTCGACAGTGTGGCGGTAGACATCGACGCCGACCTGGCCGAGGAAACGGAAGAGGTTCTCGTTGACCCTGCCGAAGGCTTCAAACTGGTCGGCTTCTTGGCCCTCCATCACGTGGACGAAGAGGACATCTGTATTGCAGCTTCGCTTATCGAGTTCCTCTTGCGCCGCTTTCTTGCTGAAGGCCTTAGTGAAGAAGGGTTGAATCTCCCCACTTTGACGATTCTTTGTAATTGCCAAATGAATGGCCATCTTTTCTCCTGTTAGTCCCGACCGAATACTACAGAAATATAGTGCAAAATGCTAATACGTTATCTTATTGCGGTCGCAAGATTATAGCGTATGAGATTGTTAATATGATATATCGTAGTGTAAACAAAAAGCCCCGGAACAACAGGAAAAGGTTAAACCTTTGCAAACACAGAAAAAGCCCTAGGAATAAGGCTCTTTTTGTACAAGGTTCCACCTCGTAATACTAGCTATGAACTATTTGAGCAGGGCGTCGATCTGAGCTTTGACAGTAGCAAAGGGTTGGGCGCCGTTGACCGGGCTCTTCTTGCCGCTCTTGGTGACGAGGACTGAGTATGGAGTGCCTTGGGCCCCAGCTTTGACGGCCGCCGTGACACCATCGGCAATGAGCTTGGCGTACTTGCCGCTCGAGAGACAGGTGTTGAAAGCGGTGACGTCGAGACCGATGTCGCCTGCGATAACGGGGAGTTCGGCAGGATCGAGAGAGTTGTTGGAGTTGGTAGTGGCGAAGACCCCGTCGAGGAACTTCCAGAAGCCTTCGTTGCCGCCAAGCTCGGCTGCGCACTCACTGGCCTCGGCTTCCTTGGCTGCCTTGGAGTGGAGTTGAGCGATTGGGAATTGTCGGAAGACCACGGCGAGCTCGCCGTTCTTATAGGTATCCATCAACTGATGAATGGTGTTGTGGAAGACTTTGCAAAATGGACATTCGAGGTCTGAGTATTCGATGAGGACGACCTTGGCGGTATTGGCATTGCCTAAGACGTGATCCTTAGCGCTGACTGGAGCCACCTCTCCTACGGGAGCAGCTTGGCCAGTTTTGGTGTTTTGGGTTAGCGAGGCAGAGGATGAAGGCTTGCCTCCGAAGTAAATAGCTCCAGCAATGAGAGCGCCCGCGACGACGATCGCCAAGGGGATCATTTGCCTGCTTTGTTTGTCTTGTGGTTCCATATCGATTTTATTATCGGTTAATTATAGCATTGAAGAGCTTGCGGAGCACAAGATAGACAGCGCCGGAAGCGGCGAGGGCAATGACGATGCTTACTACCACGTCGAGCGGGTGATGAACGCCGACGTAAACGCGCGAGTAGGCTACGAAAAGGGCAATGATCCAGAGATAAATACTTAGTTTGCGATTATAAAGCAGAGCGACTGAGGCCAGACCCGCTACCAGAAGAACATGGTCTGAAGGGAAGCCGTTGTCTGGAATGTGAGCAATAAGCGGCGTGAAGCCCTCGACGATAAAGGGACGTGGGTTGTAATAGAGATGCCGGGCAATGAGGCCAAAAGCGTAAGTGAGTCCAAGCGAGGCAATGATGAAGAGCGACGTCAGTCCTAAGGCCTGCTTGTCGTGGCGCATCTTGTACAAGTACCACGCCCAAAGCAATACGGAGAGGACAAACGCATATTTGGCTCCAAAGATGAAGATGTAGCTCATTAGAAGGGCAGGCTAAAGGTAAGTTTATGTTCGATAGGCTCCTCCCACTTCGAGCAATCGAGTTTGATCTCCAAGAGCTCGCTGCCTTCTTTGAAGATTAATTTGCTATTGGCGCGGGCGTAGTCGTAGAGTTCCTTGGTGATCCGCACATCGTCTATACAGTAGTCGCGGATCTTATCTACTTCGCCATTCTTCCACCATTGGATGGCGTCTAGACCGTGGCCAGATTTATTCTTGCCAAGAGTGCCTTGTGCCAATTGATCGAGCTTCATCCGGCGGCCATAGGTTTGTTTGATTTCCTTCAAGATGTCCAAGCTTTTCAATTTGGAGAGGTCGCCTGGATAGTATTTGTTGAGGAGGGGGATGTCGAAGTGCTCGGAGTTGAAACCTATGAGCATGTCCGAGCGCTCGAGGATGGGCCAGAGTTTAGGAAGGTCCTCCTCCAAATATGTCGAGTACTCAGCAGTCTCGGAGTCGTGGATAGCCACGAGAGCAATATCAAGGAGGCTCGGGTCATTCTTGCCAACGTCAGCAAACACATTGCGAGTCTCAATGTCGAAAACTATTTTACGCATATTATTTATGTATCTTCGGGAGGATTACATCGTTTATCTCGTCCAAGCGCACGGAGAGCTCGTCGCCGGTGCGAATATTCTTGATCTTGTAGACTCCGCTCCCGATCTCGTCCTCACCGACGACCATGACAAATTCAATGTGCTGCTTGTCAGCAGTCTTGATCTGGTCTCCGACCTTCCGGCCTGTCCAGTCGACGGCTACATTGACTCCGCCCTGACGCAGCCTCGTGGCTACGCCCTCGACCTCTGCATAATGTTCCTTGGAGAGCGTGGCAATATAGACGTGGGTACTTGAGGAGTAGGCGGGAAGGAGCTGGTGGGTCTCGAGGAAGTCCTTCAAGGTCACATCGCCCGCGCCGAAGCCGAAGGCTGCCACCTCCTCGTCGCCGAAGAGGGCGAGGAGTTCGTTGTATCGCCCGCCCCCGAAGAGGGAACGGGGATTGTCCTTGTGAGTGTCGAAGACCTCGAAGACTACTCCTGTGTAGTAGTCGAAGCCGCGCATGAGAGTCTGGTTGAAGGTGATGTTGGTCACGCCGAGAGCTTCGAGAGCGGCACTTACCGCAAAGATCTCTTTGACCTCCGCACTCTCCTTCCCGATCTTTTCAAAAATTTCATCGGGAGAGTTTATCAGTTCGATAAAGGCATCAGCGTTCTCGCCTACAATCTCTCTTACACCTTTAGCAAATTCCTCCTCGCTGATCTTCGCCTTCTTATCAAGAAGTTTGGAGACCTTCTGAATATTATCGTCGTTGATATCAAAGAGAGAGTAGATCTTCTGGACTAATTTGCGCGAGTTGAGGCGGATGATGAAGTCCTTGTCGGCGGCGCCGAAGTTACGCATGATTCGATAAGCGATGTTTACGATCTCGACCTCGGCCTCGACGCCCTCCATGCCGAAGAGATCGACATTCAACTGCCAGTGCTCTCGCAGACGGCCTCTCTGGGGCGCTTCGTAACGGAAGAGGTTAGGAATGGAGTACCATCGGAGGGGGAAGCCGAGCTCACGGCGCCTCGCCGCTACCATGCGAGCCACCGTCGGAGTCATCTCCGGGCGCAAGGTCACGGTGCGCTCGCCGCGGTCTACGAAGGTGTAGGTTTGCTCGTTGACGATCTCCTCTCCCGTCTTAGCCTTGTAGAGCTCCGCCGGTTCAAGGATAGAGGCTCCGTACTCATTGTAGCCGAAGCTCTCCAAGGTCTTCCTCCAGACTCCGGAGATATGATTTTGGATGAACTGATCCTCGGGGTAGAAGTCGCGGACGCCCTTGTAGGGCGAGGTATCAAGTTTGGACATGCAAGAATTTTAGCAGATTAAATGAGTTTGCGGTACGTTTGCAATGTATAAATATGTGGGGTATAATGATTAAAGACAAGAACGTCAACAGTGACCTAGACGTTGGGGGTGCAGAGTGCTATTCATGCGCAGTTCGGCTCAGGACATGGTCGGGAAGCCTAAAAAGCGTTCTGGCCATACCAGGCCATCAGGCGACGACAGGAAGTGGCATCGCAAACACAGAACAGGGATACGTATTGCCATAGGTATCGTCACTCTCGTGCTGGCGGTTGTCGGTTGGAAGCGCAGGCCTCAGAACTTGTTCGGAGAGAGCAAGAACTCAGTCGAAGCGGCGCAAGTTGCGGTAACGCCAGAGGCCAAGCCGCCAGTGGCGCCAGTTGTGGCGGTGGACACCTCGGAGGAGGCGTGTGCGATCGTCCTCAGTAGGTTCATGGTCGAGGATGTCATACGCAGCGCCGCCATCAGCAAGCACGAACCTCCACCGCCAGGTAGCGACTACTTCCGCCTTGCCGAGGCCAGTGCAAGGTGCGAAGACTTCGCCAGGCCTTTGAGCGACTCCTTGTCGGAGTTCAAGAAGGCTTGGATCGAAGCGGCAAAGATCACCAGGCCCTGACTCAAGTCGGGGCCATTTTCATAAATTTATGCAACCAGAAATTATCAGTCTTTACAAGAATCTAGGAGATACGCCCCTCGAGTGCATCATGCGCTTTAAGGCACAACACGTGGGATACGAGAAGATTCCTATGACATACTTGGGCCGTCTTGACCCGATGGCTGAGGGTCTGCTCCTGGTCTTGGCCGGGAATACGAGAGATAAGAAGAAGTATCTGGAATGGGACAAGGAGTATGAATTCGAGGTGCTGTGGGGATTCGAGACAGATACGTACGACATATTGGGCTTGGTGACAGACACCGGACCGATGCCGACGAAGCTCGATTACAAAATGGAAAAGCTTTTGGAGAATATTCAGAAGAAAAAGACCCAAAGTTATCCCGCCTATTCCTCGCGCACTGTCGGTGGTAAAGCTCTGCATACCTGGGCTCGAGAAGGGAAGATAGATGAAATAGAAATCCCTACCCGCAGTATCAAAATATTTAATATCGAGCATTGTGACACGCGGCTTGTATCGCAGATAGATCTACTTCCGGAGATAGTCTCCAAAATTAATTTGGTGAATGGAGATTTTCGACAAAAGGAGATTATCAAGACATGGAAGGGAGCCCTTGATATGCGTGAGATGGCGCTCGTCTCAAGCTTTAAGGCGAGTGTCTCAAGCGGCACTTATATAAGAAGCCTGGCACATGAGATGGGCAAACTCCTCGACACCAGCGCCCTGGCCTACTCCATCAAGCGTACCAGGGTAGGGGAATATAAATTAGAAAAACCGCCACTCACGAATGAGTAGCGGCACGTTGATTGTGACTGTACAGGGCAACTCCAGCGATTACCAAGAGCCCGATGATGAAAGCGAGCGGATAGCTTCTGGCAAATTCAAGCGACCCGAGCACAAGGAGGGCGAAGAATTGCAGAAGCATCCAGAGCAAAGTCGATAACATTACCATGAGTAGCGGCGTTGCCACTCCCGCGAAGAAGCTTTTAGAACCGCTTTCCTCTGCCGCGATCTGCCAGACAATGATAACAGCGGGGACGAAGGTAGCTACATATATTACTACCAACACCCACTCCCACCCAGCAAACCATCTGTAATCGTTCTGCGCAGATTCGCCAAACATCAAGGCGAGAAAGGTCAATACGCTACCGAGTAGTGCTCCGGCGATGGAGTGCAGTAAGTACCTCCACCGCGCCTCGAGCTTTTGAAGGAACATCTCAAACTCCGCGAAAGGGTTCTGCTGGTATTATACCACAACTACTAGCAATAGCAATAGCTCAGCAGTTTTATTTTAAATCTTTTCTACTAGCCTTCGCGCGTTCTTGCTGAGTAAGGATCTGTTTGCGCAGGCGGACGGTGGAGGGAGTAATTTCAATATATTCATCTTCGTTCATGGTTTCCATGGCTCTCTCGATATCGAGTTTGAAGGCTGGAGCAAGGTAGACGGAGTCGTCGGAGCCAGAGGCACGCATGTTGGTGAGTTGCTTGCCCTTGGTCGGGTTGACGTACATGTCCTCGCCCTTGGAAGTGTTACCGATCACTTGGCCCTCGTAGACCTCATAACCCGGTTCGACATAGAGGACGCCGCGTTGCTGGAGGTTGTCGAGAGCGAAGGCTAAGACCTTGCCCTTCTCCATGGAGATCATCGAGCCGACGTGCTTGTGCTCGATCTCGCCAACATATTTCTTAAATTCTGTGAAGCGGGAGGAGAAGATGCCCAAGCCCTTCGTGTCGACGACGAATTGTCCTCGATAGCCGAGGAGTCCGCGGGTGGGGGCCTCGAAAATAATTCTGGTTTGCCCGTGCTCACTCTTCATATCCATGAGTTGGGCCTTGCGCGAGGTAAGAGTAGAGATTATAGTGCCGCTCATCTCCTCTGGCACATCAATGACCACTTCCTCAAATGGTTCGAGTTTCTTGCCCTCTTCCTCCTTAATGATCACGTGAGGTTGAGAGACTTGGAGTTCGAAGCCCTCACGGCGCATATTCTCACAGAGGATGGCGATGTGGAGCTCGCCGCGCCCGTAGACCGTCAGATATTCTGAGGAGGAGAAGTCTACTTTAAGACCCACGTTGACCTCAAGTTCGCGCTCCAAGCGCTCTCTGATCTGGCGCCCTGTTACAAACTTACCCTCGCGTCCGGCGAAGGGCGAGTCATTGACCAAGAAGTTAAGCGAGATAGTCGGCTCGTCGACGTTAATTGCTGGAAGAGCCTCGGCTTCGGCGCTGCCGGCGACCGTATCGCCTATGTAGATCTCTGGCAAGCCGGCTATCATGACGACATCTCCTGCCACCGCTTCCGGCACTTCCTTGCGCTTAATGCCCTCGAAGGTGTAGAGCTTGGTGAGTTTGCCTTTATATACTTCGCCCGTAGGTTTCTTGACCCAGACCTCTTGGCCATTCTTAAGCGTGCCCTCATAGATGCGGGCAATGGCGAGGCGACCGAGGAAGTTGTCGTAGGCGAGGTTGAAGGGTTGCAGACGCACCGAGACATCGAGCGCAGCTTGGACCGCCGGCACATGCTCAAGTACAACGTCGAGGAGAGGGGTTAAGTCTTTGGACTCATCATTCAAATTCCTCTTAGCAATACCCTCGCGGCCGATGGCGTAAACGGTAGGGAAGTCGATCTGCTCATTGCCCGCACCAAGCTCTAAGAAAAGTTCTAAGACCATCTCGTGTACGGCGTCGGGGCGAGCAGCGGGCTTGTCTATTTTATTGATAACGACAATGGGCTTGAGGCCAAGCTCCAAGGACTTCTTGAGTACGAAGCGCGTTTGAGGCATAGGCCCCTCTTGAGCGTCAACGACCAGGAGCACTGTGTCGATTGAGCGCAAAACACGCTCGACTTCAGAGCCGAAGTCGGAGTGGCCAGGCGTGTCTACGATATTAATCTTCGTTACGGCACGTCCTGAGCTTGTCGAAGGATAGAAAAGGGAAGTATTCTTGGAGTAAATAGTAATGCCGCGCTCCTTCTCGAGGGCGTTGGAGTCCATGCTCTCTCCCTCCTCGAACATTCCGTTCTGGCGCAAAAGGGCGTCGGTCAGAGTGGTCTTGCCGTGGTCGACGTGCGCGATAATTGCAATATTGCGAATTTCCATAGGCATGCAATTAAAGCACGGATTCTATTTCTCTTCAAGCTGGCTGTTGGCGTAGACGAAGCGCTTGGTGGTAAGGACCGTGGGGTCGGCGGCCAAAGGCTCATTGGCTCTGCGGTCCAGATAGGTGACGGTGATGACGCCGCTTTTATCGACTGAGACACTCTTCGGTGTGACGCGGTCTCCGATAAATACCGTGTTCGAGCCCTTATAAGTAACCACGCCAGAGAGATAGGCGCCAACGTATAGAAAGATCCCCGAGCCCGAGCCAGACTGTACCAAGAGGACGGCGGTGTCGGTCTTGCCGTCTTTATTAATATCTCCGTAGGCAATGTCGTCGGTAAGCGTGGTGTCTTGAGTGACCTCGCCGTTTGGAGTGACGTCGGTAGTAGCTGCACCCTTTTTCAGGGTGACTGGACCATCTTCAAATAAGAACGTAGCGTTGGAAGCATCTGGGTGATCCACGGTCGGCGCAACTTTAACCGGCTCTTGCTTAGTGGAAGTCGCCTCGCGCCTATGGCCAAGGTACCAACCGCCAATACCGGCAATAACGACAAGTACGACGATAATCGCTGCCTTTTTCATATAATTATTATAGCAAAGAAAAAGGTCTCAAGCTGTGCTCATTGAATGACTCCCGCTAGCTTCGGCTGGCGGGATTTTTGTTTGACAACTTTACCTAAAGGCATAGACTCGTACCAGACCCATTGCTACCTGGAGGTAGTATGAAAGAGGAATGCTCATGGTTTCCTAAATATTGCGTCTTGCTTGCGTTGATTCTTGTTAACGCATGCCAAGACACGCCTGCGCCGCAAGGACTTGTTGGTCTGCGTCCCGGCGACCCGCCCAAACTCTACCCAGAGCTTGCAGACTCGCTTAACCCTGTACCAGTGATAAGAGCGCCCGTCGTCCTCGATGTACCGACTGGCGAGTACTCGCATCAGGCTGTGCACCCTTCCGTTTTGTGGCTGAATCAGGTGTGGAGGGGCAAGCAATTCTTGATGATGATGACCCCTTATCCGGGCGGTAACGCCTACTACGAGAACCCATCATTCCTGGTAGGTAATGATGCTGACCATTGGAGCGTGCTCGAAGGAGCGAAGAATCCGATCATCACCTCGCCGCCTCTAGGCCAGAATAATTCTGATCCGGATCTGGTCTTCAACTCGAGGACGCAGGAGCTTTTCTTCACCAATCGTCTGGCCACTCTCGATTCAAACATCATTACCATCCGCTCAACGCGCGATGGAGTGCATTGGACAGAAGGGAAGACGATCGTCGCCGAGAGGAGTCACAATGTCATTTCGCAATCCTTCGCCTTTGGTCCCGGTAAGCCCAAGATGTATTCAGTGAACGCGGGCCCGCTGGGTTGTAGGAGTAGGAGTACCTCGGTAGAAGTGCGCGAGGCCGAGAATGCAGACAGCGTGAACTCGATCGCCGATTATCGCTGGAGCAAACCTAGCACGGTGTATCTGCATCAGCCAGGATTCATGGTTTGGCATGGAGAGTGGAGATGGGTTGAGCCTCTGCAAGTGTACCTTGCGGTGGTTGCAGCTTTCCCAGATTCTACGCCGAATTCATACGGTTGCGGAGATAACGAGCTCTTCCTCGCAGTCTCGAAGGATGGTTTGCATTTCAAGACCTTTCCGCATCCGCTTGTCTCGCGCAAGAATCCTTGGCAAGTGGTGGCCTCGCTCTATCGCGCCTCTTTCGTTTATGACGAAGCGAGGGACGTACTCATGCTCTGGCCATCGGTTCTAACTATGAAGTCGGAGTGGAAGATCTGGCACGGGCCGGATTGGAAGTTCTCCGCTCTTATGGATACGCTCAATGCCTCATTGGCAAATGGCGGTTTCCAGAGCCAGGCGTACGCAGACCTTCGGAAGTCGGATCCAAGCTTTCGAAAGATCCTCAGTGGACTCACCCAAGTACCTTAGTATGTCCGGCGCCTAGGCGCCGGTTTTGTTTGATTTAGAGCGGTATTCTGCTATCATTTCGATATTCCGCGGTGGCGCAGTGGTAGCGCAGGCGCCTGTTAAGCGCTTGGTCGTAGGTTCGAATCCTACCCGCGGAGCCAAATTTTAAGCGTAAAATTTGTGCCGAAAATAGCAATTTTCGACCGGTAATATAGACCACCATCTCCTCTTGCCAGGGCGAGAAAGACTTTCTATTTAGTTAGCGTGGTGACGTTTGAGTAGACTGTACTTAGATTGCCATAGGTGTTCGTGCTCCCAGATATATAATCCTGTCCGTTGATTAAGAAAGTGCCTGTAGTACTAGCACTGCGCATGGAAACATTAGACTTACCTCTCATCTTGTAGATATCTACATCGTTTCTGATTTTATTATCATATATTTTAATCTCACCTTCACCCTTCCAAACAATATTTAGATTCATATCGTAGCCATCCGGGGTCTCGAAACTTTTTTGAAGGCTTGCTCCCTGGAGATCATCTTGAGAGAATTCGGTCCGACTAACAGTAGTTGTGGCGTAGAAATGCTTGTCTAGATTCGAGTCACAAATATTTTCGAAAGAGCCAAAGATAGACAATTCAGCCACCTGCTCTTTACCCTCTGGCCCTGATTTTATTAAACTTTGTCTAACGGTAACCCCGACTGTATTATCCTCGCATCCATGAAAAGAATTAAATATGGCCTCCGCCTCATTGGCAGTCATATTAAATCGCTCTACTTCTGTACCATGCTCTGCAGCATGAACTTGAAGAGTAGAGAGCAAAAAGATTGAAGTAGCCAGAATAACGATATGTCGTATACGCATAAAATGTCTAACGAATTTGGACAGTATTTCTTACAAGAGATTACATCTACTTCTTATACTCCAGAATATCTCCAGGCTGGCATTCCAGCGCTTTGCAAATCGCCTCCAAGGTTCCCAGCCGGACGGCCTTAGCCTTGCCATTCTTCAACACGGAAATATTGGCCAGCGTGATGCCAACTTTCTCCGCCAGTTCGGTGACGCTCATCTTCCTCTTCGCCAGCATGACGTCGATGTTTATGATAATGGCCATAGCTATACAGTTAAGTCGTTCTCAGATTTTATATCTACAGCATTTTGCAAAGTCCTTTCAAACACTGCCGCCGCGGTGGCAACGACGATCGAGCCAAAGGTAATGAGGACGCCCATGAAAACTCCGCCCGTCGCATCATCATTACCATGGTTCAACATAATGAAGATCTCTTCTACTACCACAAAGCCGATGATAACTAGGGCGCAATACTTTATCGTTCGCAGCGCGTTTACCGCTACCTGCGAGAATATCTTATTTTGTCGGGCATATCCCAACATCTTAAATGCTTGATACAGCGCAATGAAGAAGGGAATGGAACCTACATACACAAGCGCCAGAAATGGATCCTTGAAGTATATTTCAAAGTTCGTGGCGTGTGCGTTCACTCCCTCGATCTGAGGCTCCCAAAGCAGGAGGAGAAATGCACCGATGCCTAGAGCCACTATTACAACCTGAAGGAATATTGTTGAACTTCTTTTCATGTGATTTAGCGAAATCATGTCGGCGCAACGTCCATTCAGCGCCGACTCTTAGCTTAATTTAGCTCTTATCGTTTGTCAATATGTATTTATTGTTATACTAGAAATACTTACTCGTTGCAATTTCACGGAAAGGGCAGTGGTTTTCTTTTATGGAATTCCATGTAATATTGCTATCAGAATTCCGTGGTCTTACTCGATAACTTAGCTAGGAGGATACCGTGCCGCGCAAAACTTCGGAGATTCTTAAACAAGCACAGAGTGGCCCGTTTGATGAAGGGTTGCTGCGTGAGATCGATGCGGCTCTCAGGGATAAAAGGGACATCATGGTGGCCCTCAACCTTGACTCAGCAAGAGAACGAGTCCAAGAGCATTTAGTCCAGAAGTGACTCTGGGCTATTTTATTTGCTCAATTCTAGTTCGGGGATAACAGGATTTTATTTTGTAAATATAGAGTACTATAAATAGGTAATCATTATATTTTTTATGAATCACACCACGTATAGGAAAGTTACTGGAACCATTTTCTTACTCGTGACCTTAGTGCATCTCTTACGCCTGCTTAACCATTGGAGTTTGGTCGTAGGATCTTTCGTTGCACCAGTTTGGGTAAGTTGGGTCGGTCTTATTGTTGGCGGATACTTGGCTTACCAGGGCTTGAAGAAGTAACTATACCTGTGTATATCATGGTTGAGCTTGTTTCTACCAGGTATACAATTAAGGGTGCTTTCGCAGGTATTAATATTATTAACAAGATATGGAAAATAAAAATTTAGCAGCGGTCTCTGTTTTCTTGCTGGCCTTCATCATCGCGAGCTCGGTGGTCGTCATCCGGCACAATGATGCCAATACGGCCAATGTTATTGATTCGATCAAGTCGTTCTTCAATACTGATACGGGCGGATCCACTACAGGCAATGGGGCACCCTCGGGCACTCACTACAACTTGAACATCATCGGTGTCGCTAAGGATAAAAGCGCCGATATGACAGGAGGGGACGGGCATAGGATCTTCGTCACCCTAGGCGGCAACAAGCCTGCCGATCCGGTAAGGACTAAGATCTTACTCTCTCAGAGTACGGACGGCTCCTTCCAGGTCCTCGACGCCAACGGCACCGACGGCCAAGCCAGCTTCAAACTCCCGGCTCCAGGAACATATAGCATCTGGGCTCGCCCGCTCGGTAAACCAGGCGGCGAATCGAAGATCACTACATGCTCGATCGATCCCTTGACTCTTGAGGAGGTCTGCTCGACTTCCAACGAAGTCTTCCTTCGTAATGGCGGCAAATCGAGCTTTAGAGACGTGACCACCACCTTGACTACGATCGACATCGACTCCTCGCTGACCGATGTCATCACGGCCTGTGGCGCTACCACGGTGAGCCTCTTCGATCCTTGCCTCGAAGGTTACTTCTGGGCATACGACAACAACGGTTTGAAGCTCTTGCAATTGCGCTTCTATCCTGTAGTTTCCAGTCTCTAGTATCTCAGCCAAAGGCTAGAGAAACCCGAATCCTAACGGAGACGGGTTTTCTTTACACTTTTGTTATAATTATAGACTGTACTCGTTTAATACCATACATGAACAATAAATATTACATCGCTATAGCCGCCATTATAGTACTGCTCATTGCTTTATATGCTCTCACATCAAAGAGAGAGGCAAACCCGACTCCCACCTCAGCGGACAATGCGCCTCCAGGTAGTATCCACAATCTTCCTGTCCCAGAAGCAGTGTCGAAGGTGCGAGCGCTCGTGGCTGAAAGAATCAAGGTTGACCAAGGTCTTATTATCGTGATGAGCGCGTTTGAGAAGGAGTGGTCCGACTCATGCCTCGGCCTAGGCGGTCCGGCGGAGAGTTGCGCTGCGGTAGTCACACCGGGTTATGAGGTAACGGTGCAAGCCCAAGGTCGTGAGTATGTGTATCGCACGAACCAAGATGGAAGTGAGATAAGAGAGGCAAAGTAGCGTGTCTTATTAATGGTTGCTAATCGTAATAAATTTATGAATCCAGTCGTACACTTCGAGATGCCATATGAGGACAAGAATCGAGCCGCCGCCTTTTATGAAAAGGCCTTTGGCTGGAAGCCGCAAATGCTCGGGGCTGAGATGGGCGAGTATGTGGTAATGCAGACGACCGAAGGAGATGAGAAGAATATGCCACTCGAAAAGGGAAGGATAAATGGTGGAATGTACAAAAAGCCTGATGATGAGATGGGCAAGCACCCCTCCTTTGTCATTGCGGTGGAAAATGTGGAGGCAGCCATGAAGAGAGTGAACGAGGCCGGAGGCAAAGTTAGCGGTGAACCCATGGATATCCCAGGAGTGGGGAAGTACGTCACCTTCGTGGATACCGAGGGCAACCGCCTAAGCATTTTGGAGGCTAACCAACAAATGTAATATGCAAAAGATCACCCCATTCCTTTGGTTCGATAGAAACGCCGAGGAGGCTATGAACTTCTACGTCTCGATCTTTAAAGACTCTAAGATCGAAAGCATCAAACGTTACCCGGAAGGGGTCACCGAAGGGCCGATGAAGGGCTTCGACGGCAAGGTGCTCACCGCTGTCTTCGAACTTGAAGGGCAGAAGTTCATGGCTCTCGACGGCGGACCATTCTTCAAGCCCTCAGGCGCGGTTTCCTTCTACGTGGAATGCAAGGATCAAGAAGAGGTCGATTATTACTGGGGCCGGTTGTCGGAAGGTGGAAATCCAGAGTCCCAGCAGTGCGGATGGCTCCAAGACAAATACGGCTTCTCATGGCAGATCATCCCGAAGGCACTTGGGGAATTGCTCTCTGATCCAGACAAGGCCAAGTCCGATCGCGTCTTACAAGCAATGCTTAAGATGAAGAAGATCGATATCAAAGGCCTCGAAAACGCCGCGGCTGCTTGAGAAATAAAAAACTCGCAGGATTTATTCTGCGAGTGGCGAAACATCACTATCCGGCGGCGCCTTTCTGGGCAGCTTCAGGGTGAAGGTCGAACCTTTGCCTACCTGGCTCTCCACTGTTAGATTTCCGCCCATAGCTTGGGCGAGCTCCAAACTGACTGCAAGCCCAAGGCCGTGGCCTCGGAAGTCGATCTCTGCTTGGTAGAAAGGCTCAAAGAGTCTTGTCAGTACATTACGACTCATACCGATGCCCGTGTCGGCTACTTTTAGGTAGACCCAGTCGTCCTCGGAAGAGCATGAGACTGTAATACATCCTTCCAGGGTAAACTTCACGGCATTCGATAAGAGATTACGTAGGATCTGCCCTACGCGCTCCTCATCGGCGTAAATATCTACAGTGGAAGGAATCTCGGCTCGGGCAAACTCTACGCCTGGATTGAGCTTGCCGATGTGATGAGCTGCCAAGTCTACAACGTGTTGGGCCGAGAAAGACTTATAGTGATATCGCGCCTTGCCGACCTCGATTTTCGAAAAGTCGAGAATGTCTTCGACAAGCGCGCCGAGTTCCTTAGTAGCTCTTTGGATACGTTGCAAGATTTGGACTTGCCCCGTGTTGTCTAGCGGTCCGTATACCCCACCGAGCAAAAGCTCGGCAAAACCTCCAATTGCATTCAAGGGTGTCCGCAACTCGTGAGATGCCCTGGCCATAAACTCTACCTTGGCCCGATTGGCTCTCTCCGCTTCTTCGCGAGCTTGGCGCTCGGAGTGAAGGAGTTGTTGATATTTCTCCTCGGTCGCGAGCTGTTTAGTAATATCCTCGACGAATACTGTGAAGATATCATCGCCATCGAGTCTCGATCTCGAGACCTCGGCTTCGATGGGAAATCGCTCACCATTCGCGCGCACGGCCACCATGAACACGGAAGATGAGTGCATGGGATGTTCCAATCTGCCGCTTTCGTTGAACTCTTTTACCTTGACCCTGTGAGATTCGCGCAGCTCCTCAGGCAAAAGTCGGTCGATTGATGTGCCCATGACCTCTCTTCTCGAGTAGCCGAACATCTCCTCCGCTTTTAGGTTCCAATCGTATATCGTCCCATCTGTATCAGTCATGATGACTGCTCGATAGGCATGATCTACGGCATTGACGGAACCGAGAAGCAATTCCTTGGCCTCGATCTCGGTTGGTATGAAGCCGTATCTTTCCTCCAACTGCCTGTCCACCTCAACCCGATTGGGCGGTTTCTTCAATAGCCTTCGCATTCGAACCTCCCAGTTGGATAAG
>JAIFWO010000004.1 GCA_019661895.1 Candidatus Parcubacteria bacterium | reverse complement strand
GGAGGGACCTTCCAGACCAACTTCCTTACTCAACTTTTCGGACGTCTCTCGCGCCTCTTTGCCAAGCAATACTAAACCGCCCTTCGACAAGCTCAGGGCGGTTTATAGTCAGGTGTTATCTGGAATTACTTCTTGAGTTGCCGCGGTTACCGCCGCGATTGTTGCTGTTACTGCCGCCGCGATTCGAGCGAGACCTGCTGCTCGAACCACCGCGAGATCTTTGTTGTCTTTGGGCCATATGAGTGAGCTAAACTTCTAACCGAGGCGAGTTTGCCCCTTACATAACGTAGACGACTCTTAGCGCTCAATCTTTCCTGCCAGGTCCATAAGGAGTTCGTTTTGATTTTCTAGATGAGCGAGGATAGTTTCCACTTCCTTCTCCGTCTTCTCATTGATGTGGAAGTCGGCCTCGGCTCGGCGGTCGGCAGCGCGGCTCTCCAGATTTTGCCCAACCATGACGAGAGGCAGAAGGATCAGCTGGATCATGTTGGAGACGAAGAGCCAAATGACGAAGGCCGGCGCCGGATCGAAGCGCATCTCGATGGGAGCAAAGAGATTCCAGACCAGCCAGCCCAAGGTCCACACGAGGAGGATGAGGAAGAAGCCGATCGAACCCACGCTCTTGGTAACGACTAGGGCAAAGTGCTCCAGAGAGCTCGCGGCAGAGCGGGCATCGAGGGCCGCGGCGCGCACGCTCTTCCTAGAAGCGCGAATTTCCTCGAGACTCTCAGGCTTGTGCTTGTATTGCATATACTAATAGTATACAATCGCTTTAAATAATCAAAGATTTGTCGATCCCCCGCACCAACCACGCTATCAAGTCCAACGAACTTCGTGTCATAGGCCCGACCGGCGAGAATTTCGGCGTCATCACGCTCGGCGAAGCCTTGAAGAAGGCCCACGAACTCGGCCTCGACCTCATTGAGATCTCCCCCAACGCTCTCCCTCCCGTAGCCAAGATCAGCGACTTGGGAAAGTTTTTGTACGACGAGAACAAGAAGGCCAAAGTCGCCAAGCAGAAGGCGCACTCGGTGGAGGTGAAAAATATCCAAGTCAAACTCGGCACCGGCGACCACGACCTCAATCTTAAGGCCAAGAAGGCGAGCGAGTGGCTCTCCGAGGGCAACCGAGTCAAGCTCGACCTCTTCCTCCCCGGACGCGCCAAGTACTTGGATGAGAAGTTCTTGCGCACTCGCATCGACCGCCTCCTCACTCTCCTCACCATCCCCTACAACGTCGCCACACCTGCGACCAAGAGTCCCAAGGGCATGACCGTCATCATCGAACGCGGAGCTAAGAAGTGATTATTTAGCCAGATAATCCTGTGCAACCCATCCGTCCACTCCGGAGGTAAAGTCCACATACCACCAGGTGTAGCCGGAGCCCGTCTGCGGACCATTTACTATAACGCCCGTGGCCCCGGCTTTCTGGGTACCGGCAGGTTTGCCTTTAGTGGTGGATGTCGAGCGGACACTTACTTTGATAGTCGTATGTACCGTGTTTCCGATCTGGAAAGTGGAAGTCGGCGGAGGAGTTGGAGTGGTCAGGGTTATAGAGTTAGACTGGGCCGAAGCGTTCCCTGCCGCATCGTAAGCTGAGACTGCATAGGAGTAAGTAGTACCTGCTGATACAGAGCTGTCCGTATAAGATGTAGAGGTGAGTGAAGTTAAGAGAGCGCCATTTCTGTATACCTTGTATCCTGTCACCCCCACATTATCCGTGGAGGCCGTCCAGGAGAGAGCGGCCGAGCTTCCGGAAAGAGCGCCGGAGAGATTGGGCGTAGATGGAGGGGTGGTGTCGCTCGTGGGAAGAGTGGTGGTGCCGACGGAGAAGTATATTGGGTTGGATGCATATACTCTGCCGCTCATACTGACAGTCTCGATGCTGGCTCCATACTGCACCCCGGGTTGCAGCCCGGTAAGAGTATAGTTTTTGTCGCCGGATGCCACCACCGTAGCAGTAATATAAGTACGGCCCGTGATACCGGCAGTGGTAAGCCTGACATAGTCATAGAGCGTCTGCTGGTCGGTATGCCAGCTCACCGTCGCCGATGTGTCGCTCACCGGCTGGACCTTGATATTGGTCGGTACGACCGGAGTGAAGTCTCCGTACGTATCGAGCATGACAAGCACGTTGGCATCGGTGAATCTGTCATTTAGGCTGCAGCGCATCTCGTAAGTATTGTTGGTGGTTGGCGTGAATGTCTCCGAACCGCTAGCAGACTTCGCGCCCGAGAACTGACCCGACCCGCTATTGGCATATGCGCTGCTCGCCACGCAGACGGAACCGGCCGGAGATGACCAGGTCAGCGTCACCGGGCTTCCGCTCGGAACGACGCTTGCGGATGCCGTGAAGGAAAGAAGCGGGCTGGTCTGATTCTTATCTATCACTGCGACGCACGAGTCGGTAGCAAAGCCTTGGCCGTTGTATACCCAGGGGCACGGATAGTCGATGTATATCTTGGAGTTTCCTGCGGCAATGTGGTTTAGATAGTCGCCGTACGGAGATCTTGCACTCCCTCCCCCGCTCGTAAAGAAGCTATTGTCGCTCAGCCGCAAATTCTTCCAGCTTTGCCCGCCGTCGCTCGACGCCGCCAAATAGCTATCGAAGAGCGGCTCTGCGGGATGATTGCGGTGGTCTATGTAAGTCACGTAGACTTCGCCCGATCCATCCACCGCTACAGACGCATCGGATTGATCGGCTCCGGTAGTGTCGTCAGCGACGCGCGTAGGCACAGACCAGGTATTGCCGCCGTCGGTAGATTTGCTTAGCATCACTTCCTGATCATTACATACGTATTGAAACTCGAAGGAGTCGTCCTGCGATACGGAACCCGTCTGTGTCCAGACCACATATAGCGTGCCATCGGGACCCGTGGCGATATTTGGATGCGGGACGTGAAATTGGACCACGTTGCTTCCGGTGTAATAACGCTCCGCGCAATAAGCCGCTAGATGCGCCCTGTCTTGGACTATGACGCTCGACGTAAAAGAGGCTCCTCCGTTGGTAGACTTATAAAGCCGTTGGGCTTGGGCGGTCGAGTCCAAGAGCACATAATATATCTCTCCATTGATACCGATAGTAAGGGCCGATGGCGGAGTAGCTGTAGGCAGTCCAAGCGAGCTGTATGTCTTTTGCGTCGTTACGCCGTTGCGGGATATGAGCAGTCCCGAATTGGTAGAGCCGGTCGAAGGGAAGTACATGACGTTGGCAAAGATATACATACTTCCCTTATAAGGAGAGTTGGGTCGGTAGTCTATGGCGAGCTTGCCGAAATCGAAGTTCCCTGCCGGAGTCGCCGCCTGTTCAGATAGCTGTAAGGGATTGGTCTTTGGAGAAGTCTCGGTCCAGACCACGCCCAGAGTCTTGTAAGGGCTGACTCCTGAAGGTGTGCCGGCGATGCTGAGGAGCGAAAACTTCCCGTCCGGAGTGAACGAGATGAACGGATCGGAGCCGACCGTGTAATATTTGTTTATCGTAGCCGAGCCCGCATCTACGTTTCTGAAGGTCCTCCCCCCATCGGTAGTGTAGGAAATCACGTTGGCATCAATGTAAAAAGCATTATCGTCGAAAGGATTGATGCCTACCGACGGCTCGAACACATTGGCGTAGACATGCGATCTGCTCACTATGGCCGGGAGGCTGGTAGTCAGGGCGGCCTGCACGTCGGTTGCCCCGGCTGCGCTCGCGGTCAGGTTTCCCGGTCTGATACCTGTGTAGCTTAGAGAGCCCCTCGGCAGGATTGGCATGTCGAGTATGAGCGGGATATTTATTTCCTTACCCTGGACGCTAAAGGTGAGCTCATAATCGCCCGACGGCAGCGTGTAAGGTATGTGAATGGAGGCATCGTCTTTCCAAGTCTTGTCTATCATCATCTTATTCTTTACGCCCGTATCGATATTGGTGAGAGCGACACTCTGTACGGATCGAAGCACTCCCTCTCTATCATGCTCTTCCCTCTCGCTCGCTCCGCCGAAGAGCCGGTTCGGGTCATACCAAGATTCTACCTTGGCCACAAGGATCTGATCGCCCGGGAAAAACCTCTGAGGATGCGCAAAATAGGGATTCCCGGCCTCCTCGGCACCGGCTAGCTCTATCTGGTAAGTACCTGATTTGTCTCTGGGAGATTGGCTCGCGTATGGAGCGCGAGAGGAGAGGGCGTTGGCCAGGTAGTAGGTGCTATTTATAGAGCCTCTCAGACCCGAGAAGGTGATAAAGACTATGAGGAGGAAGGCTGCCCAGTGAGCTAAGCCGGCTGCCGGATTCTGGCTCCAATTGCTGTACCACCCATATCCCATCATCTTTGCATGAAGCCTGTCCATATATTTGATATTTACGCGTCTATAAAGCACTTTGTAATGTATATAGTGTAACCTTAATTGAAGAGCTTGGGGGGCTAATTTCGGCTAGTGGGGATAGCTAGACAAATCGAGGAATTCCTGTAGTATGGGTGACTCATGAAGACCAACAAATCCTTCGCCAAGCGGCTCAAGGTCACCAAAAGGGGCAAGCTTTTGGCCCGCAAAACCGGCCAAAACCACTTCAACGCTAAGGAAAACAACTCCCAGAAGCTCGCCAAGGGTAGGTCGGGCGAGTTCCACATGACCAATAAGGAGCGCTCCCGCTTCCTAGTAAATATGTAATATGACCAGAGTCAAAAAGGGCGTTAACGCCCTCAAAGCCAGGAAGAATATATTGAGGAAGGTGAAGGGGTACCGCCACGGCCGCTCGACTAAGGAGCGGGCTGCCAATGAAGCCATCTTCCACGCCGGGACCTACGCCTTTGCCCACCGCCGCGACAAGAAGGGCGACTTCCGCCGACTCTGGAACGTCCGCATCTCCTCCGCGCTCAAAGCAGACGGCCTCTCCTACTCCAAATTTATCCCTGCCCTCAAGAAGAAAGGGATCACTCTCGACAGAAAGATCCTCGCCGATCTGGCCCAAAACCATCCCACTATCTTCAAAAAGATCGTAAGCGAAGTGATGTAAACACCCCACTTGGGTGTCGGACACCCAAGTAGCTGATTAAAGTTCAAGGCCGACAAACTCTCGTGCTAGTTCCTTTCTCTTTACGATATCCTTCAACGAGGCCAGAGCAAATTTCTCATATTCCCGCCTATTCTTAAATTGTTCAAGAACAAGGCCTGGACAACAAACACCCTCGTTGCCTTCCCTTCCCAAGTATTCCTCCCAGCTTGATTGACTCGGCTCTACCTTTTTCCCTTTGAGTCGATTGTTTAGATTAATGTAGGCACTTAAGTGCAATAAGTAAGTGTTTGAATCAATATGCACCGATTTGAATTTACCTTCAAACAAAGACCCTGTTCTAGCGTATTTATTATTAAAATATAAAGTATATCCTCCAGAAAGTCTTTTCATAAACTCGCTGATGCCGTTATCTTGTGTCTGTTTTACTAAAAGATGAAAGTGATTCGGATTTAAACAATATGCGACAATGTTTAGCAGTTGATCTCCCTTCTTTGATTTATTATCTGCAAAAGAGTTCTCGAAGATACTGCCGATAGGATCGAGAACATTGAATTCTTGCATGCTCTGGAAAAAGCGGCTTAAATCTTCATGGCTTTGGAAAATCTTTCGCTTATCAACACCTCGATTATATAAATGGTAATATTCACCAGCTATCAATGGTACTTTTCTCATAGCTCAATTCTACCACTTGGGTGTCGGACAGCCAAGTGTTATAAATCAAGTTCGTAGCGCTTCCCTCTCTCAGGCACTATCGCGTTCACGTCGAGTTCGTCGTGCAGGCGCTGGGCAAGATATATAGAAGACTTCGGCTCGCCCATGGTGACGAAGACCTGGCGGAGCGTGTCCTTAGTGTGGGAAACGAATTCCACCAAATGGTCTGAGTCCTTGTGAGCGCTGAAGCCGTCGATCGAGACTACTTTGGCACGCACCGGCACTTCCGTGTCGTGGATGGAAACCTTTTTTGCCCCTTCAACGATCTGCCGGCCAAGCGTACCAGGCGCTTGATAGCCGACGAAGAGGATGGTGGCGTTCTCGTCCGGGAGATATTGTTCCTCGTGATGCAAGATCCTGCCCGCCGTCGACATGCCTGAGCCCGCCAAAATGATCTTGGGCCCTGGCACTAAAATGATCTCTTTAGAGTCGCGGGCTTGGACCGTCTCGGTAAGCTTGGGGAATTCGAAGCTTTGATGCATAAGTCTCTCATACGCTTCGGTAACTCGGATAGCTAGGGGCGAGTCGAGAAAGACTGGAATAGACTTCAAAGCCTTCGACTCAAAAAGCTTTTTGATGTCAAAAAGGATGACCTGAGTGCGCTCTAAGGAAAAGATGGGGATGATGAGCGTCCTCTTGTGCTCGATGACATCTTCGACAAGGGCCGCAAACTTCCTATCGCGCTCTGCCGGACTCTCGTGATTCCTGTCTCCATAGACCGAGTCCATGAGGACGTAGGTGAGGCCCGAGACCTCTTCCGTCTCGTGTAAGATCGGCGAGGTATTGCCCAAATCCCCAGTGAAGAGGATGGACTTGCCGGAAGGAAAGGTAAATTTATACATACTCGAGCCCAAAATGTGCCCAGCGTCGTAAAGTTCTACCGAGAAGTCTCCAAACTCCTTCGGCGAATGATAGGAAACGGTCTGCCACCGAGTCAGAGCTCGGCCCGCGTCACTGAGAGTATAGAGAGGCTCGACTCCGGCGATGCGCGCATGCTCCTCCGTGATACGCGCTGTGTCCTCGAGCATAAGCTTGGAGAGCTCCTTGGTCTCAGGAGTGGAATAAATAATTCCTTTGAAGCCGTCTTTGACAAGCTTAGGGATCTTGCCGATATGGTCGATGTGAGCGTGAGTAATGAAAAGGGCCTCGATCGTCTCGACATCATAATCAAACTTCTCTGCATTGGTCGCGTCTGCACTCTGTACTCCCTGGAGCAAACCGCAGTCGACTAAATATTTTTTACTATTTACTTCCAAAAGAAAGTTCGCTCCAGTTACCGCCCCTACCCCGCCCCAGCATTCGAGGAAACATTTACTCATAAAAACTTCTTCTGCGTCCAATAAGACCAGCCACGGCCGCGCCCAAGAAGTCTGCGCTAAGGTCGTGGAAGGTGTCCAAGGAATATGCCTCCGTCGATTGCGTCAGACCATGGACGAATTCGAAAAATTCCCAGCCGATACCGATAAGCATGACGGAAACGAGGCTTACGACGAAGGCCTCGCGCTTCCCGGGAGTGCTTCTCTCGAATACTCCGGAAGCAAACCAGAACCAAAGCAGGAAGAAGCCAAGCGAGAGCCCGCCCAGAAAGTGCATGACATTATCGAACCAGCTAATATCCCAATAAAAATAGAATTTGCTGGCTACTATGTGCAAAAGGCCCAAGAGAGCAATGAGGGTGAAGGCGATCCAGAGCAGTCTTCGTTTCATTTAGCCATTATACCAAGAAAAGTCCCCACTTTCGTGAGGACCTTTCTTGGGGTTATCTCGGTATACCCTAGTTAAAGCAACTAGGTGGGTTCTCTCAGCGACGAACCAAGGTTCGGCACGATTCGAGATCCCTTACAAATGGTTAGCTAGATAATACCTTAGATAACCCTACCGCCATTATAACGTACGGCAGAAACTTTTCTATCATTTTCCTCATTCTAATCCCCAGATTTGGAGAATATCGCTTCGTTAAAGCTCGAATGCAAACCTATTCCAAGATGCCGTCAATGTTTACGTCGTACAATATCTTCTCTTGGATCGATACATAGCTGATCAATTCATCGGGTGAGAACCAAATATTGATCTCCCTCTGCGCTTCTTCTGGTTTATCTGAACAATGGATGAGATTTCTGACTGCGCGGCCGTCGATATTCGATAGTTCGTAAGAGTCGAGGGTGAAGTCGCCGCGAATAGTGCCGACATCTGAGGTGGTCGGCTCCGTACCGCCGACTAACTTCTTTACGATCGCGACGGCTGGATTGCCTTCGACCACAAATCCGACTACAGGCCCGAGGGTGAAGTAGGTATACAGCGTATTGAGCATGTCCCGACCGTATTCAAGCGCACTCTTGGCGGGCTCCTTGCCCTCTTTCCCCATAGCTTCGATCGTCCGCTCGCCCACCTTGGTGCACCATGCATCGTCCTTGCCGTAATGTTCCACCGTCTTCTCGCGTGAAGGGACAAACATCTTGAGAGCGACAATTTTTAACCCTGTCCTTTCCACTCTTTTGATAATCTCGCCCACAAGCGAGCGCTGGACCCCATCGTGCTTCACCGCCACAAACGTCCGTTCTTTCTTTGGATGCATATCTCTGAAGTTAATTAGAAAAAGAGTATAACAGATTTATTGCTTCGTTAAAACCAAATTACCTTTTTCTAAAATGGCCACGGTGTGCTCGAAGTGGGCGCTGCGGGAGCCGTCGCGGGTCTTAATTGTGTAGCCGTCCTTCAGCGGTTTGATAGCGCCGCTGCCGACGTTGACCATGGGCTCAATGGCGATGACCATGCCTGGACGCAATTCTTCTCCCTCTCCAGAGAGGCCGACGTTTGGCACATACGGATCTTCGTGCACGGCAAAGCCGACTCCGTGTCCGACCAAATCTTCTGCTAGAGAAAATCGGCTCTTCTCCACTACATCGCTTATGGCCTCGCCGATATCTCCAATGTGGCGCCCAGGTTGAGCCGCTTTGATACCGGCATCAAGAGCCTCGCGAGTCACCTTCAAAAGTTCCCTCGACTCGTCGTCGATCTTCCCCACCGGCACGGTGATGGCTGAGTCGGTAAAGAGGCCCTTGTGAATGATAGAGAGGTCGATCGAGACGATGTCACCGTCGTTTAAGATCCTTGGCGCTTCGTTGGGTATACCATGCACGATCTCGTCGTTGATGGAGACGCACAACACCGCCGGGAAGGGACGCGGCGCTCCGACGGGCTGGTAATTAAGATGCGCCGGCTTGTCGCCACGGGCCTTCACCAGCCTCAAGGCTTCCTCTTCTAAAATTAATGTAGAGACCCCCGGCGCCACCATCTCGGCGAGCGCGCGCAAAATCTCGGCGTGTCTCTGGCCGCCCTCGCGTAGGATCTCTATGTCTTCTTTGGTTTTATATCTAATCACTTTCGTAGGCAGCCACTATATCACGCTCTACCTTTTCTATCGACTGCTCGCCATTAATATCAAGGAATTTATAAAAGGAGCTCTGTTTGAGATATTCGACCGCCGGCAAGGTATCCTTCTCGAACCAATCTAAGCGCTTGGTGATCTTGGCGAGAGTGGTGTCATCTTCTCTGCCTCGAGCCAGGAGCCTGTCCTCGGACCACTTGCGCGAGACGTTTAGATACACGACCACCGGCCTCTCGCGCTTATAGAACTCGAAAGCAGTTGTGAGAAGTTCGGCTTCGGGACGAGAGCGGGCCACCCCATCGAAGAAGATGTGCATGTTCTCCTCGAGCTCTTCGATCAGAGTCTGACTCCACATGAAGCTCCCTAGGAAATTTGCCTGGCGTTTGTCGGCGTCGTAGATCTCTTTGGAAAGTCTTGAGGAGTAACTCCCGCCTCTGATGAATTGCCTGAACCTCTCGCCCGTCTCGACGTAGAGAAGTTGGCGCTTGTCCGGGTCGCGGGCAATCAAGCGCTCTTTAAGCAGGGAGGCTTGCGTGCCCTTGCCGCAGCCAGAGCGGCCGATGAAGATCACAGTATGGAGCATGCTTCAGTATAGCGCCTTCTAGTACTCCTGGGCAGAGACCTGGGCGTCGATCTTCTTGATGACATCGATGACCACCGTCACCACGATGAGGAGAGCGGTACCACCGATAGCCAGAGATTGCACGCCGGTCGCGGAACGCAAGATAAGCGGCAAGACCGCGATGAAGCCGAGGAAGAGCGCTCCCACGAGGGTGAGCCGAGTCAGCACTTTAGAAATGTACTCCGAGGTCGGCTCCCCTGGACGAATGCCTGGGATAAAGGCTCCGGACTTCTGCAAATTCTCGGAGACTTGGACCGGATCGAAGGTGATGGCGGTATAGAAGTAGGTGAAGAGCACCACGAAGACGAAGTAAGCGATATCGTAGACCCAAACATTGTTCAAAATTCCAAGCAGGGTGGCAGACACATGCGCCACCGAGGTGTTACTGGAGTTAGAGAGGAACTGGAAGACCATCTGCGGTAAAAGCAAAATAGAAAGGGCAAAGATGATCGGGATGACTCCGGCCTGGTTTAAGCGTAGAGGGAGATAGGTGCTCATCCCGCCGTAGGTACGGCCTCCGCGCATCTGCTTGGCATGCGTGACTGGTATCGGTCTCTCGGCTTCCGTCACAAAGACCACTCCGAAGATAACGAGAAGAGTAACAACCAAGCCCGCAATGTACGTCGGCAACTGCGAAGGATCGAAGGTGAAGTAGAGTTGACTGAGCGTGGCCGGCAGGCGCGAGACGATACCGGCAAAGATAATGAGCGAGACTCCGTTGCCTACTCCGAACTCAGAAATGAGCTCTCCGAGCCACATGAGGAGCATCGAGCCAGCCGCCACCACCAAGACGTCAAGCGCCAAGGTCGAGAAGGAGAAGACCGGCAACACGCCTTGTCTCTGGAAGAGGATGATGAAGGCATAACCCTGAAGGAGGGCCAAGGGCACGGTGAGCATGCGCGAGTACTGCGAGAAGCGCTTCCTCCCGGCCTCGCCCTCCTCTTGATACATCGACTTCAACTTCGGCACCATGAGTGTCAGAAGCTGCATGATGATCGAGGAGTTAATGTACGGACCGACTCCGAGCATGACGATCGAGAGCGAGGCAAGCCCGCTGCCTGAGAAGACATTTAAAAGTGAGAGGAGTTGGTTGCCAGAGAAAAGGCTTTGGAGTTTGGCGGCATCGATGCCGGGGAGTGGGATGACGGCCAAAACGCGCGAGATGACCAAGATCCCCAAGGTTGCCAGGATGCGGTTACGCAAGACTGTATCCGTGAGGATGAGTCTCGTCTTCTGTGTAAAAGCCGATAACATGTTACTTGGCTATTGAGCCGCCCGCCTTCTCTATCTTAGCCTTTGCTGAGAGCGAGACAAGCACGCCCTCGAAAGAGAGCTTCTTAGAAAGTTCTCCAGAACCCAAGATCTTGACGATCTGAGCACCGGCCTTTGCAGGGATGACCTTCTTAGCGAGAAGGGTTGCTACCGTCACCTTCTCACCGCTTGCATATGCCTTATCGAGCGCTCCGACATTAACGGCGACAGCCTTAGCCTGGAAAGATTTGAAGGAAGAGACCCCGCGGCCGCGCAGCTTCGGGAAGCGCTTGATGAAGTCGCGGATCTCTGGGCGCTTCTTCCTGCCGGCACGAGCGTTCTGGCCCTTGGTGCCGCGACCGGAGGTCTTGCATCGAGTACCGCCGCGGCCAACTTGCTTAGAAACCTTGCGCTTGGTCCTTGCTTTAAGAGTGTGGAGTTGCATATTATTTCGTCTTGATCTTAGTCCGTGAGAGCTTCTTCAACGCTTCGATAGCGACGTAAGCGTTGTTGATGTTGTTCTTGGATCGGGAGAGGAGCTTCGAGGAAACTTCCTTGAGCCCTGCGAGCTCGAGCACTGCGCGTACCGAGGAGCCCGCCAAAATGCCTTTGCCCGGAGCAGGCATGATCTTGACTCTTGAGGCGGCGTACTTGGCCTCTATCTCGTGAGGAACAGACATCTCCGGAGTGGCGTTGATCGTGATCATATTCTTCCTGGCGTCTCGGTAGGCCTTCTCGATAGCCAAAGGGGTGTCGGCGGCCTTGCCCTGGCCCACGCCTACCATGCCCTTCCTGTTGCCCGCTACCACGCAGACTGAGAAGGCGAAGCGTCGTCCTCCAGCCACCACGCGGGTCACGCGCCGGAGGCTCACGATCTTTTGATCGAATTCCGGCTTCTGACGAGTATCGCGGCGAGGACCGCGGCGATTATCTCGGCGGCCGCCACGGCCGCGATTATCACCTCCTCCACGGTTGCGATCTCTAGTATCTGCCGGCGCTGGTGCGACTGCTGGAGTTGCTCCGACGCTTGTAGTCGGAGTCTCTTCGGCAGCTATAGGAGTTGTAAGTGTTGTGTCTTCCATAATTAAAATGTGAGTCCGCCTTCTCGCGCAGCGTCTGCCAGATCGCGAACCTTGCCCGTGTAAATGTATCCGCCGCGATCGAAGACCACTGCCTTGATCGACTTGGCGAGAGCGGCCTTAGCCACCTCTGCCCCGACCTTCTTAGCATCGGCGCCGCGCGCAGAAGCTAAGGTCGTTCCTGCCTCATCATCGATTACCTGCGCGTACATCGAGGTATTCGACTTGAAGACGGCCAAGCGAGGGCGTGCGGAAGTGCCGGAGAGCTTGGCACGTATTTTTTTGTGATTTCGTATGCGATCCATAGTGTTAGGCGGTCTTCTTGCCCTGCTTCCTCTTAATGACCTCGGTATCATAGCGCATACCCTTGCCCTTGTAAGGCTCTGGCTTCTTGAGCGCGCGGATCTTCCCGGCAAACTCTCCCACTTCCTCCTTGTTGACTCCGGAGATGGTGATCACATTCTTCTCCGCGGTAACCTTGAGACTGGTTGGGATGGAGACCTTCACCGGATGCGAGAAGCCGAGAGCAAAGACGATCTCATCCCCCTTCACCTCCGACTTGAAGCCGATACCCTCGAGGATGAGCTTCTTCTCGAAGGGCTTGTTGACGCCTAGAACCATATTCTTCATGTGTGAGGCGTAGGTGCCCCAGAGCGCCCGGCTCTCAAGCGTATGCGACTTGGGCTCAAGCGTCACCTCGCGGCCGTTCACGACCACCTCGATCGTCGGCTTGAAGTCCTTGCGGATCTCGCCCAAGGGCCCTTTCACCACGACTAAATGGCCGGAGAGCGTGACTTCGGTCTTCTCGGGAAGAGTGATGATTTGTTTACCAATTCGTGACATTTTATTTATAGCGAGCGTCGTCGAGCTACCAGATTGAAAATAATACTTCTCCGCCCAATTTCTCCCTCTTGGCCTGCTTGCCGCTCATGACGCCCTTAGGAGTGGTGAGGACGAGCATGCCGTAGCCCTGGCGGACGGGTCTGAGTTCGGAAGACTTCTTGTACATACGCTTCGAAGGCTTGGACATGCGCTTGACCCCCTTGACCTTCGGTACGCGATTCTCGACGAAGAGGTCGAGAGCGAGGAAGGGCTTGCCATCCTTTATCTTCTTCTCGTAGCCCTTGATGTAGCCTTCGGCCTTGAGGACCTCGGCGATATCGGCTTTCAGCTTGGAATAGCCGACGAGAGCGCTGTCGCGGCCGGCGTTACCGGCGTTGACGATATGGGTGATCATGTCTGCGATGCGATCCATAATGATTACCAGGAAGACTTCTTAACACCCGGGATCTTGCCCTCATTGGCAAGCTCTCTGAAGCAGATACGACAGAGACCGAAGTCGCGCATATAGGCACGACCTCTGCCGCAGCGGAAGCAGCGGTTAGTAGCCCGAGTGGAGAACTTGGGCTTCTTCTTCGAACGGGCGATAACTGAGGTCTTGGCCATTGGACTAAAAAAGGCTGGGAAGCCGTTGGATTAGCTTATCAAGTCCCTAAGCCCTTGTCAAACAAGGCTAAAAGAAGAATAATAGCCCGAGACCACTCGAACTTGAGGGATAATCATGCCTGAGATCCTTGCCGAGACCACCCCCTGGCCAGAGGAAGAATTAGCTACCACCGTGGCGCTCATTGCAGGCCTCCACCCGGGCAAGACACCGGCTGAGATTCGCCAATTTGCTCTCACCTATCTTGAAGCCAGCAAGCGCTACAAGGCCGCTCTTGCCAAGCCCCACTAGCCCCGCACCGCGGGGCTGTTTTATAACAAAAAACCGGCGGTTAGGCCGATTTTCAATTTACTTTGCAAATTATTTATTTCTTCAGCGGGAAGCCGAGATGCTCGAGGAAGGTGCGGGCCTCGTCCTTCGACTTGGCGGTGGTGACGATAGTAATGGCCATGCCGAAGACGTCCTTGAGCTCTTCGTCGGAAGTCTCTGGGAAGATGGTGTGCTCCTTGATACCCAAAGTATAGTTGCCCATCTCATCAACAGCCTCGCGAGAGATGCCGCGGAAGTCCTTGGTGCGAGGCAGAGCGATGTGGATGAGTCTCTCCAAGAAGTCGTACATGCGCGCTCCGCGAAGGGTCACTTGGTAGCCGACGATATCGCCTTGGCGGCTTTTGAAGTTGGCGATAGCGATCTTGGCAGCGCGGGGAGCAGCCTTCTGGCCGGTGATCTTCATGAGGCGGTCCTCGATAACCTTCACCTTGTTCTTATCTTTGAGAGAGCCGACACCGACCGAGACAACCACCTTCGCTATGCGAGGGGCTTGCATTGGGTTCTTGTAGCCGGAGACTTTCTTGATTTTGGTTTTTAGATTTTCCATAGCCTTACTACTTACTTCTTACTACTTTCTGCCTTTTTAACATTCGACGCATGGATCGGGTAGCTCTTCTCGATGATCTTGCCCTTTTCGCCCGTCTTCTTGGCCCGCTCGTGAACCTTCTTGACATTGACCCCTTCGACGAGAATCTTGTTCTCCTTAGGAAGAGCGCGAAGAACCTTGCCGGTCTTACCCTTGCCCGAGCCTGTGGTCACTATGACGTTGTCTCCTTTCTTGATATGCATGTTATTTATAGTGAGCCCGTCGAACTAAACGACTTCCGGCGCTCGGGAAATAATAGTTTGGAAGCCCTTCTCCCCGATCTCGCGCGGGATAGGTCCGAAGATGCGTCCGGCCTGCGGCTCGGCCTTAGCCTTGTCCAAGATGACGACCGCGTTCTCGTCGAAGCGCACGTACGAGCCGTCGGCTCGGCGGAAGGGGGCGCGGCTACGGACGACAATGGCGTAGAGGATGTCCTTCTTCTTCACGGCCTTGCGAGGCTCAGCCTTCTGCACTGAGAGCACCACGATGTCGCCGATATTGGCGTAGCGCTTCTTCGACGAGCCGAGCACCTTGAAGATGCGTCCGACCTTGGCTCCGGAGTTATCTGCGATCTCGACAATACTTCGTGGTTGGATCATACTAGGCGATTATAAAATGCTTATCCTTGGAGATGGGTCTGGTCTCCTTGATAGTGACCTTCTCCCCCACTTTCTTAGTATTGCCAACGTCGTGAGCCTTGAACTTCTTCCTGCGCTTGATGAACTTCTCATACTTTGGATGCTTCTCGTAACGCTCGACAAGCACGACCGCCGTATCCTTCATCTTGTCTGAGACGACGGTGCCAGTGAGAGTCTTTGTCTTTGTAACTTTCTTTGCGTTCATATATTTATTGACGTGCCACGATCTTAACCTTGACCGGGAGCTTGGTGCCAGCCTTCCTCAAGGCCTCTCGGGCAACCACCTCGGTCACTCCATCGACCTCGAAGAGCACCGTCCCGGCCTTCACTGCGGCCACATAGCCCTGGAGGTCACCTTTGCCCTTACCAAGCTTCACTTCAGCGGGCTTGGAAGTATACGGCATATCGGGGAAAACGCGAATCCAGAGTCTCCCCGTCTTACCGATTGAGCGCGAGAGTACCTTACGAGCCGCTTCGATCTGGTTGGAGCGGATACGGACAGGAAAGAGAGCCTTAATGCCATACGAGCCGAAGGCCACGGTGATGCCGCGGGTAGCCGGGCCAACCTTCAAAGGATTCTTCCTCATGGTCTGCCACTTGCGGTATTTAACTTTTTTAGGGAATAACATAATAGTGAATAAATAATATTTTCTATTTCTTATTACCTATTTCTTTTTCAAATACATCTCCGCGGTAGATCCAGACCTTCACCCCAATAGTGCCGTACGGCATGATGGCCTTGGTCGAGATGTAGTCGACGTCGGCGCGGAAGGTCTGGAGAGGAATGCGTCCAAGCTTCCTGTCCTCGGTACGGCTCATGGTGGCTCCGCCTAGGCGTCCGGCCAAGAAGACTCTGACTCCTAAGACGTCGCGGTTGGCCATGACCTTCTCCAAAGTCGACTTCACCACGCGGCGGAAGGGCAAGCGCTTCTCAAGACCTTCGACGACCATCTGGGCTACGATGGCGGCGTTCGATTCCGGACTCTTGACCTCCTTGATATCGAGCTTGACCTCGACGTTAGCCGGCAAGAGCTTGGGCTTGGCCAGGAGCTTCTTCAGATCGTCACGAAGCTTCTGTGAGCCGTCTCCCGCGCGGCCGATGATCATGCCCGGACGAGAAGTGGAGACGATGATGTGGAAGGCCTTCTGGCTCCTCTCTATCTCGACATCAGCGACATAGAAGCCCTTCAAGCGCTTCTCAAGAAACTCTCGCACCAAGACATCGGCTCGCAAGAATTCCGAGTACTTGCCCTTGGGAGAGAACCAGCGCGACTTCCAGTCACGGAGGATGCCAAGGCGGTGTGCATATGGATGGACGGTATGTGTCATATTATTTCTTTTTCTTCGAAGCAGCGTCGGAGAGGACGATATTGACGTGGCTGGTGCGCTTCTTTATAGGATTAGCCATGCCGTGAGAGCGCGGGCGTCGGCGCTTGAGAGTTGACCCTCCGTCAACCGAGATCTCTTTGACCCTGAGGCCCTCGACCGGGATAGAGAGGTTCTTGGCATTGGCCAGAGCCGAGGCCAAGAGCTTCTCCAAGGGCTTGGCAGCGCGCTTGGTAGTAAAGGAGAGGGTGATCATAGCATCCTCCACCTTCTTCCCCCGGACCAGATCGGCGACCACGCGCACCTTGCGAGGAGATTGTCTGTAGTTGGAAAGTTGGGCGCGTACTTCGGTCATATTATTTCTTAGTTTCGGTGGCAGACTTAGCAGACTTGGCGGCGGCGACCTCGGCCTCCTTCTTCTTTACCTCCAAATCCTTCTGCATCTTACCGCCGTGCTTGGTGAACTTACGAGTCAAGGAGAACTCGCCGAGTCGGTGGCCGATCATATCCTCGGTCACGAAGACCTCGACATGATCCTTGCCATTGTGGACGCCGAAGGTGAAGCCGATCATCTCAGGAGCGATCTGGCAGGCGCGCGACCACGTCTTAATGACCCCGGTAGTGCCGGGCTTCTTCCCTTCTATCTTCTTCATCACGCGAGGGTCGACGTATGGTCCTTTGAGTGCGCTTCGTGTCATAGTTAAAAAATAAGCGGCAGGCGCTTGTGCCGAATATAGTATAGAAATCAAGGTAGAATGTCAAATAAAAGGGCCCGTTAAGCGGGCCCAGGGTCTTTGGTCAGACGCAGCACCTTCCCGACGACCCTCAAGTACCCTTCCGGCGAGTGAGGGTGGGCTGGCTTCTTGGCCAAGACATCGAGACGCTCACCTACCTCGTCCTCGATCTCACTTCTCCAAGCACTGAGTGTCCAGAGAGGCTCCTCTAGGCAAGGCAACAAACTCCTCAACTCATGCGCCCGCAGTCGCCTTTCTTTGGAACGGATAATTCTAAAGTCGAGCTTCAAGCGGAAAGTGTGGCCAAAGAATGGGTTGAGCTCAACCCTATCACGCTCCAGTGGGTAGAAGCTGGCATCACCAAGACTTTGGGCCAGGCCTTCGAGGCTGACCTGTCCGACTTCTTTGAAGAGTTCTTGGCCCTTCGGCCGACCGTCGCTTACATGCTTCTCTCCTTGGATGATCCAATTTGGAAGTTTGGCCCGCATCATTTCGGGCAAGCGCAAGTACAGCGCCACGATCCTTACTCCGTCTAGACTCCCAAGCTCTTCCACATCTCCTCCATGTTCTGTCTTCTAGGGTTATAGCATATTTTGGCAAAATGAGCGTGTTATGATGAGCCCATGGAATCCGAAAGAATGAGACTTATGGCCATAGAACGGGCCCGCTTAGCCGAAGAAAAGGCGAAGTCGCCGGAACTTTTTCCCGAGGTTACTTGGGTGGATAATGCAGAGACTCTTGAGATATTAGGCATTCATATTCCTGACAAAGAGAAATTTCCTCAGGGATTTTTAAAGCTCTTACCGAGCGACTTCATAGTTGAGGAAGTTACGCAAGACGGCCGCCAAACAACCATTGGCAAAGAATCTACTTTTACTGGAGACGCACAGGGAGAAACTGTTTATGCCACCTTGGTCAAATGCGGACTCTCGACCATTGAGGCTGTTGAGGAGTTAGCCAAGCTTCTTGGAACCACCAAAGACAAGATCCAATACGCCGGTATCAAGGATAAAGAAGCGATCACTTCTCAAGAAATTTCTTTCCGTAGCATAAGTAAGGCTCAAGTAGAGCAACTGGCTTCCCCGCACTTCTTTTTGAAAGATATCCGGACAGGAAAAGGAGTGGTGCAAAAGGGCGGCTTGAAAGCCAACCGCTTCAGCATCCTTATTCGCATTGGAGAAGATGTGCAGGACACAAAACTCATGGAGGCAGCGCTTAGTGCTCTTGCTAGTGTGAAAAAGGCCGGATTTTATAACTTCTTCTACCTCCAACGCTTTGGCACACCACGCTTAAATAACTACCGCTGGGGGATGTCTATCCTGCGTGGAGAGTACCAAAAGGCTATCGTCGGGCTCATCTCTGATCCTGGACTTCGCGAGCTTCCTTACTTCCTTGAGATGCGCAAAGAAATAGCGAAACTAATCCCAAATTGGGCGAGGGTCTTGGAAGCGCTCAAGGAATTCCCTCTCGTCTTCCCAAGCGAGATTAAGGTGGTCGAACATCTGATTGAGCATCCAACAGACTTTGTCGGGGCTTTAGTAAGAATAGAAGAACAAGTTATGCTCTGGGTCAGCGCCCTCGCCTCTTTGGTATACAACAGGAAGCTAAGTGCTTACATTATGGCAGGAGTGAAACCGCCACGCACCCTTCCACTTTTGCTTAGTCCAGAGAAAAATGACTGGCTCCCATATATTGATGACCTGGAAGGAATTGGTCTCTTCCCTCCAAACTTCGATAACCTTCGCCGTTTCCGCTCGATTCAGCTAAAGCACCGGGAGATAGAGACAATCGATCGTCCAGAAATCTATGCGGCAGAAATAATTCCTGAAGGCCTTGCTATTCAATTTTCCCTTGGTAAAGGCGAATACGCCACTACATTCCTTTCCCATTTTGTGAATCTTCTTGGAGGTAAAGTACCAAATGATATTCAGAAGGAAGTTATCGATACACAAAACGTCTTGGGCGCACCACACGGAAAAGATACCTTAGATCATTTCGCCCAATTCAATATTCCAAAGAGTTTTGACAAATGAAAAACCGAGATCGATGTGATCTCGGTTCTCCACCCCAAGTGGATGTTGCTAGCGAATGATACCGAGATATTTTCCGCTCGCGACGATCTTCTTCGTCGCTCTGGCACGTACGCGCTTGATGAAGTTGACCGTGGTCGTCAAATTGGGGTTGTCCCAGACGAACGCGGTCCAGCTGTTGCACGCGTAGTGAGCGAACTTCTTCTGGAGATCCGCGAGATCCTCGCCGCTCGGCTTCGAGTAGTCAAAGCCGAAGACGATGACGTAGTATTTGCCGGCTCTCGTGAAATGCACGTCGCGAAAGCCGTATCCGGCCCGCATCAGGCCTTCAGCCAGAGTTGGGCAACCAACGTCATCTTCTGCCGTGAGCGCTTGTACGCCGGTATCGAGATGACCCGGTCGGACCGATCCGCGCAGGAGCCGGAGCCGCTCGATTTTCTCGGCCAGGGGGAATGTGACGGCCTCTCTCGGTATGGGATACCGGGAAGAACTTCTTCGCGCGAATTGACTGTGAACTTCACGAGGCCGGTCTGCACGTACTCGAACGACACGAGGTTCTCTTTTACTGTCTCAGGCTTCTGCGTTGTCGACATGACAACCTCCTATGGGGTGGTGGAATGAACTGACTTCTACTGCTAGCATCATATCACAATCAGCTATGAAAGTCAAGGAGATTTTACGGTCTGGTTAGGGTGCATAAAAAGGCCTTGTTAGGCCTTTTTATGCTGTCTGCTTTAAAGACAGTCCTCAGGTATTATCTAGCTTAATACCGAGAATTAATGCCGATCGGACATCTCACCGCGAAGCTTCTCTAGGAAGCGACTGGCTGCCTCCTGACCACCAAGGCCGAAGGAGAGACCGAGGGCCAAAGAGACGGCGATGACGATACCGGTGAAGAGAGTCTGAGAGAATGCAGCCGCAATACCAAGCTGGCTCAAGGCCACGAGGATTGCGAAGATCCAAACAGCCCACTTAGCGATAGAGCCTGCGAAGTGCGAAGAGCGCACTTGAGCAGCCTTGCCAGTGGTAACGACGATACGCTCGACGATGTCGCCGATCACACCTGCTACCAAGAGGACCAAAGCGGCAACGATGACGCGAGGGAGGTACGCGATCACTACCTGCTGGAGGAAGAGGTTGACCTCCGTAAGGCCCAAGACATCGAAGGCTGCCACGAGGAAGACGACGATGATGAACCACTTGACCAAACCGCCGATAAACGCGCCCGAGTCGAGGTTAATACCTCCGCGGCGAAGGAATCCTTCGAAGCCCGCGCGGCGGAGAGCCTCATCAACCTTCAAAGAGCGGAACACCTGCCATATTGCCCGGCCGAAGAGCGCACCAATGAGCCATCCAAGGACCACGATGATGAGCGCGATGACAAGGTTCGGAACGAAATTAACGACACCTAACCATAGATTCTGGAAGGAGAGCGTCAATACCTGTCCCCATGTGTTGAGATACATATCTTAACTGTACAGTTTATTACTAAATACCGCTAAATAGGGTATGCAAGTATTATACACTCGTTTTAGAGTCCGACTTTATTGATGAGCTTCTGGTGTGGATAGTCAAGGATGTCTCGTACCAGCTTATCGTAGATGCCTAAGCGGTACTGGAAATCGGCCGTTTCGAAGGCGGCGTAGCGCAGTTCCCGGCCTAGCTCGGCCTCAAGCGAGGAAATGGCGGTGAGGAGCTTGCCTTGACGCAAGTGGTCCCCTACCACAAGGAGGTCGACCCGGGCCTCTGGGTCGTGCTTGAAGACGCCCGAGGTCAGGATGAGTCGGATGGTGCCCGTTTTAGAGATCTTTTTGACAATCTCCTTCTCCGAGACGGGTGAGGCGTCGATAAGGAAGTGCTCGATAGCCGGGAGGTAGGGATAGGTCTTGTGTAAGGTATAGCCTCGAGTGCGCTTCTTAATAAGACCGGCCTTGGAGAGGTTTAAGAGTTCGCGGCGCACGGTCGAGAGCTTCTCCTGCACCCTGTCGGCCACGCTCGCGGCAGTATAGGTAGCCTCGCGGTTGAAGACGAAGAGGCGCATGATCTTAACCTTGGCCTCACTCCCGAAAATATGAGAAATAGACTTGCGCATCCCGTTAGAGATAGGATGCGCCAAGCGCATCCGTGGTTAAACCACGCCTGGTAATATAACAAACTGAGTGATCTCTAATGGGACGCATGCGCGTATTGTACATACTTCCCTCCCTAAGTACCAGTTATGGCATAAGAAAAGGCCAGCACACTAGTGTGCTGGCCCATAGTACTACCTGGTCGTACCAATGAGAGCTTTTACCAGGATATCCCCTAATTGGCGCCTTCTAACCGGATCAACCCTTTTTGAAAGTTCTGTGGCAACCATCTGAGCCCAACCTGTAGGTACAAAGATGGTAATCGGATCTATCGAAGCAAGCTCTTCCAGTTCTTTCTGCGTTACCCGTACAAACTTTGACGACGAGGGTGTAACAACGGCCACATCCAGATGCTTCCGCTTCCCATTAGCACCGTCAGCCTTGTACATGTGGAAAGCCCGAATGAGATGAAAAGAGTTGCGGAAATTGTATTGGAGTTCTGCCATCCGAACTGTCGCGAAGAGCTCTAACAGATTGCACCAACTCCAGGTGATCCTTGGATCTGCTGGCGAGGGAATCACCTTGTCGCCATGAGAGTGAAGTTGTTCCCCATGATCACCAACAAAGCGATATATCTTTGGAACCATCGCAACTAGCTTCATGTTATCTCCTTCCTGCCTGAGGCAGGTGGCTTAAGGAAATGGCTACACGGAAGTGTGCAGTCCATGCTCTACAATACATCATTTTAGGGATTTGTCAAAACAAAACTCCCCTTTAGGAGAGTTTTGTTTAATTGAGGATAATTTTGTCACAGATAATTTCCTCGCCGTCGCTCGGAAATTTCTCTGACCACGCCTCGCGCCCGATTACTGGTGTAATCGGACTTCGTGCGCTCCGGCCGTAAAGTGCCTTAAATAAGATTTACTTATTTAAGAGTCACTTTACCTCCCGCTTCCTCAATCTTTTTCTTGAGATCAGCGGCTTCCTCCTTCTTCATATCTGCTTTGAGCATCGAAGGGGCGGCGTCGACGAGGTCTTTAGCCTCTTTAAGACCGAGGCCGAGAGCTTCCTTGACGACCTTGATAACGGCGATCTTGTTGGCACCAGCGTCAGAGAGTTCGACATTGACCGTCGACTTCTCTTCCTCAGCCGGTCCGGCAGCAGCTGCAGGCCCAGCAGCCGCGACAGCGGTAGCCGAGACTCCAAACTTATTCTCGAAGACCTTGACGAGCTCGTTAAGATCGATGACCGACATCTTCTCGATCTCGCTTACGATCTTTTCGAACTTGGCAGGAACTTCTGCTGTATTTGTAGTTTCATCCATTGTAGTAATGATTAAGCTTGTTTAGTTTTTGCAATCTCACTGAGCGCGATTGCCATACGCTGTATCGGAGAATTGATGATGTTGACGAACATACCGCGCAGCACTTGAGAGCTCGGGATGGTGGCGATGCCCTCCATCTCGCTCTTACTCATGTACTTGCCCTCGAAGACTCCCCCGAGGATCTTCAACCCTTCAGGAAACTTCTTCTGGAAGGTGTAGACCTCGCGGGCTGGAGCCACCAAGTCCTCGGCCCAGGCCAGGGCTACTTCGCCCGTGAGCTCGGGCTGGGCGCCAGCAAACTTCTCGGCCTCGAGGACGCGCTTGGTCAGAGTCTTCTTGGCTACCGAATACGAAACACCCTCTGCTTTGAGAGCGCGGCGCAACTCGCTTGCCTCGGAGACCTTGAGACCGTGGAAGTTCACGAAGACAAGCGACTTGGCGCCCTTGAGCGCGCTCGTCAGCTTATCAACAATCTCTCCTTTCTTTTGTTTACTAATTGCCATTTGTCTTGAATTTTTGGACAAATAAAATCGACCTGTATAAGGCCTCGACTGCCGCATAGCGGAATTGAGAGTGATCTCGGAAGGGCTTATGGATGCCTTCTGTCTACGACCTTACGACATGTACTTTACAGACTTTTATAAAAATTGCAAATAAAAGCTCCCGATCAGATCGGGAGCAGCCGGTGGAAGAATTGCAGCAGACTGAACCGGGCGGGCCTCAGAATGATCTGTGGTGCCGGCGCAGACCGGGCAAGTCGAGTAGTGATCTCGGTCTTCCAGATTTGGGTGAGTTGAGATGCCTTCACCTCATAACCTTTGGAACCGCACTGCGCGTCTTCCGGGTACATGCCATTCGCCACAGGCTTGCAAGGGAGCTTCAAGCGATCGTAGCCACCGCTGTAGTCTCCTTCGAGTTGGCCGGCCACGCATTCGTACCGATCACCGAGATCGAGCCGTTTGGTATCGATCTGAAGCTCCCAACCTGGCCGAACATAGTCGAGCCGACGAGCGCCACGAGTGACACGAAGACGAACCCTGCGCGGGACTACGGTATTTGCTGACATACAACTCCTTGGGGTGGGAGGGTTTGAGAACAACTCTGGCTTGTTCATACCATTATGTATAAATTTTGTCAAGCAAGCAAAATGCCCCGGTCAAATCAGGGCATCAAGGCGGGAATTTCAGAAGACCGAGATCGATGAACAGAACGCATTTACCGCAAATTTCGCGGATTTGCTTTGGCTCACCTTTAAGAAAGGCGAGAACGTCTCGAGCAAGCAGATAACCCATGCATTCAGCTATCGGGTCAGTGCAATACATACAAGAACGTTCCAAGAATCCCTCCGGGTTAATTCCTTATTTACTTTTAGGTGTTCTCTCTCGCATCGGAGCGCCGGGTATGTGAGTTCGACTTCGCCTTTTTTCCTCAATAAGTTCTTCAAGACGTCTTTTTGCTTCTGCAAACGCGTCTGCATCGTCCGGTTTTCTTGCTCGGCTCCGATCTCTCTCCACTTGGTAGAGTTCCCGGGCTTCTCTGCTCTCCTTTGATTCTTCTTTTTTCTTCATTACTCCCCCAGGAATGTCTTTTCCCATTAAATACTTTTCGTATAGAAATGCAACCACATCGACCCCGCTCAGTGTAAACAAAAACGCACGCGATGTTTTGCGTGCGTTTATTTACTTCCAGCCGATTTTGGCGGCCAGACGACGAGCTTCCTTGTCGAGTGGTACATCGCCGGGCTTGATCTCCTGGAAAAGTCGCACTTCCTCAAACTTGAGACCGTGGATCTCACGAGAGTTGCGGCTTCTCACACACAACCAGCGCCGTGCATCAGATGTGTCGAGCATCCCGACAGATTCCTTATCCGGCACGAAGAGAGGACCCAGGTACATAATATCTTTGCCCATGGGCTCACCATACCACCTGCCTATTTCTGGTACGAATGTTTTCAAGTCGTTGCCTCGAAACCTTTCGAACACGATAGCCAATGTTCTCTGCATAACACTCTCCGAAAGAGGTTACTATCTAGCCAAAGCATAGCATAGATTAATACAAAGTCAATATATCAAAAAGCCCTTAACTAAGGGCTTTTTAGGATTTTATTTCTTCCCGACTTTGCGTCTGCGGACGATAAACTTGTTTGAATATTTCTTGGCGCGGCGGGACTTCTGGCCCTTGCCGGTCGGCTTGCCGTAGACTGAGATAGCTCGGCGACGTCCGCGACCCTGGCGACCCTCACCTCCTCCGTATGGATGGTCCACCGGGTTCATAGCCGTACCGCGCACGGTTGGACGGATGCCGAGCCAGCGGCTTCGACCGGCTTTACCGAGATTAATCAATCTATTTTCATCATTGGAAACTTCTCCAACTGTAGCCCAGGCGGTCTCCTGCACTTTGCGCACTTCGCTTGAAGGCATCTTAAGATCGACGTAACCAGCGTCCTTGGCCGCGACCTCGACGTAGTTTCCGCCCGAGCGCGCGATCTTAGCGCCGCCATTTGGCTTCAATTCCACATTGTAGACAAAGGTGCCGACCGGAATATTTTTAAGAGGCAGTCTGTTGCCTGGAGTAACAGGTGCCGTTTCCGAGACAATATAGGTCTCTCCGACTCGAGCACTCTTCGAGAGCAGCATATATCGGCGCTCGCCGTCCTTGTAGGCCACCAAGCCGATGAAGCCGGAGCGGTTAGGGTCGTACTCAACGGTCTTCACGGTAAAAGGAACATTTTTCTTATTAAAGGAGAAGTCGACATCGCGGAAGCGGCGCTTGTGTCCGCCGCCCTTGTGGCGCGTGGTAATGCGGCCGGTGTTGTTGTGGCCGTCTCCTCGGCGGAAGCCCTTGGTCAAACTTTTCAAAGGAGTGGCAGTCGTCACAAACTTTCTGAACTCGATGTGAGACGTTTGGCGGCGGGTCTTAGTTGTTGGTCGATATTTTTTCATCTGCTTTAGGCGAACTCGATCTTATCACCCTTCTTCAAATAGACATACGCCTTCCTGCCTCCTCGCCTCACGCCCCGCTTGCCGCGGAAGACTTGCTTATCCGGTACGGCCAGGAGATGCACTCTAAGTGGAGTGACCTTGTACTTTTCTTTGATGGAGGCGGCCACGCTCTTCTTGGTAGCCTCGGGAGTGATGTTGAAGGCATACATGCCCTTGGACTCTGCAGCCAAAGCCGCCTTCTCGGTAATGCGAGGACTTTTCAAAGCACTTTTCTTTTCTATTTTTACATCAGCCATGTTATTTGCTTACCTTTTTCTTCGCAGCAAGGCTTGGAAACTTTTTAAGAGCCACTTCTGGGTTCTCGATCACGATGTACTTGTGCGAGAGGAGAGCGAGCGGATGGAGGTTCCTGGCCTCGATGACCTCTAGGTTGCCAAGGTTTTGCATGCTGCGCTCGGTCTCTTTGTTCTTCTCGGAGAGGGCGATGACGGCAGCATTCTTCCTCTTCATCAGGCGCTCGTAGCCCGAGATGCCGGAGAGGGTCTTGAGCGTACCGACGGCCTCACGGGTCTTGGGTGCCTTAAGAGCGATGGAGTCGACGAAGAGCACTTCGCCATCCTTAAACTTCTTCGAGAGGATAGTGTAGAGAGCTTTGACGCGCATCGACTTCGAGACCTTGCGCTCGAAGTTCTTGTCGTTACGAGGTCCATGAGTGACGCCTCCGCCAACCCAGATAGGAGAGCGCGTGGAGCCGTGACGAGCGCGACCGGTACCCTTCTGCTTCCACGGCTTCTTGCCTCCGCCGCGTACTTCTCCGCGGGTCTTGGTGTGAGCCACATTCTTCCTCTTCGTGGACATAAGAGAGGTCATGACTTGATGCACCAAGTCGGCGTTCCAAGGCAGGGCAAACAAGTCCTCGGAGAGTTTGACGGTTCCCTTCTTCTTAGCGCTGACGTCGTAGATAGGAGCTTCCATGTTACTTTACTTTGATCTTAACGACCGATCCTCGACGGCCCGGTATGGCACCGCTGATGAGGATCTCCTTCGACTCCGGGATGATCTTGACCACCTTGAGATTGCGCACGGTGATCGTGTCCCCTCCCATGCGGCCAGCCATGCGCTTGCCCTTGGCTACGCGTCCGCCGTCACGACCACCGCCGCCCAAGGAGCCCGGCTCGCGCTCGGAGTGCTTCTGTCCGTGTGAGCGCGGACCGCCGTGGAAGCCGTGGCGCTTGACCACCCCTTGGAAGCCCTTGCCCTTAGAGGTCCCGGTCACGGCCACCACCTCGCCCTCTTGGAAGGTGTCTGCCACATCCTCGGTCGAGACGAGGACGGTCACAGGCAAGACCCTTCCGCTTTCGTCGAAGACTTGGGTCATATTCACTTTTTTGGTGGTCAAGATTTTCATGCTGTTTTTGGACACTCGTAAACTCGTTATATCATTTTCACATCGATGTTGACTCCTGAGGGGAGGCTCAAGTTCGTCAAGGCCTCGATGATCTTCGGATTCGGATTGACGATGTCGATGAGGCGCTTGTGGATACGCATCTCGAATTGCTCGCGCGCGTTCTTGTAGACGAAGGCGGCGCGGTTGACCGTATACTTCTTGATCTCGGTCGGCAGAGGTATCGGGCCCTCCACTTGCGCCTCGTAACGAAGAGCGGTGTCTATGATCTGCTTGACCGAGAGGTCGAGGATCTTCGACTCATAGGCGCGGACTCTGATGCGCAGGCGCGCCACAGGCTCGCTTGCCGACAAGCTCTTCTTGGGAGCCCTTTTTGATTTGGCTTCTGTAGATTTAGCCATTGTAAGATACGCTCTATTTGATGACCTTAGTTACCACTCCTGCACCGACGGTCTTGCCTCCCTCGCGGATAGCGAAGCGCATCTGCTCTTCCATAGCGACCGGAGCCACGAGCTTGACGTTGAAGGTGGCGGTGTCTCCTGGCATGACCATCTCGACTCCTTCGTTCAAGGTCACCTCACCCGTCACGTCTGTAGTGCGGATGTAGAACTGAGGCTTGTAGCCGGTGAAGAATGGAGTATGGCGTCCGCCTTCCTCCTTCTTAAGCACGTACACTTCTGCGGTGAACTCGGTGTGAGGGGTAACGGAACCAGTCTTGGCAATAACCTGGCCGCGGTGGAGATCCTCCTTCTTGACGCCGCGCAAGAGAATGCCGGCGTTGTCTCCTGCCTGACCCTCGCTCAACTGCTTGTTGAACATCTCAATGCCGGTGACAGTGGTCTTGACGGTATCCTTGATACCCACAACCTCGACTTCCTCTCCAACCTTGACCTGGCCGCGTTCGATACGACCGGTAACCACGGTACCGCGTCCTTCGATCGAGAAGATGTCCTCGATAGGCATGAGGAATGGCTTATCAAGCTCGCGAATTGGGGTTGGGATATAGGTATCGAGAGCGTTGGCAAGCTCGAGGATCTTAGCCGACCACTCGTCGGTGTTGTCCTTAGCCTCAAGAGCCTTAAGAGCCGAGCCGCGGATAACCGGAGCATTGGCCCCGTCAAACTGGTTCTTGGTCAAAAGGTCGCGCACTTCCTCCTCTACGAGGTCGATGAGGTCCTTGTCGGGCACCATATCGCACTTGTTCAAGAAGACGATGATCTTAGGCACACCCACTTGCTTGGCAAGAAGGACGTGTTCGCGAGTCTGAGGCATGGCACCGTCGGTCGCAGCTACGACGAGTATGGCACCGTCCATCTGAGCGGCACCGGTGATCATGTTCTTGATGTAGTCGGCGTGTCCGGGAGCGTCGATGTGAGCGTAGTGGCGGGCGTCGGTCTCGTACTCGGAGTGCGAGAGGGCGATAGTAATACCGCGGGCCTTCTCCTCAGGAGAGTTGTCAATCTGGTCAACACCCTTGACCGTAGCCTTCTTGCCGGCTCGATGGAGCACATTCAAGATAGCCGCCGTGAGGGTGGTCTTGCCGTGGTCGACGTGGCCGATAGTACCGACGTTGACGTGAGGCTTTGAACGATCAAAAGCTTCTGCCATAAATTTAGTAAATAGTTTTAATTAAATAGGGGCGCATAAAACAGCTTAGTAGAGCCTTATTGAGAGGATCTCAAAGATCATACCGTAGCCGTCTTATGAGCTGCGTCTACTTTAGCAAAGTATGTGGAATAGTCAACCTTTTGGCCAAAATAACAAAACCCCGCGCAGTGTATTACTGCGCGGAGAGGTTCTCACTGGTGGTTTCGCGTCTTTGCTTCCACTCGTAGTACTTGAGCTTGGCAAAGTAAATCCCGAGAGCGGAGCTGGTCAAACAACCGGAATAAAAAAGCGACAAGATGGCTTCTTTAGACATTGTTCCTCAGTCGAGTGCGTGAGTGATGTACTCCTTATCTGTTATCTATTATAGCACTCCTACTGTACTTGTCAAGCTCAACTATATAGTTACTATGCTTTCCCGCCTGTTCTTTGTTCGATGATAGTAGTAGCCACATTTGTTGGCACAATGGCATAGTGGTCGAATTCCATAGTCGAGGAGCCGCGGCCCTCCGTCATAGAGCGCAAGTTGGTCACGTAACCGAACATCTCTGAGAGCGGCACCTGGGCGCGCACCACTTTGAGTTCATTCCTGTCTTCCATAGCCTCGATCTGTCCGCGCTTGCCCGAGAGGTTGCCGGTAATGTCGCCCATGAATTTCTCCGGCACGACCACTTCCACCTTCATAATAGGTTCCAAGATAACTGGCTTGGCTCGGCGAGCCGCTTCCTGGAAGGCCTGTGAGGCGGCGATCTTGTAAGCGATCTCTGAGGAGTCGACGTCGTGGTAGGAGCCGAAGTTAAGTTCACAGGAGATATCAACCATCTTGTAGCCAGCGAGGATGCCTCGGTCCATGGCCTCCTTCACCCCCTTCTCCACGGCCGGGATAAACTCTTGAGGGATCACGCCTCCCTTGATGGCATCAATAAATTCGAAGCCCTCCTCGCGGTGAGCATTCTTCGGCACCTTCTCCTCCGGATCGTACTTAGGCAGAGGCTTGATCTTGAGCTTGACGTGACCGTACTGACCCTTGCCTCCGGTTTGCTTGATGTATTTATTTTCCACTTCTGCCTCGGCAGTAATGGTCTCTTTGTAAGCCACTTGCGGCTTGCCGACATTGGCTTCCACGCCGAACTCACGCTTCATACGGTCCACAATAATTTCCAAATGCAATTCTCCCATGCCCATGATGACGGTCTCTCCGGTCTCTGTGTCGGATTTGATCCTGAAGGTTGGATCCTCGTCTGAGAGGCGCTTCAAGGCCATACCCATCTTCTCCTGGTCGGCTTTGGTCTTCGGCTCAATGCGAAGTGAGATGACCGGCTCTGGAAAGGTGATCTGGTCGAGGATGATCGGGTTGGCTTCGTCCGAGAAGGTGTGCGAGGTCTTGGCCTCTTTAAGTCCCACTGCGGCAGCGATCTCTCCGGCAAAGACTTTCTTCACTTCCTCGCGGTCGTTGGCTTGCAAGCGCACGATGCGGCCCAAGCGCTCCTTGTTGCCGGTAGTTGAATTGTAAATATAAGTGCCCGACTCGATAGTGCCCGAGTAAACGCGGAAGAAGGTCAGCTGCCCGACGAATGGATCCGCCTGGAGCTTGAAAGCGAGAGCCGAGAAGGGTTCTGCGTCGGAAGCATGGCGCAAGACTTCCTCACCATTGTTTGGATTAATGCCTTTGACCGGAGGGATGTCTAAAGGAGATGGGAGATAGTCGACCACCGCGTCGAGCACGAGCTGCACGCCCTTGTTCTTGAGGGCGGAACCAGTAAGGACTGGGAAGATCTTGTTGGCAATGACGGCCTTGCGCATAGTCTCTTTGAGCGCGGGCAGAGAAATCTCCTTACCTTCAAGATAAGCGGTCATGAGGCCTTCGTCATTTTCTACGATCCTCTCCACCAACTCTCCTCGATACTTCTCGGCATCAGCCTTCAAGTTCTCTGGAATCTCCTTCGGTACTACAGTCATACCCATATTGCCCTCGAAGTAGTAAGCCTTCATGGTCAAGAGATCGATCACGCCATCATGTTTATCCTCCTCCCCTATTGGGATCTGCATGCGGACTGCCTTCTTCGAGAGTCTGTTCAAAATAGATGCGTAAGAACGTTCGAACGAGGCACCGGTACGATCGAGCTTGTTGATGAAGCAGATGCGCGGCACTTGGGCCTCTTCGGCGTAGCGCCAATTGGTTTCAGACTGAGGTTCGACACCTGCCACACCGTCGAAGACCACCACGGCACCGTCTAGGACGCGCAAACTTCTCTTCACCTCCACCGTGAAGTCGATGTGCCCTGGAGTGTCGATGACGTTGAAGCGAGTTTTGCTTTCCTTCTTCAGGCGATCGGCATCCGTAAGATAACTCGGGGCCCAGAAGCAAGTGATGGCAGCGGCGGTAATGGTAATGCCGCGCTCGCGCTCCTGCTCCATCCAGTCGGTGGTGGTTGCGCCTTCATGCACCTCTCCGATCGAATGCTGCGCTCCCGTGTAGAAGAGCACTCGCTCTGAAGTGGTGGTCTTGCCCGCGTCAATGTGGGCAATGATGCCGAAGTTACGAACTCTCTCTAACGGATAATCTCGTTCCATAAAGTGTTTAGAAAAATAAAAGGCAGGTGTTACTGCTTGCAAGATAATAGAACAAATGTTTAAGATAAGCAATAGAATCCTCAGGAGGATGCGATGTTTCGTTTTATAACAAGGCCACTGGCTCGTCAATACCGAAAAGCCTGCTTGAAGTACGGACGTTCATGCCCTGATTGCGGCTGCAGAGAGATCCGCGTCCAGAGAGAAGAGATTGGTCGTCGTGAATACGAGTATGTATACGATGAACGCCGCCTCTGTAATAACTGCAACGCGGCTATTACCAGAAGAGAAGTGTCTTACCGTCATCTTCAACCAATGTTCGACGAACTATATCTCCGTTCTTGAGCAAATCCCCGAGCTAACACTCGGGGCTTCTTCATATATCCACCTACGTTATATTATTGCGGTCGCAAGATTATGACGTATTGATAAACAATCAATGTGCATTAGGAAAGCTCGAAGTGGGCGCGCAGATGTTTATCGTTCTCAATTTCATCAACGATCATATACAAGAGATACTTCCCTACTCCGAAATCGGTCTTGAGCAAGCCGATAATGTCTTCGCAGTCATATGGATAGACCCAAACGCTGTCTTGCAGGCGATAGATGCCTGCCCGATGGAACAAAAGCGTGATCCGAGTTCTCACCTTCCTCTGCTTCTCAGGAATGTCGAAGATGATGACACGCCATTTCTTGTCCCACTTTTTATGTTTAATGAGCTTGTAATCCTCGAGCTCCCATCGATGCAGGAGCTTCTCGCCCACATGGGTCAGGCAATAATGGCCATTTTCAAATTTAATAAGTCCACGCTTGGCAAGCTTCGCGGCGGACGATGTGACGTATTCCTTTTGACGAGGCTTCGGGATGAGACCGAGCTTCTTCATAGCACCAAGGACATTGGGCGCGAGAAGACCTACACTCAAGAACCCGGCAGTCTGCACCGTTGTGAGCACGGCATGCTGTAGATTCCTTCTCCTCACTCTCGTTTTATTTCTTTCCTCTATTTTTCCCATATACGCTATATTGTTGCGGTAGCTAGATTATAACGTATGAAAAAGAAAGAGAAAACCGGGTTATCCCCGGATTTTTCGTGTAAAATTATTTGAATTTATCCACACTTCGGCTCGGAGCCTAGGGATGAATCCACCAGCGTGGATTTACCACGCAAAGTGAGCGAAAGCTTTGTTGGCCCCCGCCTGCCAGCGCCTGAGCGCAGCGATGGCGGGCAGGTCGGCCATTACTACCAAGCGAAGTGAGCGAAAGCTTTATTCGCTTCTGCCATTTTATGTGTATTGTCGCGCTTGCGCACCGCCTCGCCTTCGTTGTTAGAGGCGGCGATGATCTCGTCGGCAAGCTTCGTATGCATGGGCTTACCCTTCCCGCTTCTGGCAGCATCGACGATCCACTTCATGGAAAGATACTGACGTCGCTCTGGACGGACCTCGCGCGGGATCTGGTAGTTGGCACCTCCGACGCGGCGTGATCTAACCTCCATAGTGGGGCCGGTATTCTTCAAAGCGGCTTCGAAGACTTCCAGAGGATTGTCGTTCTTGGCCTTCTCCTTAATTTCTTCCAAGGCGCGGTAGACTACGGCTCGAGCGGTGGTCTTCTTCCCTTCGAGCATGACGTAGTTAATAAACTTCGCGACTCTCTCGCTGTCGTAGCGGGTATCGGGAACAATTTTTGGCTTGGCTTTAAGTTTTCTTCGCATATCTATAATTATTTAGCGGCCTTAGGGCGCTTATTGCCGTACTGGGAGCGGCCCTTGCGGCGCTTGTCTACACCAGAGGCATCGAGGATGCCGCGTACGATAGTGTAACGGACGCCCAAGTCCTTGACGCGGCCACCACGTAGCATAACCACTGAGTGCTCTTGGAGATTGTGACCCTCCCCCGGGATGTAGGCTGTCACCTCAGCGCCGTTAGTGAGACGGACGCGGGCGATCTTACGAACCGCGGAGTTAGGCTTCTTCGGAGTCTTGGTAGTTACCTTGATGCAGACCCCGCGCTTAAACGGCGCGTCGTAGTAGACGGGTCGGTTCTTGATCGAGTTAAAGCCGCGCGTCAAGGCAATGGCCTTGGACTTCCTGGCTGATTTGGTGCGCTTGCGCTTAACGAGTTGATTGATGGTTGACACAGGCTACTACTTTAGCCTAAAGGGGGAGACCAGTCAATATGCGGTAGATAACATCGACTACCGGCTCCACAAACTGCCAAACGAAGAAGATGAAGACGAGGACAAATCCGTATCGCTCGAAGAAATTACGGAAGCGGTAAAGCTTATCTGGGAAGAGAGCGAAGAGGAGTCGTGAGCCGTCGAGAGGCGGAATGGGCATCAAATTAAAGACGGCCAAAAGGATATTTACAAAGACCACAAGCGCCGTGATATGGATAAAACCCTCTGACCAGCCGCTCGCCATGCCTATCCGCAAGAGAGCAGAAAAGATGAAAGCTACCAGCAAGTTCGAGACTGGCCCTGCCCCCGCCACCGCTGTCTCGGGCCATCGGCCTGGATTAAGATTGTACGGATTATAAGGCACGGGCTTGGCCCAGCCGAAGATAAATCCTCCAAGGAAGAAGGACACGGCTGGCACAAGAAGCGAGCCCACCATGTCTAGGTGCTTGAGAGGGTTAAGGGTCAGCCTCCCCTTAAGGCGCGCCGTCGGGTCGCCGTAGAGGTCGGCCACGAAGCCGTGAGAGACCTCGTGGATGACGACCGACATGATGAGGACGGCGATTTGGAAGATAAACTCGAGCATTGCAGAAAAGTATATCAGATGTTAGAGTACTGCCACTATGGCTCGCGTATGCCCAGTCAATAAAAAAGGCTCGATCATCGGTGGAGGCTACTCCAACCGCACTCGTGCTACCCAATTCAACCCGACCGGTATGGTGAGGAAGTACCCGAACCTCCAGAAGAAGCGCATCTACGTGCCCGAACTAAAGAAGACCATTACCCTCACCCTCTCCACCAAAGCCATCAAGACTATCAATAAGAAGGGAGCTCATAGCGTTTTGAAGAAAGCAGGAATCATCTAAAAGTTTCCACATCTGTCTGACCAGGCAGATTTTTTGATTTGTAGTACTATACAAGCAGACTCACTGGAGACTGTGATGAATCCAATTCACCCCAAGTGGCAAGAACTCTTCGTTCTAGACCTGCTCTCGCTCGTCTGGATGGGTTCCCTCTTTCTGCGATATTTCTATATCAAACAGAAGGAGCTCATCCGGGTTGGTGCTCAAGAGGCGTGGTATGGTTATATCCTCTTTATCGAGAAGTTCAGGAGAGATTCAAGGAACTGCGACGCAAGACCCTTCATTGAAGAGCGAATACCTCAGGTTTACGTGCAAGGCAAGAGTGGTGGCAGCTTTAGAGGACGGGTCATTAGACGTTCTCGAGTAACTGGCCGGTTGATGTCGGACCAACACGACGTACCCTACTCGGCACTGCCAGAGCATTTACAAAAAAGCTACCGCGAATGGCATGAGACATATGCCAGAGCTCGGTAGTTTTTATTTGAGGATAAGTCGTGTGCCGTCTGTCTCAAATTCAATTGTGCCAAGGCCTGTTAGTCCTCCCGCACTCTCCGTAGCCACCACTTTGGCGCCAACTTTTTGTAAGATATCCAAGACCTCTTGAGTCGGGTGGCCATATCTGTTATCTTTGCCCGCCGAGATCACTCCATACTCCGGTGCCACCGCCTCAGCATAGATAAGCGAGGTCGAATTCTTGGATCCATGATGACCGGCCTTCAAGACATCGGCTTTCAAGATACTTTTATTTAAATTCAAAAGTAAGTACTCCGTCTTCTTAGCCGAGTCGCCGGTGAGAAGGAAGGCTTTGTCTCCATACACAAGCTTGGCTACGATCGAGGCGTCGTTCGTCTCCCAGGCATTCACGTCTTGATTGGGGAAGAGGATGAGAAGCCGGGCTCCGTCGTTGAAGTCGACCGCCATTCCCCTTCTGGCCAAGATATCCGGGATATTCCTAGCCTTCACTTCTTTGATCAAGAGATCGTCAATTTGATTGTCTGAGCTAACTCCCGGCTCGAGGAAGGCCCCGACCTTATAACTTCTGACTACATCGACTAAACCAGAGATGTGATCAGCATCGGGGTGGCTCTCGATCATGACATCGATGCGCCTGTCGCCAAAGGGTAGGATCTTCCCAAGTTCAGACAAGACTCTGCCGTTGGGCCCGCCGTCTATAAGCACTCGGCCGTGCGTGGGAGAGTCGATGAGGATAGAGTCGCCCTGGCCAATATCGAGAAAATATACGTGTAAGAGTTTGGAAGGTTTATGTCCATAGACAGACACCCAGACATAGATATTTGCAAGAATCAGGACTGCTAAAACGACTTCTCTTAAGTGCTTGCGGAGGAAAGTCATCTATATAGTATAATGCGATTATGATACAACCATTTATAGAACAAAAGTTTAGTCTTGGCGCCTTGGAAGGCATCTCAGAGAAGACGGTGACCGAACACCTGGGCCTCTATGCCGGATACGTCAAGAATTACAATGCCATTAATGCCGAGATGCAGAAGCACATGTCGGAAGAGAATCCTCATACGCTTGCAGAGTTACAAAGAAGACTCTCCTTCGAGTTTGGCGGTATGCGACTGCATGAATACTACTTCGCCCACCTTGAGGGTGGAGCTAAAGAGCCTTCAGAAGACGGAGAATTTTTGAAGCGAGTGAATGCCCAGTTTACTTCGCCCGAAGGTCTTAAGAAACTTATGAAAAATATTGCCCTCATGCGAGGCCCCGGCTGGGCTATCCTTTATTACGATCCTAAGTCCGGGCAATTCCTCACCGGCTTCTCCGGCGAGCAACACGTGGGCCACTTTGTCACTCTCCCTATTATCCTTGCCATCGACGTCTGGGAGCATGCCTATATCCTCGACCAAGGTGCTCAAGGCAAGGGCAAATATGTCGACGCCTTCTTTCAGAATCTCAATTGGCAAACTTGCGAGGAGAATCTTAACAAGGTAATCTAGTTCGCAGACTCTCTCACCGCGAGGCGCCATGCTCTCTCAAATTGGCAGCAATCTTGCCTTTGTTGTCTTCATCCTTATTCCAAACCTCATTGTTTTGGAAAGGAACAAGAAGTATTACGCGCGTGCAAAGCTCAGACTGGTGTCTTGAGCTTTTTTCTTAAGAGATATCGTAGTGACGATAACGGCGAAGATGATATACGAAAGGATCATCGCCCAGGCAGGCATGGAGACTGTGACACTCGCCCACGAGAGGTTACCGAAGAAGTGCGCTACGTTAAGTATCCACGCCAAGAGGATGTGGGTGGTGAAGGCAAGCGGCCAAGCGAGCGCAGTAGATACAAAGCCTACTAAAGTGGCCGCGAAGCCGACAAGCATCGTGTAGGGCACGAAGAAGAGGATCAAGATATTCGAAAAGAGGGAAACGAGCGAGACGGAACCAACAGAGTAGAGCAGGAACGGGAGCACCGTGACTTGAGTGGCGATAGTCGTGGCGAGAATGGTGCGAAAGCCAAACTTCTTTGGAATTTTCTGCAGATAATTCTCCACGATTGGTACGATGTAGACAAGCGCCAGCATCGCTAAGAAGCTCAGTTGGAAGGATGGATCGAAGACTAAGTACTTCGGATTCCAAACAAGCATAAGAGCAGCGGTCAGAAGGAGGGCTCTCCCCGCGGCATATGGCCTCTTGATAATTTTGCCAACCAGGAGAGCCAGCACCATGATGGCCGCTCGGACAACCGTAGCCGTAGCGCCGGTCATGAGGGTAAAGAGAATAATGCCTATAGCCGAAGCCAGCGCCGCTCTCCGCGTCCCGAGGAAGCCAAAGAGGAAGAGGAAGAACTCGGCAATGATCGTTATGTTGTAGCCGGAAAGCACGACGATGTGTACCACTCCCGCACGCTTGAAGTCATCCAAGATATTACTAGGCAGCGCACCCTTGCCCGCTACGACAAGGCCCGCCAAGAGAGAGGCCTCTGGCTCAGGAAGGATCTGTTTGATCTTCGATACGAATGAAGACTTGATGCGTAAGAGATAATAAATAACAGAGGAACCAGCCTTCTCGCCTATCTTCTGCACCTTGGCAAGTGAAGTTGTGTAATAAATGTCGTCTTTGGATAAATATTTGCCATAATCAAACTCTCTCCCGCTCACTTCATCGACAATGATTCCAGGCTCCTTTAATTTGCCCTCCACTTCCACCCTGTCTCCATACTCGATATCGCTCAGGCGATCAGTGCTGACCAAGATCTTCTCGCCATTATCTGTCTTGATTATAAAGCGCGTACTATTGTCTCGATGTTCCGGCTCACTCACTACGACACCAGCGCTACTTGGTGTCTGGAGTTCGTGGAAATCTTTGATGGCATACCGGAGCGACCCGAAGGCGCCTGAGGCAAGTAAGATAGCTAGAAGTAGGATCCCTCTTGAGACCTCTCCATAATTAATTCTTTCAACTACCAACACTCCTACGGCAATGATCAAAAGCAAAATGCTTATAATCGGAGATACTTTTATTAAAGAGGAAACGAAAACTCCACCTACAAAGCTCCAGAGGAGGACAAAGACCAGGCTATGCCTCTTCGACACCCAAATCGAGAGGATATTTATTGCGCGCTCCATCATATAAGTCTATACCTACACCATCGGCAAAAGCCGTGGCGATCTCGTCGCAGCGCTCGTTGGCTGTATCGCCCGCATGCCCTTTCACAAACCTCCATTCAATATTCTTACCATCGACGTTGTGCGAAAGGACTTGCCAGAGATCCTGATTCTCCACTGGCTTCTTAGCGGCTGTCTTCCAACCGTTCCTCTCCCAGCCATGGATCCACTCCGTGATACCCATCATCACGTACTTCGAATCGGTATTGATCTCAATTGATTCGTCCACATCAGCAATAGACTCGAGGGCGCGAATAGCGGCCGTAAGCTCCATCCTGTTATTGGTAGTATGCTTCTCTCCCCCGCCAATCTCTTTTGTATTCTTCGCATCAAGAATAATGGCTCCCCAGCCTCCTGGTCCCGGATTCCCCTTAGACGACCCGTCGGTGTAGATAGTGATCATCACAAAATTGTAACATAAATATCCAAACCATTGACTATTAATACTATTTAGTATTTAATTTGATCCAGAATCTGAAATAACTCTAGCAATGAGGGTAAAATGACTGATGAAGAAGACTTTGGAGGTGAGGACCTGGAGGTTACTTGTGACTTTCTACTCGTCAATCTTGGGGATAGTTCGCTTGAGATAATCCAGGGGCATCTTAGAGAGTGCCAGACATGTAAAGCCGAGGTGGCAGAATGTTTCGCTGCTTATCTAGAAGGTGTAGTACATCCTTATACAGACGAGATCGAGTTTCCACCAGATATTCGCACTCTGCAAGAATTTTTAAAGAGATGGCACTGGGCTAAAACAAGCAGAAATGAAGGAAGAGAATTTGCCGAAGAAGATCTTCTCAAAAAACTGCAACTAAAAGAGGTCAAAGATACAATCCGTCGCCTCCACCGAAGACAGGGCCGCGCAATATTCTTTGCGATTAGAAATCCAAACGCATGGTTGAATCCCTTCTGGGGAAACATGGAGAGTATGTATCGGCAACTTCATCGTTTGTTAGGAGACCGCGCTTTCTCGGAGTGGTTTACTGACTCAGATGACAAAGAAGTCGACATCGAAAAACTCCTCATGTGGTGGAAAGAGAAGTTGGGCGTGAAGATATAACTCACGCCTTTTTTATTATCTTATATCAACAATTCTTAGCCTAATCTCCGGGCGATTCATAAAGTAAGACTTCTCGAGGTTGCCACGCAGAGTAACGCGAGAGCCGAAAGCAACAGGTGAGGAGAAGCTCTCAGGGGTAGCAAAGAAGGAGATACACTTCACATCCTTGCCTTTGGGACTTGAGATAAGCACTTCCAAATGGTCACCGGTCTTCCCGAATTGTCTGACCGAACTTATCTCGGCATTCTTTATTTCAAATACTGGCTTCTCATTCCCCACACCAAACGGCGCAAGGGTAGAGATAATCTTCCACAGATCTTCACACACCTCGTGGGCTTCGATTTGTATGGCGGTCGGACCGCCACGGGTATCAAGCGGTCCGACCGCCAGGTTCTTGATAGCTAGGGAAAGCTTTTCTTCCAAAGTTGGAAGATTTTCCAGAGCGATGGAGAAGCCGCCGGCATTCGCATGCCCGCCGAATTCGATAAAGGCATCTCCTGCGGCCAGCATGAGATCTGCCAAGTGGTAGCCATTGTATGAGCGGCATGAGCCCTTGAGCGTGCCATCGCCGTCCCTGCCCCAGACAAAGACCGGCCTCTTATATTCTTCGACTAAAGTATTGGCCACTAAGCCAAGCAGAGCCGGGCGCCACTCGGGATTCCCTATCACAATGACGTCATTGATACTTTCGCGGGCTTCCATATGTTTCTTGGCATCCTTCACCAATGCAGCGACCACACCCTTCCTCTCACTATTTATCTTCTCCAAATGGTCGGCGAGTCTGTCTGCCTCGATGGGACTTGTCGTGGCCAAGAGATTGAAAGCGTCTTCCGGCTTGCCCATCCTCGAAGCGGCGTTGATGCGCGGGGTGATCATGAAGGCGATATCGTCTTCCGTCACAAAGCGCTGATCGATCCTAAGCTTGCGGAAGAGGGCGGCGAGGCCCGGGCGCTCTGTCTTCTTCAACACCTCCAAGCCGAACTTGGCGAGTATCCTGTTCTCGCCCACGAGCGGCACCATATCCGAGAGTGTGGCAATGCCGACCATATCCAAGGACCACTTCTCCATTCCCTCCTTGATGCCAAAACTTTCCTTCTGCAAAATGGCTTGGACAAGTTTGTAGGCCACCGCCGCTCCACAAATCTCTTTGAATGGATACTCCGAATCTTTCCTCACGGGATCAACGACCGCCAAGGCGGGAGGCAGCACCTCCTTCTCTAAATGGTGATCCGTGATGATGACGTCTAATTTCTTTTTCTTCGCGTACTTCACCTCCTCGATATCGGCGATGCCGCAGTCGACGGTGATAAGCAGTTTGGCCCCCTTCTCTAAGGCCACGTCGATCGCCTCAGTACTCAAGCCAAAGCCTTCGTCGTGGCGATGCGGGATGTAGAAGGAGACGTTTTCGTACTTTGCACGCTTGAAGAAGTCTGAAAGAACGACCGCGCCCGGGATCCCGTCCGCATCGTAGTCGCTGAAGACGAAGATATGCTCACCCTTCTGCATCGCTTCGATCACTCTATCGCGCGCCTTCTCCATATCAGGAAGGAGAAGCGGGTCGTGGAGCTTAGCGTACGAAGGATTTAGAAAGGCTTCTTTAAGCTCTTCAGTAACACCGCGATGTTTGAGCAAATTTTCGAGGATCTCAGGAAAAGACATGGTAGTATGATACACGTATGAGGCCAAACTACCAAAAGGGAGCCGGCACCATGGAAGGAGTGGTGGCGCTTATCATTTTGGCAACAGTGATCTTCCTCTTTGTCCTACCCGAGCGCAAACTCGGACCGACCAAAAGCCTCCCGGCTATTAGCGAAACTACGCAAACTACTGTTTATACCCAAAACCCGTGGGGCTCGAACTCAAATGTCTCTGTTGCCCCACCCATTACCTCAACATTCTCTCGAGAGATAAACTTAAATTCCGGCAATGCTCCGTACGCTTATGAGCCATTTGAGGAGTACATAACTATAAACAACGTGGGCCAGACCTTGGTTGATATCAGCGGCTGGCAACTTCGAAATGGCCGCGGCGATAGAGCCTACAATGTCGGAGGTGATCTACGAAGCTTCCCATCCATTACGGCAGTCATCCCCAAAGGGGCCGGCTTCATCTCGCCTAATGGCCAAAGTCTTCTCCAAGATGTGGTGCTGAAGCCTGGAGAGACGGCTATCATCACCACAGGATCAGTAGGTACTAGCTATCCATACAGAATTACCTCGTTTAAGGAGAATGAGTGCTCCGGATACCTCCAGAATATGTCCGAGTACACCTTCTCGCCTTATCTTGCGACAAGTTGCGTGCCGCCAAGTCAGGAACCCGGCCTCTCCTCGCTCGATGTCGGCTGCCAGAACTTCGTAACCGGGCTCGGCAGTTGTCAGACGCCGAAGTTCGATGCCAATGCTGAAGGATATGCTAGAGACTACCAGGGCAATACGTGTAACGGATGCGTCAATGGCGTAGCCGGACTCAGTAACGCTTGCGTAGCCTTTATCAAGACCCACTTTAGTTATCCTGGCTGCCTGACTTACCATAGTTACGACCCCAACTTCTACAGCAATACCTGGAGGATCTTCCTTGGTAAGCCCTGGGAGATGTGGGCCACGGACCACGAAAGCATCTCCCTCTTTGACTTACGCGGCAATTTAGCCGCTTATCAAAGTTATTAGTTCGACAAGCTCACTATAAATAACATGGACGACTGCATCTTTTGTAAAATTGTACGCAAAGAAATTCCAGCCGAGATCGTCTACGAAGATGACTCGTTCTTGGCCTTCTTGGACATTCATCCCCAAGGCGCGGGACACACTCAGGTCATCCCCAAAGAACATATTCACTGGGTTTGGGATGTACCAAATGTCGGAACTTACTTTGAAATAGCGAGAAAAGTTGCTCTGGCACAACGCCAAGCCTTCAACACCGATTGGATCCTCTCCAAAATCGTCGGCGACGAGGTCCCCCACGCTCACATCTGGGTCTACCCGAATAAAAATATTGCTGATGATATAGACGACATCAAAGGCAACGCGAAGAAAATTCGAAAGGTTATCGCTTAAGGGCTTCTATCCCCGGGAGTGTCTCGTTGGCCAAGAAGTCGAGCATGGCGCCGCCGCCAGTAGATACGAAGAAGAATTTATCAAAAAGGTTGAGCTCTCTAATAGCCGCGAGAGTGTCTCCCCCGCCAACGATCACCTTCTTGCCGCTTTCGGAGAGGACCTTCGCCAGCGCCAACGTCCACTCTTGCGCGCCCTTTTCATATTCTCCCAAAGGTCCGTTCCACAAAATAGTTTCGCTTTGATCGATTTTCTCCTTCAAGGCTTCGATCGTCTTTGGCCCCGCGTCGACTATTCTCTCTTCCTTCCAAGCATAGTCTTCTGGCAGCATGATCTTGCCCGTATCCCACAACTCCTTGGTGGGGAAAGCTCCCTCAGAAACGTACGACTTCTTGATATCCATACCCTGATCGCGGAAGAAGTTGTTGGCAAGGGCTCCGCCGACGAACACCGTGTCGGCAATGTGTAAAAACTTATTTATCAATGGGAGCTTGGTATCGAACTTCGCCCCGCCAAGGATAAAGAGGAAGGGGTGCTCTGGGTTAAAGGCTCTCGAAAGATTCTCAATTTCCTTTTCTATCCCGAAGCCAAGATACCCTGGGATAAATTTGGGTACCCCGACGACCGAGGCATGCGCGCGATGGGAGACGGGGAAGGCGTCATTGACGTAGATATCAGCCAGGCTCGCGAGCTCCTTGGCAAAGGCCTCGTCATTTGCCTTCTCACCAGGTTTCTTGCGTAAGTTATCTAGGATCTCTGCTCCCTCTGGCACATACTTCCTTAGAGACTCGATCGAGTCTTCTTCGTGTTCGAGATGGGTCGCAATAATCACCTTGGCGCCTCGGTCCTGCAGATACTCTATTGTGGGGAGAGACTCCTTGATCTGGTATTCGCTTTCGACCTCGCCGTTTACTAGTGGCACGCTCCAATCTACCCGCACCAAAACTCGTTTGTCTTCAAGATCTTGGATATCTTTAATGGTAGGCAACATTACAGGAGGGCTTCGGCAATTTCAGAAAAGTTTTTTGGATCCAGAGAGGCGTGGCCAACCAGGAATCCTTGGACACCGGTGGCAACGAGTTCATTCGCGTTACCTGATTCCACAGAACCGCCATAAAGAATGGGGATGCGCTCGGCAGACTCGCGGCCGAAGATCTCGGTCAAAACCTTTTTGATGAAGATCACCATCTGGGCGAGATCAGCTGGCGGCATAGCGTCTTTGGCCTTCTTCCCTATTGCCCAGATCGGCTCGTAGGCAATGATAAGTTTATGGGCATCATCCTTCCTCCGAATGCCTTCCAGAGATAATTTCAACTCCTCGCTTAAGAATTCGAAGTAGTTCCCCTCTGCATCGCGAGCCTCCTCTCCGATGCAAAGAAGCGGGGTGATACCAGAGCGCAAAGCAGTTTTGACTTTAGCGGCAGCGACCTCGTTGGTCTCGCCAAGCGCTCGGCGCTCGCTGTGCCCGATGATGGTGAGCTTCACGCCAAAACTTTTCAAGATATCTGGAGTAACAGCACCGGTGTATGTGCCTTCCATAGCAAAGAAGATGTCTTGTCCGGCTAGTCCAGCGAAGCTCTTGATCTTAGAGGAGACAGCCTCAATGTATACAAGCGGCGGAGCGATGAAGGTCGAGAGCTTCTTATAGACTGCGCTCTTCCGAGAGAGGCCGGTAAGGATGGGAGTGACAGCGCGCAAAGACTCTGGATGGTTCTTCCAGTTCGCGACAAGTATGGGCTTCTTCATGGTATTAGTATATCAGACGCCAGGTTATTGGATTTCTTTCCAATTCAAGATGCTGTAACCGCCTGAGGGGCCGGCTTCGAAGAGGACGCTCGGGAGTCCTCGGTCATATACTACGTTGGCGGATTGGGTCAGGACCACTTTATAGGCAGTGATCTCCTTCAGGCTCACGCTTTGGCTTAAGGACACTTGGCCGTGGATGGCGTACCCTACCAGAGCCGTGGCACCTTGGTTCATAGTTAAGGCGTCTATTGAGCCGCCGTTCTCGGCGTTGTTATTCTGAGAGATCATGAAGACGAAGGATCCTACCGTACCGGAATTATTGAAGATAGTGCCCTGATTAACTGTAACGACACTCCCGGTACTTCTGTTCGAAGGGTCGTCGGCAATAATGGCCACATTCGAGGCACCGAGGCTCGGATCCATTTGGATGGTCGGCTGGGTCTGGGTAGTGATATTACCCACCACCCACAGCGGTCCGGTCACAGTTATGACTGCCGAAGCGCTTTTGATAAGGAGGTTGAAGGGGATCTTCTTCGGGCCGATACTTCGACTTGAGCTAATGGTGCAGGTATTAGTTGACGAACTATAATTATCGCACTGACTTGAGAGCATAGTTCCCCCAGCCGCCGCGTCGCTCTCCCAGGCATTGATCTGATTGTCGTCTATGGGGAGACTAGCTACCGCCTGATCAGAGCTATTGGGATAAGACGTGCCGCTCACCGTAGTATTGGTCTTGACCTGGTAGTATGCACTTTTGTCGATGATAGTGGCTTGAGCCGCATTGCCTAAGAAGTGGGCATAAGCCGTGCCGGTGGCGTGGATACCATAGATCTGTCCGCTTGGTCCTGCGGACACTACCTCTCCATATATATAGTTGCCGCCGTCGCCAATGATCGGCCCCTCCGCGTAGACGTTACCGGTGACGCTCGAGCTGTTGTATAAGCGGAAGCCTCCCTGTCCTGCCTGGATACCATAGTGGAAGGAGATACCGGTGCCAAGCACGACATTCGTCTTTATCTTGCGGACGTCCCCCGCTACCGAGCCGGTCGAGAGGACTTCTTTGCCTGTCGCGGTAGTGGTCGTAGTGATAGTGGCCGTACTCCCGTTTAGGGTCAGTGTATTCGAGGCAGGTACTGACTTACCCGTCGCCAGCCTATATATGACATCTTCCACTCCCGCTTCCGCCAAGAAGTAGCTCTGCCGTGAGAGGGAGAGGTTGGCAACCGTCTGACCTTGGCGCAAGACCGGACCGACCAACCCATAGATAATAGTCAAAGACACAACCAGGAAGAATACGGTGGCCACCATCATCGCTTGTCCGCGCTCTAAATTAATTTTTTGCATATTTATAATGATCCGCGAAGGATGGTGGTCGAATAAAATTTCTCGGACCGATAGTGGGTACTGGTCCCGCTCTCGATCGTTATTTGCGTACGCAACGCCTCCGAGTGAGTGGTGGTGAGCCGCTCGAAGATAAGACTGGTGACTTTGGCATCGCTTTGAGTCAGAGCGCCTTGATCCACTCCGTTTTCCTTAATATGCAAGACACCGCTTTGAAGGGAGAAGATGACGGTTCGGGGATTCGAGCTGGCATCCACACCCGAGAGCACCACCACTCCCGGGCTCGTGGCCAGCGTACTTGAGGCCACCACGATACTCTGTGCATCACGGCTCTCTCTGACGATGCGCTCGAGCGCCAGCACGCCGGAGCTCTGTACGCTCTTCTCGGCATGAAGCCGCCTGACGGACTTATTCATCACCTCCAAAATATTTATTATGATCATGAGCATGAAGGAGAGGATCGCGACGTAGAGCGCCATCTCGACGAGAGAGAAGCCGGCTTGTGAAGTTCTCTTAATCATTGTTGAAGTTGGTGATGTAGGTAGCGATGCTCTTGGTCGTCGTCACACCGTGATCGTTCCAGGAAACGTTGACCGTGACGAGCCGAGTATTAACATCTGGCGTTCCGACAGCGGCGATATTGCTCGAGACGTCGCGATTGACCGCCGCGAGCTGGATCTTCCTCTCAAATCTCGAATCAATGAGAGCGTAGGTGGTCGTGGCCTTCCAGGTACTGCTCTGGAAGGTTAGGAAATAATCGGTGGCGACTGTGAGCGGCGCAATGTTAGTGCTCCAGGAGGAGTCTCGGATAAGCTTCATGGCTTCTACTCCCTCTTCAGCCAAGTAGGCCGCCTCGGCCGAAGCAGCGTTGCCCAAGGCGATCTTGACGTAAAGGTTGAAGGTGCCAATAAGTGCCATCAAGGCTACTAGGATTATGGAAGTAGCGACCAAGACCTCGACCAGACTGATACCTTGCTCCTTTTGCATGTTACTGTGATTGAATATTACCCGTTTGCGAGATCAAGACCCGGCGCTCTGTGGTAGAAGCGCTTACCAGGGAAAGCGTCGTGGTACCGTACTGATTGGTGCCTCCCGTCAGGCGGTTGAAGAGTACTTCAGACCCTCCACCATTCAGGTTAAGGCTTGAGATAGTGACCCGAGGATTAATAGTAGTGGTGGCATTGTTGGAGTCGGTCGAGGAATATGTAGTCCCCTTGAAGAGGATGACTTCTGAGGCGTTAAAATGTACTCCGTACTGAGTATCGCCTTGAGAGGAAAGGGTGAGCGATTGCGCCCGTTCCAAGACCGACTTCACCAACTCGGCCGAGGAGTCGAGGGACTGCCGGTTATTAAGGCTCGAGAAGACGCTTATGATAATGGACGACACGATGGCCACCACTACCACCGCGATCATGATCTCAAGAAGTGTGAATCCTCTTTTCATTAGATATTGTTGACCAAGGAGTAAGTGGGAGCAAGCATCGAGATAGCGAAGACACCCACCCCGGCGCCGATGATCACCATAAGCACCGGCTCGATGATGGTCGAGAGATCCTTGGTCTTCTCTTCGACCTCATTCTCATAATACACGGCCACGCCCAAGAGCATCTCCGAGATCTTGCCTGTCTCCTCACCCACCGCCGCCATCTCTCCGACGAAGGGCGGATAGAGATTTTCGTATTTGCTGAAGACCGAGGACATGGTCTCGCCCTTCTGGATGACGGCGCGGGCATGACCCAAGACCTCTTTGTACAAATGATTCTGGATGACGTCCTCGGTCACCTCAAGCGCCACCACCACATCCACCCCGGAGGAGAGGAGCGAGGAGAGCGTCCGGGTCGTACGGGCGCTATTTATCTCTCTCACCATGTTGCCGATAGCCGGCAAACGGAGCGTGACCACATCCATCACTCTCTGGCCGACCTTGCTTCTAAGAAAGCTTAGCGTACCGACGATAATGGCGACTAATACCGTGAGGAAGATGATGGTATGTTCGATAAGGAAGCCGCTTGAGGCGATGATCACTCGAGTCGAGAGCGGCAAGGTGACGCCGATATCCTTGAAGGTGGCGGTCAAAGTCGGCACCATGTAAATGAGCATGAGGATGGCAATGACTACCATAACGCTGAGGATCACCGCGGGGTAGATAAGCGCGCCGTGGACCTTCTTCGTCAAGTTGTAGGCCTTCTCCATCTGGCCGGCGACGATGTTTAAAGATCCGGCCAAGTTGCCAGACTCCTCGCCGGACTTGACCATCGAGACGAAGAGCGGCGAGAAGACCTTGGGCTTCTTGGCCATCGACTCCGAGAGGGTCTCGCCCTTGCTGACGTCGCTCGAGAGGTCGTGCAGAAGCTTTTGCAAAGCTTTGTTCTTGCTCTGCTTCTCCATCACCGCCAAGGCCCGCGTCACCGCGAGGCCGGCCGTGATCATCGAACCCAGATTCCTGGCGAAGATTATCTTGTCGTGTGTCTTAACGTTGCCGAAGAAACGCGAGAAGAGCGCGTCGACCGTGATCTTGCCCCGCGCCTCCTTCACTGCGACAAGCCTCCCCCCTTCCTCACGCACGACAGTGTACAGATCGAGCTTCGAAGGAGCCTCGTGACTACTGGTGTAGAGGTTGCCGTTTTTATCTTTGGCTTGATATGTAAAGAGAGTCATAGTACTTGTGGTGAGTTCGTCGAACTATTCGGAAGAGATTACTCGCAAGACTTCTTCGATCGAGGTGATGCCCTGCACTGCCTTGAAGATGCCATCTTCCACCATGGTCATCATGCCGGCTCGCTTGGCCTCGGCCTCGATGGCGTCCGAGGGCTCACCCTTGATAATAAGATTCTTCACGGCCTCACTGACCTTCAAGACTTCGTGGATGCCGATGCGGCCTTGATAGCCATCCTCGCTCTCGGCATCGGGCTTAGGTTTGTAGAAGGGCACCTTCTCCCAAGTGATCTTCTTATCGATGACGTCCTCCTCCTTCAAGATCTCAAGCATTCGATCAAGATTGACGGCAGCACCGAGCGTGGCCAACTCCTCTTTATTCAAAAAATATTTTTCCTTGCCGCCGCCAAGCTTACGGATGAGGCGCTGGCCGACCACGATGTCTAGAGTAGAAACTAAGAGGAAGGGCTCGACCTTCATATCCAAGAGACGCGGGATGGCTCCGGCCGCCGAGTTGGTGTGGAGGGTGGAGAGCACCAAGTGACCGGTGAGTGAGGCGTTCACAGCCAGAGAGGCCGTCTCGTTGTCGCGGATCTCCCCGACCATGATGATGTCCGGGTCCTGACGCACCAGAGCGCGCAAGCCGTTGGCGAAGGAGAAGCCGATCTCCGGACGCACTTGGGTTTGATTGACCCGCTTCATCTGATACTCGATCGGATCCTCGATGGTGGAGATGTTTACATCGGGAGTATTAACGAGATCCAAGACAGTATACAAAGTGGTGGTCTTGCCGCTTCCGGTCGGCCCAGTGGTAAGGATCATGCCGGTGGTGAGCTTGATGGCTTTGTGCAAAGCCTCGAGGCCCTGTCCGTGGAAGCCTAGCCCGTCGAGGCTAAAGCCTGCTGCCCCCTCGCGCAAGAGTCTCATCACCACCTTCTCGCCGTAGTAAGTGGGCAAGGTGGAGACGCGGAAGGAGACCTTTTCGTCTCCGGAATCGATCTTGAAGCGTCCGTCTTGGGGTACGCGCTTCTCGTCGAGTTTGAGATTGGAGAGCACCTTGATGCGGGCGATGATGCCGGGACCAGTGTTCTTAGGCAAGACCATGGCATCGTGCAAGATGCCGTCGATGCGGTAGCGCACCAGGACCTGCAGCTCTTCCGGCTCGATATGGATGTCCGAGGCGTCTTGAATGATGGCGTGCTTGAGGAGCGTGTCGACGATGCGCACTACCGGCACGTCCTCGGCCAGTTTCTTCAAATCGCTTTCTTTGGCATAGTCTCCTCCATCCTTCACCATCTTTAAGGAGGTGGCCTCCTTTTGGATGATGTCGCCGAACTCTGCTTTGAGGCTCTTCTGGTAAGAGAGGAGCGCCCACTTCATCGACTCGTTGTCGGTCAGGCGCGGCTGGATGCGCAAGCCCACCTTCTTCTTGACGAAGTCGATGGCGGTCAGGTCCGCGGTATCAAGCATGGCGACCTCCAGGGAGTCAGAGGTCTTCTTGAAGGCGACGATGTTGTGATTGCGAGCAATCGGCTCGGGCACTAGCGAGAGGACGTCGAAGTCGAGCTTCTCGCCCTTCAGATCTACGAAGGGGATGCCGAGGATATAGGCCTGCATACGGCGAAGATCGTCTTCCGAGAGAGCGCCGGAGGTGACGAGGGCGCGGCCCACGCTCGTCCTGTCCTCGGCCGCCTTCTTCTCGGCGGATTCTATCTGCTTCTTCGAGACAAGGCCAGAGTCAAGAATGAAATTCTTTAACTGAGTTTCATCAATGTGCATATGCACATTATTTTAGCACGGCTTCTAGAATTCTTTGAACTGCGCGTCGAGAAGGACTTTAAGTTTTCCTTGCAAGCAACTGGCAGTGAGACCGTTGCTGTCGGTGATCGTCACATCCATAGTCTTGGTACCAGTGGTGGTATAGGTATGGAGAAGCGTATTAACTGCCGTCGTCACACCGCCAGCAGGAAGATCGTCACCAATCCATCGATAAGTATATGGCTGGGTACCGCCCGAGGCACTGCATGCCGTCCATGTCACTTGTTGGCCAGTCTTTGCTGGGCTTGGTGAAGCGGTTGAAGGACCGTTAGCTGACGGCGGACCAGAGATGATGGTAAGGCTAAAGCCTACAGAACCGTTTGAGGCAGCCGGTGAACCGCTAACGGTAACGGGAAATGTGCCGACCTGAGCATTACCGGCAATTGTAAAGTTGATGGTGGTATTACACGTTGGCAAACAGCCGGAACTTGGAGAGAACGAGTAACCCACCCCAGTCGGCTGGCCTGATGGCCACGAAACATTTAAGTTTACGGTCTGACTCGTTCCGGTAAGCAAATTGGCACTAATCACAGCTTGGGTCGGATTGCCTTGCTGAGTAGAAAGTGGAGCCGAGACGGTGGATAGGGAGTAACTAAACGGCTGAGGACAAGTAATGGTGAATATCACATTTTCGCCTCCTACGAGCACCACGTTTCCTCCCGGACTGGTAATGCCATCAATGGTATTGGTAACGCTTGGTGACGCGCAGCTTCCAGTAGGGGTAACAGTGAGAGTGTAGTTCCCTGGTGCTGTGGTAAACGTAGCATTCGCTGATCCAGAATGGGTCGGGTCAAAATTCCAAGGAACTCCAGGCGCATCATCTACAGAGATATTCGCAGGGCTAATGACGATCGGAGGGATAGCGTTGCAACAACTTGGATCACTCGGATTCGCAACGCAGTAGTCCGCGTGGCTCAAATCTACATCGCTCGGTCGGTCATTAATACAGTAATACTTGCCGCCAATTAGATAATTGCTGTAATTTTTCGTTTCTAAGAACGAATATGGACCGTCAGGGCTTCCTTCATACCAATACGCTGCGTTTGGATCACCAAAAGGAGACTGATCTGATTCTCCGCCTAGGCATGAGACATAACCCGGAACAGATGGGCAAGAGTTACCGTTGTTGGGACATTGATTAACATCATTATTGGGCGCTGGGTAAGAAGGACTGCCGTCTGGAGGCGAACAGTAATATCTCGGGACGCAAGTGTTTTCCTCATTGCTGACATACTCTTCGCAAGTAAATGTGGGGTTAGAGCAAGAAGTGCTGCCATCAGGATTAGCAATAATATTAGTATCAGCACATCCCTCTATCCGGTTATAGGAATACGTTACGGTGTGAGTGCCCGAATATGTATCAGCAGGACAATCAATAGGTACGGTCTGATCACCAGGGCAGCTAGTCGGACCACTACCGCTATCGCCATCACCATTTTCTATACAGACATAGCATAGACCCGAAGACTCCCTTTGACAGGTAAGACCAGCCTCGTCAGCATCTTGTGTGAGGATCCATCCACAAGCCTCAGCATGGGCCTCGCGCACCGACAATCCGAAATGTTTCCCGGCACTTGGGTAATAAAGGGCAGTGGCGATTAAAAAGATTGCAAAAACTAGAGAGAGCGCGGTAGTAATGGTGTTGGTGAATTTGAAGGCGCGCATTGTATTATTTTTCTTCAGTTAAAAGTATGGTGACCATCCTTGTCTTGACGTCGACGTTAGCCATCGTCAGAGTAACGGTGACCTTATAGTTTGAAGCAATGATTATCTGCTTTCCTTTAACTACTTCCACTCCAGTAATCTGATACCCATATCTTCGAAGAGTGCTCTCGTACAATTTGGTAAGATCCACTACTTGCATGAGCGTTTTATATACAAGGGTATACACATCTGATGCGCCAATGTCTGTCTCGACTGAATAATATTTCGATTCGATATATACCGGGTCGCTCACGACTACTAGACCGGCATCTCCAGCTACGTGATCGATAATGGCCGAGGAAGAAGTCGCTACTTGGGTAGCCTTAGCCTCTCTGACTCGCACCCCGCTTTGGCGAGTCTTGTCTTTATTATTCTCGTAGACCCACCATGACAGAGCGAGAACGGCACAGAGGAGAAGCACCATAAGAACTCGCGATTTATTAGAATTTGCTTCAGGATTCATACTTATAAAATCATAACATACGAAACAACTCTGTAGTCTCAAAAGCTCATTCGCTGTTGATAAGTCATAAAAAAATCCCCAGACACAATCTGGGGATCAGGCACCGCGACTCCAAAGGACGAAGATGCCGCACACATCGCCCGAGAACGCTCCGACAAACTCCTGAGGGGCAGCGTACTTGCTTGGGTAAAATTCTACCGCTTCGTAAGCATCCGCCGGATCCTTCTCTACCGGAGCAAGGGGCGTACCGGGTATGCCGTTGACATAGTACAACGTGCGACAGCTTGTCTTCTTCAAAGATGTCGGGCCACGAGACATGGGAATCATGCCATGAGATGCAAATACCGATCTCATAAGCTGTCCATCCCACTTGGACCGCAGCTCCTCCGGAGCAACGAAATAACCCCTGACCGCTCCGCTGTTGCGGCGATCCTCGAATCCTTGCATGGCCATCGACCGCCGCCGGATAGCGTGAGTCTCTACCGGGGCCAGCCGTGGAACGGTCCGAGTAAGCGTCAAGGTAATGGGGGTCGTATCGGTCATGACAAGGAAGGTGGTGTCTCCATACCCGATCTTCCGGATATAGACCACCGAACTGTCATGCTGGCTCCGCAAGAAATTAAGCGAAACCGTACCGGTAGGACTCGTCTTGACGTAAACATTGGCCAGACGATCCCATACCTCAGCCCCCTCGATCGGCTTCCCTGTCTCCTCGTCATAGACACCCATCAGACGGACCGGAGCTCGAGAGGTCGAGTTAACCAGGATATTCTGTGCACTTGTTGCCGGAGCCCCAAGTGCGATGACCATTGCGAGAACGGCCAGCATTCTTGGCTCCATATAGTCTCCTATGTAAGAACAGCGTTTACATGGCGGCGCCACAGTTCTACCCTTACGGTACCACAGATTTTTTAAGTTACAAGTCAAGCTCGTCCTGGGGATAAGGTGCTGGAATACTTGATTTTTTATTAAAACAACGTATAATGATGGCAGACCCCGACCTTTGCCCTTTCACAGGAGACAGCTATGCGTTCGACGCACCTTACCATATTGTTGCTTGCAGCCGCTTGCGGCGGTAGTAGCACTGAAGCACCTCCGCCTCCCCTTACCGCCTCTATCTCCCAGGTAAATCCTGGGGCGATCAAGGATACGGCCACGTTCAAGCTCACTACAACTGGGGCTACCGGTACAGCCAACTTCATCGTCAAGATGGATGGCTCATCGACCGTCTACACAGGAACGGCAAATACCTTTCTATTAGATACGAGAGCCGTCCCAAGCGCTCCTCACGAGCTCGCTGTCACAGCCACTGACTCGAAGAATCGCACGGCCTCAGCCTCGATTGGCATTACCGTTTCTCACGCAGTGCCGGTTCGCTTCGCATCTATGGCGACGAACAGCGTCATTGGCCTGCAATGCGGCAACAGTACATGGGTGCCCATCAGGGATCGCTTGACACTCGGGCTCTCTGTAGCCAGCACTGATAGCTTGAATCAGACCTGCCAAATGCTCGGTGATTCAAGCTATGCCGGCATCTTCTACAGCGTCTCATCGGCAGTCTACGCCCTCAAGACCGAAACGATCGTCACAGTATCCGCATCAATCGCTTTCAGCGGTTCGTGCTGGAATCCGGCAGAAACCACGATCTATCTGCAAAGAAACGCCGTGGATTCGACGGTGATCAGCCGCTCGGCTACGATCACATGGAATAGCTTGATAAACAACTTCGGAGGCTCAGCACAGATGCCCAACATGGGCACGAATCCTCCGAGCGCCGGCTACCTCATTCGTCCCGTGATCGTCTTCAAGCTCAAGTGCAGTAGTACAAGCGATTCGAAGGTCACGGTTTCTGATCTGAAGATCACGTACAACGACATGGCGACAGGAGCAAAGAAAGCCACATTCTCAGCTGACTCGGTGACTCTCACAAGTACCGCCAGTCGTTAGGTGGCAACCCCGCTTGGATCTTCGGATCCAGGCGGTTTTATTTATTCAAATAGGTTACCTGCACAAGCTCTCCTCCTCCCTTCTGCGGAGTCATGTAGATGTCTATCTCATCGAGGCCTTTGGTGGCCCGGAAGACGCCCTTGGTCTTATCAGTCACCTTTGTATCGATCGTGTAGCCAGCTGTTTTGAAGTAGTCGGTATAGATCTTCCACAAGGCATCTTTAGTCTTATTGGTAGTGTAGCTAACGGTGTATCGAGCCGTCGGACTGTCCGGATACGAGACCCGGTAGCTCTGAGTTATGTTGGCTGTCTCAACAGGGATATCGCTTGGAAAGCCGGTGGGGCTACCAGCTGGCTGGCCAGAGACAACCGGAGTTTGGGTCACGATATTTCTGATCGTATTTGTTGTCTGTATAGGCGTGACAACTGTCTTCGTTCTCCCATACCAATAATACAAACCGCCGACGATGAGGACGATGAGAAGAGCTGTTGAGATATTGAAGCGCAGATCTTTGTGCGAGGTGCTTTCTGGTGGCATTTGATTTTTATAGAATGATAACTGAAGAAAGTATAGCACTGCCTAAAATAAATTGAGGATAGAAAGTTTTTAGATTGTGGATTAGATAGAGCAGTCTATACTATCCATATGACTAAATCGAAAAGGAAACAAGAGAGCGGGGGCGCCTTCTGGCGCTATCTACTCAACTTCTGGACCATTGTTCTCTTTGCCTTTATCATTGCAGACTTTATAAAAGATAATGCTTTGGCCGCAATATTGAGCCCTCTGGCCGTGATCTACGCAGGCCTCTTGGCCATATACAGCGCCGAGAAGGAGTTCGAGCGCTGGCACTTCTACCATCTGGGCCGTCACCCAGGAGAGATCTATGTGATCGTCTGGACCGTGCTTATCGTAGGCCTCTTTGTAGCCGAGTTCGTATTGAGGAGCTCATAC
>JAIFWO010000023.1 GCA_019661895.1 Candidatus Parcubacteria bacterium | reverse complement strand
GGGGGATGCGATTGGCCTCCTCGAAGATATAATCGAAGGTGAGAGAGATGACATCCTTGACCGTCGGGTCACCTCCGATGAGCCCGACCCGGCGCTTCATGACCTCGGCCTCGTCGGTGGTCACGCCCAAGGACTTGGAGAGGTTCGAGGTAATGTCTTGCGAACCGCGGTTGACGGTGTGCGAGGCCTTCACTATCCCCCGCTCGACCACATAGATCTTGGTGAAGGCCGAACCGATGTCCATGATCATGACCGGCTGCAAGCTCTCGTCGAGGACTGCTCGCATGGTCGAGAATATTTCTATTTCAAAGAAACTTGCTTCCAGGCCCGCCTTAGTGACCATGTCTTTATAACGGCTCAAGACCTCGTTGTGGATAGCCACGCCCAGGACCTCGACCTTCGGAATGCTTGGATTATCGAGGATCGACTTGGGTCTGTCGCTATCTGGCGGGGCGTCGTCTGGCTTGACCTCATTTTTCGGGATGATCGACCAATCGAGCATCACCTCCGTAATAGGCACCGGTACGTACTTGCGCGCTTCCAGAGGCACCATGGTCGAGAGCTGGCGCTCGGAGACCTCGGGCAACTCCATCACAAACATGAGCGAGGAGCCGAAGGGTATGGAGATGCCGCAAAGGTTAGTGGTGATATTGACCTCCTTCTCCTTCATAAGGTCTAAGAGAGCTTCTGCGATCTTGTCCGGCGGTAGCTGGGCCGCTTGGCCGATAGTGAGCCCCGCGTAGGGGCCGAGAGCCAGCTCTCCATACGTCTCAAGCACGGCTTGGCCGTTCTTCTTCCTTATCTGGACGATCTTTATCGAGGAGGAGCCGATGTCGATGCCGAGGACCGAAGGATTTTTCTTTCCAAAAAGATTTCCCAAGAGTGACATATAATGAAATTATAGCATTATATGGAAATTTTCTCGTATTTCTTCTCGTATTTCTTGGACTTCCTCTTTCCTAAAAGCGATCTTGCCTACAGCTTGGAGTCTTTGGGAGCCGGTGAGCTGGTACAGAAGCTGCCTCCCGCCTCTGATCTTGGCGAGCATGTGCTCGCCATATGGAATTACGCCGACCCGCGCGTCCGCGAGCTCATATGGGAGCTGAAATATAGGAAAAATTCAGTTATCGCCAAGCATTTGGCGGAAGTGCTCTTTGACGTGGTGCACCAAGAGCTTGCCGCCTCATTCCCATTCCCCAATCTCGTAAGCGCAGTTTGGAAAGGGGCTTCAACCAGACGGAAGTTATAAGTCTGGAAGTTATGAAGTTGGACAAAGACAATCTGCTCGATTACGCTCCGCATCTTTTGCGGAAGGAGAAGCATACGGAGAGTCAGACGAAAACTGCTAACAAACGCGAGCGCCTGACAAACATTGACCACTCGATGAGAGTGGTCACCCCGAGCGCAGTCGAGGGGCGAAGTATAATCCTCCTCGACGACGTCACCACCACCGGCGCCACCTTCAAGGACGCCAGGCGCGCGCTCAAGGAAGCCGGCGCCAGGAAGGTGCTCTGCGTAGCCCTGGCCCACTAAGCTCCTACTTCACCACCGCGTTCACCACATCCGAACTTCCCACATTTCCCGCCGCGTCATAACCCTTGGCTTGGAGCTGGTAACTCTTGCTCCCTACATTAGGCACTTTCCAAGAACAAGTGTAAGGAGTGGCGCTGTCAGTACATTGGAGCGCGGAGTTTACGTAGAACTCTACCCTTGAGACTCCGATGTTGTCAGTGGCATTGGCTTTGATAGTAACATTGGAATTCTTCTTCACTGTCGCATTATTGGTGGGAGAAGTGATGCCCACGGTCGGGAGAGAAGTGTCTGGAATAGGGGTAGGAGTAACGGTGTAGGTGACCGTTGCGCTCTGAGGAGAGTTGTCTGCATTTGGGTCTCGGATCGAGACGCTGCAGGTGTAGATCCCAGCCGATGATTGGGCGTCTACTGAGACATTGACCGAAGCGGCGGTGGTGGTATCGATAGCATCTACGTCAACGACATCGAGGGCAGCAACGCCTCCGCTTGAAGAGACGCGGCACCAGGTTTGGTTGGTACTGGCGATCCAATTTAGAGTGGTACTGCCTGAGTTCGAGATGGAGAGAGCTTGAGCCGGAGGGGTGGCACCGGTAACAGCGCTGAAGTTAAAGGCAGCGGGGCTAAGGACAATGTGAGCCGGAGAAGGGGCAGGAGGCGGAGGAGGGAGAGGAGGGGTAGAGGTGGCAGTGCTAGAGCCCGAGCCTCTGAGGTTATTGTCTTGGAAGATGTTTTGTCCGTACATCGGCCATTCGAATTGAGAAGGCTTGCCGAAATCGAGGTGCCAGACAATGAGGCTCGAGCCTATGAAATCTATGGCTTCAAGCTTACTGTCTGAGTCGAGATCCGCCAGGAGCGGCGTCCCAATAGGCCAGACAGTCGTCGTTCTCCTCCATAGTGGCAGAGTGGCTGAAGGCGAGTCGTCTTGAATATCTATCTCGCCAAAGAAATTGGTGAATATCGACTCAAGCTTGCCGTCGCCGTCGACATCGGCCATATGGACTTCAGTAGCATTGGCGGTGTTGAAGCCTTGATAACCGTAATTGCCGCCCTTGGAATAGACATACTCCGGATTGCTTGGGACCACCACATCATCGGCGCCGTCTCCGTTCATGTCAGCATGGGAGAGCTCTCCGCTACCGCTGCCGTAATCCCATATTTGGTAACCATCGTTGGTAGAGGTGCGCGGGAATCCGGCTGCATATGTGCCGTCCTTCTTCAAGCCGATGACCGCTGCGTTGCCGTTCTGATACAGGCCGCCGTTGTTAGAATTGAAGAAGAGGTTAAGGAAGAAGAATATTTCCTTATTGCCGTCGCCGAAGTAATCCGCACTGCTGAATTTAGTATCATAGTTTAGATAAGCGTATACGCCCGAAGTGTCTGTGGACAGTAGCTTGTATGGCCAGCCGGGGAGGACACGCAGATTATCGTCGAGGAGATAGACATTCTGATCGGCCCCGATGACGAACTCGTAATGCCCGTCGTGGTCCATATCCACCATTGAAGGCGCCGTAACGTAGAGGAATGGGGTCGGCCAAGGCTTGCTGACCGTCCTAGGGAAGCCGGAGAGCGCCTTGCCGCTCGTGTCGTAGGCCTCGAGACCCAAGCCTGTCGCTGTCTGCCTGAATAAGACGAGGTCTTTCCTGCCGTCGCTATTCATATCGGCGAGGTAGACTTGGGTATCCCAGTTCGGATCACTCGAGGTGATAGAGGTAAATCCGATAAGCGGTTTGCCATTACCTCCGTAAACCATGACTTGGTCGCCCAGGGGCGAGTAGCTTGCAGTCACCGATCTTACGACCGCGACTATATCCAGAGCGCCATCGCCATTTACATCCATGATCTTGATGCTGCCATAATATTCTCCGTAGCCGGCTCCCGGGAGGAGCGGCAGCGTTACCGGGAAGCCGGGCTCCACACTGCCGTCGTAGCGATAAGCTTGGAGGACCGGCATGGGTAGGCCGTTCGTGTAGGTATGGGACGGGACTACGACCTCCTTTTTGCCGTCGCCGTCTATATCTCCTATCATGACGTCGCTATTGCGCAATACGCCTGCGGACGGAGAGACCGGCCAGCCGGAGGCAATACTGCCATCGACGACGACTGGTTTTTTTATCTGCGTCGAGACACCGGCTCCCGTCGTCACCGTCAAGAAGAGGTCAACCGGGGTGCCGTCGGCATTTGACGATGGATCCCAAGTTCCCAATGTCCCATCATTGACCGGAGAAGAGCCTCTGCCGATGAGAGTCGCGGCTCCGTTGTTGCTCACTGCCTCGAGCGTGTAGCCTCCGAAGGACACTCCTCCAAGGGTCGCGGCCGTCCCTGTGATAGTTACGATCTTTTTGGACACGTAGCCTGTCGGAGAAGTGATATAGGCGTTGACGTTCTTGACGACCAAGTCGGATACGTGGAATTGGTACGTCTTGCCGGCAGTGTCTGTCGCTGTGACGCGGACGATATAAGCGCCATCAGCCAAGACAGATGTATCCACGATTGCCAAGGTCTGGCTGGTGGTCGGCTGGGTGGTGGAAGTCTTGATAGTGGTCCACGACTGCGGGTCTCTGCCCTGTCCCAATTCCACCTTATAGCTTGCGAAGTTGGAACCGGTGATATTGCCGGTCACTGGCACCGCCGTGCCTGAGAGAGCCCCCCTGCTTCTCGGACTCGATATATAAGGAGCCAGAGGATGGGTGTTGGCCAAGAGGAGCGAGCCGTTGGCATTGATACGGCCATAGCCGAAGTCGGAGTCCTTGCCTATTGTACCTATATCATCTGCGCCTGTTCTAAGGATCTGCCTGACTTCTTCTGGAGTGAGGTTGGGATTCTTGGCCAGAAGAAGAGTGGCTAAGCCGGCTACGTGCGGAGCCGCCATGGAAGTGCCGCGGACAATACAATAATTAGTACCTATAGTATTGCCGCTCGTGCACATAGAAGCAGTCGGATCGCCGCTTTTTATCGAAAGAATATAATCATCGATCCCTCCTCGGCTGGCTGAGTCTCCTCCCGGAGCTCCTACATCGATCTTTGTGCCCCAGTTGGAGAAGGAGGCTCGGTTATCCAGATGATTCGTAGCCGAGACAGTGACTACGTCATCAGCCGAAGCGGGGGAGAAGTCGAGAGCATCGACACTATTGTTTCCAGCCGCCGCTACCACCACCATCCCCTTATCATGTTCATATTTGATAGCGTCATCCATAACTTGACTGTTACAGCCGCATCCCCAACTATTTGACGACACGCGCGCGCCCATATCGGCCGCATATTGCAAGGCAGTGACGCCGTTGTCGAGATTGCCGCTTCCATCTTTATCCAAGAACTTCAAGGCCATGACCTTGGCCTTCCAATTCACTCCCACCACCCCGACCCCGTTGTTGCCTACCCCAGCGATCGTGCCTACCGTGTGCGAACCGTGGCCCATGTCGTCCATAGGGTCGTTGTCCGCGCCGTTGAAGTCCCAGCCATAGTAGTCGTCTACGTAGCCATTTTTATCATCGTCAACGCCATTGCTCGGAACTTCTTTAGTGTTGACCCACATATTGGCAGCAAGGTCCGGATGATTACGATCGACACCCGTGTCGATATCGGCGACCACGATACTGACTGACCCCGTAGCTTGGCTCCAGGCTCCAGCAGCATTGATGATCTGCAGGCCCCAAAGGTCTGGCCAGGTTTGTCCCCAGCTTCCTGTCGAGGAGTAATAAGGGTCATTGGGTGTAGCATCGGCATGAACCAGATAATTTAGTTCCACCGTAACGACCTTCGAATCTCTCTTGATCTCATCTATCACCTCCTGTAGCCGGACCGGGAGTTCATGCTTCTCGGCTGCCTTACTTAGCCCTGGCGGAGTAGCGGGAGCAATAGGCGCCTTAAACGTTACCTTGTACCAGCGGAAGAGGGGTTCGCTAGTATCGGAGTTGATCCCCTTCTTGGCCACGGCTTTGAAGTCTTTAATTTTGTGCTCTCGATCCAATCTTTGAAGCGCGGCAATGCCCGAGGCTTGAGCAGAGCCTTCGCGGACTGAGGCTTGGGCGCTTTTCGTCACTTTGATCAAAAGCTCGTCTTGGACATAGGTCGGCTTTATGACGATCCCCGCATCTCCGTTTAAGGCCGACGAGGCGTTGGCCAAGCCATACGCATCATTAATACTTTGGGTAAGGCCAGAGTAAGTGATGAAGATGACTAAGAAGAGAGTGGCCCAGTGAGAGAGAACGTGGATGGGATTATGATGCCAGTTAGAATACCACCTAACCCCCATCAAGCGGTTGTGCAATCTGGACATATGTTTATTTTGTTCTTCAGTAATCCTTTAAGAGTACCACATAAGCTCTACGGCAATACGAAGATGGACAAGAATTGGGGACAAACTAGAGGGCCACCCTTCTCAAGGCCTAAGGTGCTCTATATAGCCCTGGCTCATTAGTTGACATTGGTTTCTGTCGGTTTGCAAGACAAGCTCAACCGTTTGTGCTAACTTGGCATCAGACTCTCAGGAGGTGCGTATGGATAGTCAAAACACGGAAACGCATGAGTGTAAGTGTCCAGTCGAGATTCAAGCGGTCGCCCAACTCCAAGGCATCAGTTGTCAGAGGCTCTTCCGATACGCCTACGAAATGGCGAACGATTACCCGGCGTATTCGCTAGCCATCTTCATGCAGTTCGTTGAAGCCGAAGAACATTCCAAATCTGACCTTATCCCTCTCGTGGTTCGCGACTTCTTGCGCAGAGTCGGCGATGTAAGACGCGGTATCAATCCAACCAGGGAAGAATCATGCTCGGGTTGCATGCTCTCGGAAGTGGGCCATAAGGCGGTCTCGGATTTATGCAAGATAGACTTTCCGGAGGTGAACGAACACACTCTCTTCTCCGAATCGAGCAAGAGACGTACCGCCTTCGTTCTGCGCAAGCCCGGAGAGAGCTTCACGGTCGGAGATCAATTTTGGCTCGCTCTTATGGAATCCGGTGCGCCGGACTCCAATGACGAGACTTGGGACCAGCTCGTATTGCACAATGATGAAGAATCCTGAATCGAACCCGTCACGCCGCAAAAGGCAAGTATCGCCTTTTGCGGCTTTTTGTTAGTGCGGCTTTTTGTTAGACTCGACCTAGACTGCTTTTTCACACGCCTTCACCGGAGGAGACATGTCAAGCTTGGCTATCGACGTCCGGAATTCGCATGGAAGCGAGGATGACAAGGTCATACCGCACTGGAAGTTGCTTCTGACCAAGGCCAGGAAAGCTCTGGCCCAAGGCAAGGAAATCGAGTGCTCTCCCGGGTGCGTCAGACCGATGCCTGGTCAACCGCGTCAGCACTTCGACCTCGACGGCCTGAAGAGGCTCGCCGAATCGATGCTCGAGGTTGGCCAGATATACTCCGGTATCGTCAGGCGAGTATATGATGGCGCACCTCCAGTCATGTACGAACTGCTTGACGGAGAGCGGCGACTGCGAGCGGCCGATATGGTTAAAATTGTGTACAGAGCCAGGCTTATCGATTGCGACGACGAAACGGCACGCTTCATCATAGCCGCTGTGGCCAATTTCAATCGAGCCAGCCATACCCCGCTAGAAGTCTCCGACTCCATCGAGAGAATGCGAAGCATCAACATGCCCATGGAGGAGATCGCCAGCCTTTTGGGTATCAGTCTGTACTGGGCCTACGAGATGCACGGCTTGCAGAAGCTCTCTCCGAAAGTTCGGGCCATGATGGATCCGGGCTGAGAGAGTCGTGGCCCGCACTCTCTCGCAGAATGATCTGCGTCGCACTGCCTTACAAGTCTCGAAGGAAGCCGGTACGCACATCCGCACCAGAAGACACGAGCCGCTCAAGCACTTTCTTTCGATAAGCGCTCTCGCCCGCATGGTCTTACGGGCCGCCCGCGACCTCGAAGGACGTATGGCCGAAGAGAATGCTGCGCAAGCTCTGGGCAGCCGCAGTGAGAGCGAGCGCAGCGACGTACTCAAAGATCTTTTGCAGGCTGATGCGGTCATCGAGTCCTGCGTGGGAAGGCTGAGAAAGCTCAAAACCGACCGCTAGCATGCTAGTGGTCTTTTATTTGATATGAATTTTGCGCAATGCCAGGCGGCTGTTTTTATAATTTTGAATAGTCTGCTCGACCAAGGCCCAGAACTTTGGCCCATGATTAAATTCTTTCAGGTGGCAGAGTTCGTGGACGATGAGATAATCGATCAGCTCTTCCGGCAAATAGATGATTCGATAATTGAAATTCAGGTTCCCCTTCTTCGAACAGCTCCCCCAGCGGCTGCGCAAATTCTTGATAAAGACTTTTTGGTATTTGAATTGGTAAATTTTATTAAAGTACTCCAAACGCTCGTGCACCAAGGCTCTTGCCTCTTCCCTCTTTAACAAATAGTCTTTCCTTCCTCTTTGAACTCTTCTCCTTCTGCGCATGGGAGAGAAGTATAGCAAAAGAAAAACCGCTTCGTTTTATAAACGAAGCGGCATATTGCTACTCTACGACTCCGCATGCGCTGCCTTCGGCGTGCCGAGAGATAGCTTCTCCACCCACTGCCGGACCTTGCTCTTCTGCGGCCTGAGTGGCTCAACTGCGATGAAGTAGAAGTAGATGCTTACTCCGTAGACGAAGGAGAGATCGCCGATGACATCGATAATTCTGTAATTGATGATGGTATACAGTGCGCCTACCACAAGCCAGGTACTGACAACACTGGCGGAGAGGAAGATGAACCGTATATGAAAGGTCGAGTAACCGGTCACACCGGGTATCGCTACCCTTTCCTCGGATATATGCGACCTCTCCGCCTCATCCATTCGCAGCGCGTCATGCACAAGCATCAGTACAAGCAAAAACCAGACCGCTGTGTTGAATGAACCATCCTTCGAGTAAAGGAATTGGTGGAAGTGGTTCAGGATGCGCATGATCAGGTCGATGATCGCGGCGGCTACACCCATCTTCGCAAGGAAGAAGTTCGTCCTTCCGGTAAGTCGTTGGAAGGCATGCGCCACTCTCGTGCACCGGCCCAAGGTCCAGTCGTCTATTGCCTTAAAGAGCGTCATTCTCGAGTCTCCGTTGAGTGTCTGCGAATGACGATACTACGTTTTAAAAGGAAAGTCAATATTCTAAGCCCTCCCCTTGGTATTAATACTTCTCCGTATAAGGATCGAGGAGGAATCCCGCATGGCGCTCGGCTTGGAGAGCCATATTGTGGGCGGGCCAGAATTTTTTGCCTTTCTTCATCTCTTTATATTCTGTGATCTCGTGGAGAGTGGTGCTCTTGGTGTAAGCCGGACTCATCTTCCTATCCTTCCTCACTTTCTTACAGCCGCAAGACTTTGGGTGGTGCGTATTTATCCAAATTTCATTGTGCGGGATAAATTCGTGGACCAAGCCATGCCCGCCGTGGCCGAAGATGATACTCAGGTTTGTCCGCACCCACATCCCATCTACTTTATATACCTTAAGACCGCTCTCGCTTCTGTAAAATTTCTTCCACTTACCTTTCAAGATAAATTTCTTATCTTTCTTCGACGCCCCTTTCTGGATCTCTGCCTCCAAAACCGGCCAGAGTTTGTTGCGTTTATCTTTAGGAATTTTCATTTCAATGCGCTTTCTTCTCGCCTAGCTTTTTATAAAGAGTGCCAGTGATGGTCAGGATAAGGAGTCCGACCAGGACAAGTACGACTGGATGGCCTTCGAAGATGCCCAAGTCCTTAAGTATCCCTTTCAAGCCATCGCTCACAGCCAGGACGCCGAAGAGGGTGAGGAGGGCAAAGGTCAAGGGGTAGCGCTTCAAAGCCGAGCGGCTGCTCTTCTCCATGCTCTTATCGAGTTCTTGGGTCAACCCCTCTACATGATGCAGGAGGTCAAGTTCAATTTTTGGTTCCATATATAAAGTGTATATCAGGTGAGTTTTGTTTTGAAGCGTCTGCCGAAGAAAGCTAAGACCCCCACCGTGCCATTAATTAGAAACAGATATGTTGGGAATAAAAGATTAGGCAAATCGAAGATAGTGCTTGAGGCAATACCCAGGAGGGCCGCTGCCGCAATCATAAACCACGCCGTCGGGATCTCAGACCACGGATCCTTATAAGCCTTAACGACAGTGGGCACTGCAGCCATGAGATCCGCTATAATGGCAAAGATGATAGCAAGCACGGGCTCATGTGTAGCCTGCCAAGAAACAACTGCGAGGATGGCGAGTGCCGTACAAATCCATTCAACTCTTCCATACTTCCCATATCCATATCCAAAGAGACACAGAGCCACGACCGAGCTTGTCCCGACCAGATCACCGATAAGAAAGATGATCGACCAAGAGGTACCCGCACTCACTTGGGCCCAGATAGAAATAATTAAGAGGAAGACCCAAAGGCTGTATGAGACAACATTTGGTCGAGTAGTGCCATGAAGAATATCTTTGACATACGGAATAATTGCTAGGAAAGGGATGACGCCAGCCAGAATCCCTAAGGCCATATGCCAGTTAAACATAGACCCACTCTAGCACTATGAGGGAAATTTACGAATCAAAACCTAGAAACTTTTATCATCCGCCGAGGGTCCATAGATAGAAGGCACCGGGATGTTATTGAGCCGCATATAGACGGTGAGCTGGCCACGATGATGCACCCAATGGCGCAAGCTGCTTGAGATACTGTTTTTCTTCGTATCCTTCATAAGCTCTTTGCCGCCTGTCTTAAGATAAAACATTTCTTCGAGCTCCTTGTCCGTGGTCTTCTCTAGAGCCGCTTTGGCCGACTCCACGTTCTTGTCGAAGTAAGCGAGCATATCAGCCACAGTGGTGATCTTGTAACGCTCCCAGGTGGCGAAGTCTATCTCCCCTTCCTCTATGGTAATAGTGATCCACTTCGGTATCTCAGCCACAAGGACGGAAAGATAGCCCATAGGCATAGACTTCTCGTGCGGCTTGTAATCAAAGAGGCTTTCCTGCATACGCTCCAAGCACTTCCGGCTTGCCGCCACCTCAGCCTCAAGCCCCCTCTTAAACTCCTGTGCAATTGTATTTGTATCCATGGGTTTATGTTAGTAGATGAAGACGGGTCGGCTTGTGGATTGTGACAGCTTATATATTAAGATACGTTCCACACCTGTGCGAAGACGGAAGCGGAGGCGTTCGTGTTGGCTTCGCAAGCGCTTAGTACCATATTTGGAGTTAGTTCATTCGTAAAGTTTGATCTTTGTGTCTTTGTGTTCTTTCAAGAAATCCCAATGTCGATCGAAATCTTTTAAACCCTGGTCAGTTTTCAACTTCAATAAATATTTAACATGACTTCTGCTAGCCAAAGATTCTTTGTTAAGATCCATTTCATTGTTAATCTTATAAACACCGTCAGATATCCATCGACCGTGGCTAATCGGAAACTGAGAAATTTTTCCATTAATAACAGACTCTCTGTGCGTGGAAATTATTTTAATGTCCAGTTTATTTTTTGCTTTTACTTCTTCAAGTTTCTCCTTTATTTCATTGGCCCTAGCTTCCCTCATAATATCAATTATGAGCCTCACCTCCTTTACTTTAGAGGGCAAAAGTTCATTGAGTAAATCAATTGTTGTAACATCTCCATAATCAAACTCACCGTAAACACTTCCAGTGAAATTAGGAAGCCATTTCCTGAGTGCATTCTTTGCTCGAGAAGTATCTCCTCCTCTAATTATCGCTTCTTCGAGCGCCATATCGCCTGTACCAATTATATTAGGAGCAAAATCAGCAATTCCTCCTGACTGAATACTTTTTGCCCATTTTTCAGCCAATTCTTTTGCTCCGGCTTCACCAGCAAAGGCTCTCCTAGTAAATTCTGTCTGAATCATCGGTTGACCATTCTTTAAGGCACGGAAAATTCTGACAAAATAAGGGCCGTTCGGTTCTGTGGTATTTGATTTAAGTGTTATCAGTAACAAATGTGCTAAAGCTCTTACTCCTTTGTCAGTTGAAAAAACATAACGATCAGGATCATTCCATTCTCTTTTAAAGACAATAAATAATGCCTTGTAAAAATTCTTAAATACACCCTGAGCCTTTTTTAATTTAAATTCCTCTGCTTTGTCTGAATACTTCCGTGGTACTGAAACGGACTCAAAGATAGTCTCTGTTGCCTGATTCGTGGCAAGAGTTACGAAACTTATAGTATTTTTTTTAGTAGTGTCAGATTTCTCAGCGTACATTCTTACTCTGTTTTTGATAAAATCAAGTTTTTGTAAAGATCTTACTAACTTAACCCCCCTCTCTACCGAAAGACCAAAGGACTCCTTCAATTCGAGAGTGAGAGCACGTTTTACAGGTTTTGCATTTTGATTTATATCTACGAATATTTGTGCCTGTTCGCGTTTAGGAGTCTTGTCACCGTCAAAAATAATACACGGGATCTCAAACCTGTTAAAAACCTCCTCATTTCTAACATTTGCAAAACTATAGATCCGATGTTGGCCATCCATTATCCATAATCCCCCAGTTTCGGAAGATAGTGTTAAATGACCTTTTTTAAAAACAAGTGGATCTTTTGATACGAGGATGACACTATTTGGAATTAATCCTTCATCATTTAGGTGATCGGGGATCTCTACCTTTACTCTCGAGGCACTTAATATTCTTTGATAATTTTTGGTGTCGCCAGTTCGAATTCTTCTTAGTACATAACTGGACCGTATAATCCAACTGACAGGTAATTTAGTAATGAAAAAATTCTTATCGAACTGCTTCACAAGTAGGGCCGGGATAAGAATATCATCTTCAAATTTTTTATGTATATCCAGATCAGATAAAATTTGATATTTTGTGTACTCCCCAATTTTGTTTGCTAGATCATTGTAATAAGAGACGATGTTTTCATCCCAGACAGCCACTTTTTCTTTTTTGTGTAGGACAAGTTTGTTTGCTGGTATTTTTATTCCGCTTGTGGCTATCACAGCTCTACTCGCGTGATGAGTTCGAACTTTTGTTGCATAGCTATCAATGAGGTCCGATAGACCAAGCTTTCCCTCTGATTCACTTTTTTTGCATTGGATAAGTATCCTAGTATCACCAAAGGAAGCGACAATATCTGCGCCTGGCTTATTGTAATCGCTATACTCGATCTTGAAACCACATTTTGAAAACAACCTTTCGATTTTGTCATGAAAAGCATTTCCTATTTTTGTGGGAGACTTACTCTTTTGCTTTGATCTCATTAATAATTCTTGATTAGTAATTCTCTTACGGGCTTTCTAAGGTTACCCTTACAATTGATATTCCTATTGGCGTCAATAGCTACTGTATACCTTTCGTATTTTTTGTACAGATCCTTAATTAATGGCACATCAGAATTACTCATCATCACAAAACAACCCTTTTTTGCTAATTTATCAAAAGTTGTAGCCAGCTTTCTGTGATCTTCTTCACTGAAGTCCGACGAGTGATATTTAGTAAAAGCACTGTTTTTCTTAATCGGAGCGTATGGTGGATCGAGATAAATAAAATCGTCTTTTTCAGCTTTTTCTAAGACTTCTTCGAATCCCATATGTAAAATTTGTTTTTTCTGCAAGTCTCTTGAAACAATTAGTATATTTGAGCGTGTAATAGAATTTGAGTTTTTTGCTTTCCCAAACGGGACATTAAAATGCCCTTCACTGTTCTCTCGATAAACCCCATTGAAGCAAGTTTTATTCAAGAAAATTAGTAGAGCTGTTTTTAAAGAAGAGTTTTCCTGAGAATCAACAAGAGAATTATATTGTTGCCGAACTAAATAGAAATACTGCTCACGACTATTTGTATCTTCGATATTAACAAAATTTCCCGAAACCCTGTCTAAGTAGTGCATAACCTCATAAATACGATCTCTAATATCCAGATACGCACCAACAAGATTTGAATTAATATCGCTTAGAAACGCAATCTTATCTTTAGGGATTAGTCTGAAAAATACAGCTCCGCCACCCAAAAACGGTTCGAAATACCGATTAAATTTTACCGGTAAATGCTTCTCAATCTCACCAATAATTTGTGTTTTTCCGCCAACCCATTTCAAGAATGGCTTCGATGGAATTTTTTCTGAGTCAACTGAGAGAGGCAGTCTCAACTTGGCCTTAGTACTGTCAACATTTTTTGCAGTTTTGACCATTTTGTAACTAAAGTGTCGCATACTTGATCACCTTTAACAAATAGGAAAACGTCAAAAATTGTGCTAAATTGGCCCTTATTGGAGACGTGGCTGAGTGGTCGAAAGCACCTCACTGCTAACGAGGCAGGGTTTAAAAGCCCTCGACGGTTCGAATCCGTCCGTCTCCGCAACGACCGGCAAAGACAGCCGGGGCGCTGTCTGCGTCGGACGTCGGCGCGCGATAGGATAGATTCGAAAGCCGGAGCGCGACGGCGCGAGGCGGGGTCGAGCGCGATTTCAGAAGAAATCGACGCGTGACCGAATCCGTCCGTCTCCGCCAAATAATTACTGAGCCTCAATAATGCTAAAATGAGATCATGAATCTCTTCAAAAGCATTCTCCATAATATCGGCGTGGTGGCGGTCGGGCTTGTCTTCGCCTTCATTGGCGTAGGGCTTGATACCCTTCTCGATATTCACCGCTTCCGCTCTCCGCTGGCTCTCACTCTCGGCATACTCCTTATCCTCATCGGATTCCTTATCCGGGTCTGGGCAACGTACTATTTTTATAAAGAGAAGATGAGAGTGATCGTCCTCAAGCCTCAGAATACGCTCATCACCGGAGGACCCTTCCGCTACACGCGCAATCCGCTCTACTTGGGCGGGAATGTCTTTGTCTTCTTCGGTGCCTCTCTCCTCCTGGGCTCTCCTTCCGCCCTTGCCCTCGCCCTCCTCCAGCTCGCCTTGGTGGACTTCATGATCAGACGGCTCCCTTCCC
>JAIFWO010000003.1 GCA_019661895.1 Candidatus Parcubacteria bacterium | reverse complement strand
TGAACAACACCGCATCGAGCTGTCCTTTTTGAAGAAGGCCTTTAGCCTTGTTGTGCACATCTTCCCACGTGACAAAGCGTCCAAGCGATTGCATCGATCCTCCGTGTTAAGAGAAAGCGCTCACCCGAAGGGAGCGCTTATATGTGAAGCGGCTATGCCGCATGGTGGTAGAAAAACCCCACTAACGAGTTTTTTCGGAGCCATAACTTCTAGACGCTCCTAATACATCTCATCATACCCAACCGTGTGAACGGATCAGAAAGGTACTATAGATGTTACTCGATACCGGTGGGGTAGACTCCATCGCTTCCGTCTCTGAGAAGCGCGGAGTGAGGACTACAGCAACATGTGTAATTCCTACAACTTCCAAACTGCCTATGAGTTTTACATCTTGTGACCACTACTAGCCCCCGTTCACACTTGCCCTCTACTGGTCACAGGTAGAGGCGTTAGGCTTCCTGATGAGAAGTATACACCCTCTTATAAATTTGTCAAGGACTATTTCAAATACTTGTTGATATTAGCGGTTTGCTCATCGAGGGTCTTAGCGTAGTGGATTTGGTTCTGTTTGTCACTAATGAAGTAGAGGTAAGGAGAATCTTTGGGATGGATAGCGGCTTTGATAGCCACAAGACCGGGATTGTTTATGGGTGCCCTAGGCAAGCCTTTGGTCTTGTAAGTTTCAGGAGCTGAGTCGACTTGGAGCGGCATGTCGAGCTTGAGCCTCTTCCACATGATGCCCGAGACTACGGCCATGTCCTCTGGGGTCTTGGTCTCCGCCTCAAGGATCGAGGCTAAGACGATGATGTTATAGATGCTGTGGCCTGAAGCCTTAACCTCGTCGGCCAATGGATCGACCTTATTGTGGAAATTATCTTGGAAGAAGCCGATGGTCGAGGAGGCAGTGGCATTTACGTACACGAAGTATGTATCTGGGAAGAGATACCCTTCTGGCGCGGAGGCCTCGAAGTCTTTGTGGCTGAAGAGCGGGAAGCGCTCATCGAAGAGTTTGGAGATATCTTTGACCGTGAATCCTTCCGGGATAGTGATCCGCACCAGAGAGAGATCGCGATCGGCGTGTACCATTCTCCAGGCGAGACGGGCCGAGCTCTCGCGCTTGGAGAGGTAATAATCCCCCGCTTGGATGCCTCTCTCGCCGCCGAGAATGATGACCGTGACCCTAAACCAGGTGGCAGAGCGGATCACATGATTTCGCTTCAACGTCAGCGAGAGTTCTGAGAGCCCGGCTCCTTGCCGAAGGGTAACGATGCCGTGCACGGGGAAGTTCTTTGGCGCTGAGAAGGAGTATCCGAAGCTAAGAATGATAAGGACCAGGACCATTCCTGCATACACGCGCCAGTCTCTTTTGTACATTTGAGACCATGAGTAAAGACGGTCAAGACTGGCACTCGCTTTTTCGTAGAAAGGGTTCTCCATACTACACGGGCAGATTGGCAGGAGCTTGTGCCTTCTTCGAAGGGATGCGCTCAAGGGTCGGAGTAGCAGCCACGATACCAGATGGGAAGTGGAAGAGGGTGGCCAGCTCCTCAGTGGTTAGAATAAATGGATGGGCGTGGAAATGTTTGAAGGGAGGGCTGAAGAAGGATCGGCGCTTGTAGGCCGCGAGGAGTTGCCGCTCGTTGTAGGCCTTTTTCTTGCCGAAGAGATCCTGCCAAGGATAGTCGAAACTGGCTTTGAAGTCGGGTCGGAAGCCGTTTAGATCTTGAGAACTGAAATGACTGAAGCTGCCCAGAAGCCCGCCGATGTTGCCCGGATTAAACACCTCCTTCTCGGCGAAGTAGGTGGTGCGGATCATGGCGTCAAACGCGGTCTTAGAGGCATTGCGCTCAATAGCTTCGATCACATCGCGTTGACCTTGGCTTAGGTGCTTGGTCGAGTCGAGCGTCTTGTCATCCTCGGGCTTCAAGCGGCCCTTCTTCAAGATCTCTTTGATCTCCTTCTCCACTCCGCCCTTCCAGTCTGCCTTGGGAAACAAGCGGTGGAAGGTGAGCCCCTCTTTAGTATGTCCTTGGATCAAGATTTGCACCCAGGCTTGCTCGCCCTTCTTAAGCGAGCCTAAGAATTCAAGCAGCGAGACGAGCGGATCGTGCTTAAACTCTTCATCAGGATCTTCATGAAGGCCGTATTCGATATAGGTCTTGATCGGATACGCATCGGCTTTAGTCAATTTAAGCTGTCCGATCCAACCGAAGCTAAGCTTGTCCGGATTGTGATGAACGCCGAGAGTGTAATCCGGCACCTCGTGGACTTCGACGTTTGGGAACTGGGCGTAGAGCTGGGTCTCGACGCGGTTCTTGCGGGCCTTGAGACACCAGATATAAAAGTGGATGGTGCCGTCGATCGAGACAAGTTCGAGCGAGAACCATTGCCGCTGAGCGCCTTCGAGGTAAACCTTGATGAGGTTGCCTGGGAAGACGTCGTAGAGGGTGTTGATGAAAAGCTCCATGGCGTGCGGCGACTTCGGAAGCTCCTGCGGCAAGCGTATCTCAAGCAGAACGCTCTCCTGCTTCTTGATCCATTCGCGCTGTTTGTAATGCAGCCAGAGGTCGAACCAGACAATAGCAAAAAGGATCGGTACCCACACCGGCGCCCAAGCAAACACGGAGTGGAGCATCGATCTTAAAAACGCAGTGTCGAATTGCGAGAAGAATTCATGCAGCATTCATTTATTGTACACAAAGCTTAAACGATGTGGTAGCGGCCCTCTTTGTCTTTCTTGAAATATTTCGGATTCTGGAGGTTGACCATAATGGTGTTCTCCTTCACGTAACGCTCCTTGAGCACCTTCTTGATGACATCTTCGCGGGCGAGAGGCCCTTCCTTCTCAATAATCTTTTTGATGACATCCTTGACCACACCAGACATGTAACCCCACTCGGCCAGAGCATAGAGACCGCGTCCCACGAGGACGAAGCGAGGATCCTTGATAAGTTCGTTGTGCGTAGTAGCTACGTGAGCCTTCTTGTCGAAGTACTGGGAGATGGCCTTGGCCACTTCCTTGAAGTGGATGGGCGAACCGTGCTTGCGGATCACTAGGAAGGCGTAGTCGCGCATACCCTTGGCGTTGACGTTGGGTGAGTCGGTGCGGCCCCATTCTCCAAGAGGGTTCTTGCCGATCTTGTGCGAGATCGAGAGCCAGCGCTTGATGACCTCTTCGTTCTTGTATTTATCATTCAAATCTCTCACTTCCTCGAGGAAGTCGTCTATGAGGTCGCTCTCGAGGACGAGTTCGTCGTCTGAGAGTCTCGAGTAGAGCTTGCGGAGAGCGTTCTGGATCTTCTTGGAAAGATCAGCATCCACGTGCCAGCGGTGAACGAATTCTTCGTCCTCCTTCTCACGGGTAAAGGACTCGCCCAAGATGAGGAGGAAGTTCAAATGATTTTGGGTAGAAAGATCCTTGGAGAGGTGCTTCAAGAGATCCTTCTCAGAGACGATGCCGCCGAGCTCGAGGATGGTGGCTTTGAGTTCGTCGAAGACGCTCTGGAGATCTTTGTACTCCTTCGACTTGCGAATGAGAGCAAGGGAATGATTCTCGATCTGGCGCACGCGCTCGCGAGTGATGTCATACTTCTTGCCGATAGCGTCCAAAGTCATGCGAGTGGCCTTGGCTCCGAGACCATAGCGATTCTCAATGACGTCTTGACCGCGTTTGGTGAGGACAGAAAGGAGCCGCTTGGTGACCTGCTTTGGTTTGAAGCTCAGTGTGATCTTTTCTGTCATATCTTTCTCTCATTTCTATCACCCTCTGCAAACGGTGTCAAGTGGTTAGGATATTCACCACCCTGTTCGGGATAACGATAAACTTGACAATTTGTCTACCCTCAAGCCATTTCTGTATTCCGGGGCTCTGTAGAGCCATTTCCTTCAGCTTGACCTCTGTAGTATCAGACGGTGTAGTGAGGCTTGCTCTTACTTTGCCGTTGACTTGGATAACTATTACTGTTTCTTTTTTACTCAATTTTGCCTTGTCAAATGCGGGCCAGGCCTCTTCGTGAATAGAGCCTTTTTGGCCCAGATTCTCCCACAATTCTTCCGTCATATGTGGAGCAAATGGCGACAGAAGTTTGAGCAAAGTTTCAAATTCCTCCTCGCTTACCGCTTCCCTCTTCTCCAAAGAGTTCGTCCAGATCATAAGAGCCGAGACAGCCGTGTTGAAGGCCAGGCTCTCGATATCATCCGAAACTTTCTTAACAGTCTCGTGCATAAGAATCTCAGCATTCTTATTTTCTATTTCCTTATTATTTATTTTCTCTTTAAGCCTCCACACCTTCTCAAGGAATCTTCTTGGCCCGACTAAAGAGGCCTCGCTCCAGGCAATAGCCTGATCGAAAGGGCCCATGAACATCTCGTACACTCGCAAAGTATCCGCGCCAAATTGGTTGACGATCGTGTCTGGGTTAACTACATTCCCCTTAGATTTGCTCATCTTCTCCCCACCCTCGGCCAAGATGAGTCCGTGCGATGTGCGCCTGGTGTACGGCTCGCTCTGGGGTACTAAACCGATATCAAATAGGAATTTATTCCAGAAGCGCGAGTAAAGCAGGTGGAGCGTGGTGTGCTCCATCCCGCCGTTGTACCAGTCCACCGGCATCCAGTGCTTCAGCGCCTCTTTGGAGGCAAACTCTGTATTGTTATGCGGGTCGGCATAGCGTAAGAAGTACCAAGAGGAGCCTGCCCAGTTGGGCATGACGTCCGTCTCGCGCTTAGCGCTGCCTCCACACTTCGGACAGGTGGTATTGACCCACTCAGAGATATTGGCAAGCGGAGACTCACCGTCGGGACCTGGTTGATATGCAGCCACTTCGGGCAGGAGGACGGGCAGGTCAGCTTCCGGTACTGGCACATAGCCGCACTTCTCACAATGAATAACTGGTATCGGCTCCCCCCAGTATCGCTGACGACTGAAGATCCAATCCCGGAGTTTGTATTTGGTAACCCACTTACCCTCCACTGCGTCAGTAATTTTTTTCTTAGCATCTGCACTTTCGAGGCAGTTGAACTTTTCTGAGTTTATGAGGATTCCTTCGCCAGTATATGGCTTCTCACCGTTAACTAATCTATCAATTACAAGCTCTGCTTCGGCATGCGAAAGCCTCACAGACTTGAGTTCTTCAACATCTACCCACACAATGTCATGCATCTCTTTCTCCTCCTCGCCTATTTCGTCCTTTTCATCATTCTCAAGATCAAAAAGTATCTGCCATGTATGGGCCACGCGATTCAGGTCTTTGTGCGCAGCAAAAAATTCTGATTGGACTGGACCACCAAGAATTCGAACAAATTTCAAATTCTTATAGCCAGTCTCTTCATGTATTTCTCGTCTTGCGGCCACCTCAGGACTCTCATCTTCTTCGATACCGCCCATTACAAATGTAGTCCACGGTTGCTTCTTCCATTTCAGGTTAATAATCTTTCCATCTTTAGGGTTACGAACGATAGCCATTACTCCATTCCGAAAAACTATCTCTTTTCCAGGGACGTGCGGATTAGTCAGGTCCGGTATTCTTGGAATCACTACATATTTCTTCTGCAGTCCATATTTCTCAGCAAATTCAAAATCTCTCACGTCATGTGCTGGCACGGCCATGATGGCACCAGTGCCGTAGTCTGCTGAGACGTAGTTCACCACCCAGACGGGCACATCCTCGCCCGTGGCAGGATTTCTAACTCTGAGACCAGTATCTACGCCAAGTTTCTCTTTATTTTCCCGGTCCGTATCAGAAACGATACCGAAGTCTTTGCCTGTGAGCCTCTTCGCTACGCTCGGTGCGATGGCCACGAAAGTTGCGCCGAAAATAGTGTCTGGACGAGTTGTGAATATCTCGATCTCGCCAAATTTAATGAGTGCGCCTTCCGACCTTCCTATCCAATTTCTTTGCTGGAGCTTGATACGTTCCGAATAATCCACATCGTCCAGGTCTTTATCGAGTCTCTCGGCGTATTTGGTAATAGCGAGCATCCATTGCTCCTTCTCGCGCTTCTCGACCTCAGTGCCGCAGCGCTCGCACTTGCCACTGACCACCTCTTCGTTCGCAAGCACTATCTTATCCTTCGGGCACCAATTCACTACCGTCTTCGCCTTATAAGCCAGGCCATGCTCAAGGAACTTCAAGAAGATCCATTGCGTCCACTTATAGTACTTCGGATCGGTGGTATCAACTTCGCGAGACCAGTCGAACCAGATACCAAGAGCCTTGAGTTGCTTGCGATACGTTTCAATATTTTTTTGCGTAGTAATAGATGGGTGTATGCCGGTCTTAATAGCATAATTCTCTGCGGGAAGACCGAACGCATCCCAGCCTATCGGATAGAGCACATCGAAGCCCTCTCGCCTCCGTTTGCGAGCCACAATATCCATGGCTGTATAACTTCTTACGTGGCCTGTGTGAAGACCCTCACCAGATGGATATGGGAATTCTACGAGTGCATAATACTTGGGCTTATCGCTCCCCTTGGCCTCATATGGTTTTGTCTCCTCCCAAATCTTCTGCCACTTCGGCTCCATGTCTTTCGGATCATAATCATTCATGTAAGGAAACTATACAAAAAAAAGACTAGTTTGACTAACTTGGAAGATACTGCTAATTTCAACCCAGAACTTAAATCGAGGTAGCAATGGCCGAGTATCCACAGCTGGGTATCGTCAGTAAAGGAAATGGCAGCGAATACATCTTCGATCTCCAATCCCCTTCGCTCCATAGATGCAGGATTGAGATCGAAAAAGGTAAAGCACGGCTTCATTGTACATCTCAGGATTTCTACAAGATCTTTCTCTCTATCTTGCAGGAGACAGGCGGAGATCATATTGGCGTGCATCTTCCAAGCCATGGGCTCGGCAACCACGATAAGGATCTGGACATGGTGGAAGCTTTCGCCGAGAACATGTCTCGGATCCTGCGCGAGATGGGTGAGGATACAGATTGGAATACACTTATCTCGCAAGTGGTCAAGCGTCGGATGGCGGAGAAGCGAGGACTCGAATCGGGTGCGGACACAACCAGCAGATAGCGCTGGTTGTTTTATTTGTGAATAAGCGCCCTTAGTGATTGCCCTCCGTGATTATCTCTTCACGTTACATAATTATCTTACGGGCACGGTCTTTGGATATGGAGGGTAGAGTTCTGGGTCGATAGTGCGCTCGAAGCAGTGGCGACCGGCCTGATGCTCCCAGTTCTCTCCTTCCGGGCCCATGTATCCGCCGCTCATGATCGGTCGAGTGACAGATCCATCAATTGGCCTCTTGCCGAGTCTAGTCTCTCGGCTGAAGGTGGTACAGAGGTTGAAGGAGAGATTGCCCGTCTTCGCATATTCATACGGCTGACCGGTCTGCGGATCAGTGAAGGCGTAGCCGCCCTTAAGCGAGTCATCGAGGTCGCTCAACTTCGTAGGAACAGTGCTCTTTTGCTGCCAGTAGTTAAGCACTTGCCATTGCAAGTTCTGCAAGTCAGTGACGCGCTGGTTGTCGTAGCGGTAGGCGCGCTGTGCTGCCGGAGAGCCGATGACCGAGAAGCCGATGCCAATGGAGAGCAAGATAAGAAGGACCGCTACTACTCGCCAGATATTGCGCTCAGATGAGGCGATGACATTACGAATCTCTCGCAAGTAATACAAGAAGATCCCACCGGCGACGACTAGTAACACTAAGACCTTAAGAAGGAAGCCCTTCGTCAATTCTTGCCCGTCGAGGAACATGTAGATGACCGTGATGAGGTCGATGGTCACGACCAGTCCAGCGACAAAGAGCGTAATGTACGAGAGCCACTTGCGCAGTCCTGCCTCACGAAGGCTAGGGTCTACTGCGTACGACCTCTGGAGTAGCCAGGAGAGAAGCAGGAAGAGCGGGAAGGCTACTATGAGCGTTGCCACCTGGAGACTGATGGAGGGAGAATAATAATAGTAAGCGTTAGTGATCTTTGGATAGGCGAAGTTAATGACCTCGAAGAGGAGCGTGATAAGAGCCACCGCGCTGGCATAGAAGGCCGCGATCGCCCCAACTTGGATAAAGAAATCTTTTGCTGTTATTTTCATGTGATTTAGCGCCGACGTATTAAGTATTAATTATATCAAAAATTCAACGACATCACCGTCTTGTACAATGTACTCCTTCCCTTCCGTTCTCACCCAGCCTTTGGCACGGGCGGCGGCGTAGGAGCCGGCTTCGAGGAGTTTGTCCCATTCGATCACTTCCGCTCGGATGAACTTCTCCATGAAGTCGGTGTGAATGGACTTGGCCGCATATGGGGCAGTCGCATTCCTCTTCGTCGTCCAAGCCCGGCTCTCCTTCTCACCAGTGGTGAAGAAGGTGATGAGGTCGAGGAGTTCGTACGAACGAGTAATAAGTTGATCGAGCCCGGTGCCGAAGATCGGGTCAATTTCGAGATGCGGGCCTGGGAGTTGTGAGATGAAGTCGCGCTTATTCTCCTCGCTCGCCTCTGAAGTGTTGAGTACATATAAAGTCGGCTTTTTAATTCCAGCCGCTTCAAGCTCCATGTTTATAATCTCGATATCAAACATTGGGTCCACTTTGTCGTGCACGTGGATGATATCTTTGTCCTCAAAGATGCGCACCACTTCGATGATGGCGTCGCACTCGCGGATGTTTTGTAAGAATTTATTTCCAAGCCCGGCCCCCTCGCTCGCCCCCTTCACGAGCCCGGCGATATCGACGAATTCCACTACAGCGGGAATGGTCTTCTTCGACTTACTCATCTCCGAGAGTTTATCCAAGCGTTCATCAGGTACTGGCACGATGCCGACAGAGGGGTCAATGGTGCAGAAAGGATAATTTTCCGCCGGCACACTCTTCTTGGTGAGGGCATTAAAGAGTGTGGACTTCCCAACATTCGGCAACCCAACGATTCCAATTGACAGTGACATAGAGTCCTAGAATAGCTTATTTAAGATCTTTTATCTAACCGTTAGCTAATATTAACTATACGTAACATTTCCTCGACAGTAACGTCTAAATTAAGATGAACAAATATACAAAAGGCAATATCGGGGTGGGATTACTTATTGGAATAATCTTGGGTTTGATCGTCGGTCATTACGCCTGGCCGAAGAGTGGCAATATTATTGGTGGCAATTACGCAAGCTCGACTGGCATGCAGCTGACCAAAGCTGATACTTTGAGGCAAGACATGCGCAAGCACTGGACGGACCATGCGGTGCTTACTCACAGCTATATCGTGGCCGGCACAGCCAATACTCCGGACAAAGACGCTATCGCCACGCGGCTTCTTAAGAATCAAGATGACATCGGTGCTGCTGTGGCAAGCTATTATGGCGCTGACGCCGGCAACAAGCTCACTGCTCTCTTGAAGAGCCACATTGGCATCGCAGTTGATATAGTCGAGGATGCCAGGACAAACAACACCGCTAAGCTCAACACCGATAGCAATACCTGGAATGCGAACGGCAAGGAGATAGCCGACTTCCTAGCAGCCGCTAATCCAAAGTGGCCCAAAGAAGAGATGGAGACAATGATGCAGAAGCACTTGCAAACGACCACCGACGAGCTTATGGCCAGAGTGAAGAAAGACTGGACCGGAGAGGTTAAGGCTTGGGACGCGGTCTACACGCATATCCTTACCATGGCCGACGGCCTTTCCAACGGCATCATCGCCCAGTTCCCGGATAAATTCAAATAAACTACTTCGCCTTTCGGCCGAGATTGTAGACCTTTCTCTTCACATGTTCTCGGTGCCACATGCCGAAGCCGAGCCAGTCGACATGCTTTAAATATCCAAACTTTTTTATCCGGATCGGGCTGAAGCCGGCAAACCAAAGAATTCCTCGCTCAAGCTCGTTGGTGGTATTGCCGAAGACCAGGGACTGAGCAAAGGGAATAGTGTCTGAGGTCACGATCATGCGTGCGGAGCGACCCTTCAAGAGCTTCTCCCAGGTGAAGTCGCCCGTGAAGTGGAAGGCGAAGCGAGGCATCCACACGCGGTCGAAGAGACCCTTCAAGAGGGCTGGCATAGTTGACCACCACGAGGGATAGAGAACGACGAAGTGATCACACCACTTCACATTCTCTTGGAAAGCTAATAAGTCCGGCTCGTACTCCTGGATCACTCGGTAGCCTCGGTGAAGGATGGGGTCGAATTGCATCTCACCCAAATTCATCCTCCTCACTTCATGCCCAGCCTCAGTCGCTCCGCGTTCATATTCGTTGGCCAAGGTATAGTTGAGAGAGTCGCTGTCCGGATGACCCATGAGGATGAAAACTTTCTTCATGGCTGCATCAATTTCTGAAGTTCTGCCTGGTGCTCACGCATCACTTGCATACTAGCTTGCATCTCACTCTGGCCGCTCTTCTTCCTCTTCTCTATCTCTTCGGCGATCTTTTTGAAGAAGTCGGGATTCTTCTCCACCAATTCTAAAATGCGCTTCTGCTCCGCCTCGGGCACGCCCTTCATCTTGCTCTTGAGCATCTGCTTCAAGAAAAAGCTTTGAATTCCCATAGTCTGCCTATTATATCAGCCGTGCTTGGAAAGAAAAAGCGCCGCGTTATAGCCGCAGGCGCTTATAAGCTTGTGAGACAGTGTAGACGGGCACCTTCTTCTCCACCAGGTACGCGGCTACGCCCTCGAGGAGTTCGTGCCGAACACTGATGGAGTTGCCGTCCTCGTCGATGCGGTGGAAGGTGATGATAAACCAGGTGGTATCCCGCATGGCCTTGTCGATCGCAGCCCTTATATCCGCCAATTGCGAATTCGGGTTAAGCGACCACGACTTCAAGAGGCGCGGGTTCGTGGCAGCGCTGTTTTGCTTATCGTTCTCCACAGTCCGAGCGGTAGTCATGCCGGCGCTGCCTACGATATCCGGAGTGCTGGCCTTGTAGCTGCCAAAGGGGTAGGCAAAGGAGGTGACCTCTTTGACACCCGCTTTGAGCAAGTCTTGCCGCCCCCCGCCGATCTCGTCTTGGGCCCGAGCCTCACTTGCCGTATCAAGCTGGAAGTGATTACGAGTGTGCCCGCCGATCTCGTGGCCCGCGGTCTCGAGAGCCAGCCACTCCTTCTGCGTCATGTAACTTGGGCCGGTGCGGTTAATGATGATGTACCAAGTGGCCTTAAGCCCGTAAGTGGCGAGGATAGGCAAGCCCTTGGTGTAAGCCGACATGTAGCCGTCATCGAAGGCAAGCGAGACCATCCCGGTTTTGGGCTCCATCTGTCCTCCCTTTAGGGGTGTGGTTGAGTCTCTGCAAGCGCTTCCTAGGGCTATAAATATGAGCCATTTCCATGCTTTTGGCACCTTTCTCTCCTTGTGCAGGGTCTTGAAGTACAAACGGAATCTCTCTGCAAGGCTTACCGACAGGTTGACAATGTGGAGAATAGAGAGATGATTGTGTAGTACACCGTATTAGTTAAGGCAAAATAAACAATAACATTATGGCAAGACAAGCCAATCCAGCATTACTAAAGCCCATGCAACTCACCCCTGAGCTCGAGGAGGTGGTCGGCAAGGGTCCCATGCCTCGCGGGCAAGTGGTCAAGCAGATGTGGGTCTACATCAAGAAGCACGACCTTCAGAATCCGAAGAACAAGCGCAACATCTTAGCTGACGACAAGCTCAAGCCCCTCTTTGGAGGCAAGGGTGAGGTCACCATGTTCGAGATGACGAAGCTCGTCTCGGCCCACATGAAGTAATCTCTCGACTTCGCTCGAGATAACAAAAGCTCCGCATTACGCGGAGCTTTTGTTTAACGTGCTACGTAGGTGGTGTTGATCCGCCGACCTTTGTAGACATCGAATCCGATACCCAAGTAGCTGGCAATCTTCGTCAGAGCATCGGTAGCAGCGCCCTTGTAGGCGTCACCGGTGTCCTGGTTGTTATTGCCGCCGTATTGCTCGAGGTGAATGCCGTATTCAGGGATATCGATGATCCCCTTCACGACGCACATCCTGGCCTGATTGCCGGGAGCCTCCACTTCTGAGACTGGCTCGGTGCGATACTCCCACTTCCCGACGCCGAAGACTTGATTGAGCCTCTCAACGACATAGATCGGTGAGATGACAGAAAGAAAGCTCTTGGCTGGGTGTTGTTTGACCGCCTCGCGAGGAAGCGGTGCGAAGAGCATGGTGGTCTGCTCCTGTGTAAGCGACTTTGACATAAAGAGCTTGGCTAAACTTATAATCACACACTAGGAATTATAGCAAAATTTTTGGGTGTAAACAAGCAAAATATGGCTCAACAGTAGGCTATTTCAGAAAAACACCACCCGTTTAGCGGGTGGCGTATTGCCTTTAGTTTGCATATCTAGCGTCGAGCTTGAAGTGTTTCTCTGTACTGTCGGCCCAGAGAGAGGCAAAAACCTCTTTTCTCTTGCGAGGTATCACCATCTCGCAGACATCCTCGATGAGGGGCAGCATGGGAGAGAAGTCGTGCCCACTCCCCCTCGCGCTGTTGAGCGAGGCCAGGAAGATCATAGAGCGGCCCGTGCTTACATTGTGCCACTCCCCCTCCTTATGCCCTGGAAGTTTGATGTCCGAAGATAGGGTGACCAAGAGCGTGCGAGGAGCCTTGATGTCCATGCAGCCGATCTTCATGGCGAAGATCATGGCAACAAGCTCGTCGCCCTCGTGGTTCTTCGTAAGGAGGTAGCGGTATCGCACCGACATCTTCGTCACCCTATTGGGCGTAGCCGGAGCCAGGAAGCGATTGATGGTAGCAACCGCCTCTGGCAGATCCTTGATCACCACATCTTTCGTCTTAGGCGGCAGAACGAGCATGACCACCATGGCTATACAGCTTACGAGTTTAGTCATCCTCCGCTCCATTGTGAGTGTGTGCTGTGGTCTCCACTAAGCTTTCCACAGCTAGAGGAATTGTCAAATGAATGTAAAAGAAAAGCGCCGATGATTTGGCGCTTGTTTGGTGCAGTCTGCTTCTACGAATGTGCTGCGGCTTCTGTGTAGATCGGCTCGACTTTGGTCCGAGATTCTGGTTCCCAATACAGTCGAGGATTCTCCGGGTTCACTGGTATGAATCTGGTAAGAAGAATGGTGTTGGAATACGCTTGCCACCTATCCCAGAACTCATAGCCGTTGCCATCATCGATATGGTAGAGCTCCAGATACTCCTTAGCTCTGTCTGTCTTTCTCGCCACTCGAATCAAGATGCCGGAGTGGCCGAAACTCTGGTCAAGGACGGCATAATTCGCCGTCACGTCGCGTGGTATGCGCTCGCCAGACTCTCTCTTGATCCAACCATCAAACATCCAGGGAGCTAACCTCATCCCAAATCGATACGACACATCCTGCGGAACCTTCTTGCGTCGGTCACTCCGTCGATCGTGCTCGGTGACCATGATGCCTTCCTGGCGGAAGTGTCGCCAATGGATCCTGGTGAAGCCCCAGGTCGGGAAGCAAACATCGATTGACGTGTGCATACCCGGTAACTCGAGTCGGAGGTAGACCGTGTTACCTTGGGACAAAACGCGATCGAGAGTACGCTCGGTGGTGAAGAACAGTTCGTCGCCTTTACTGCCAACATGTTTGAACTCGATTTCGGGCAACATGCATCTCTCCTGTGCGGGGTCTAGAGCCACCCTAGCACATCGACAAATGCCATTCAATGCTGTGGTCAGGAATAACCGGCTTCCGCATGTGGTCACAACTATTTTGCTACTGCAAAAGTCCGCGAGCCTCCGCCGGCACGATCCTCTGATCGCCCGCCTCGCGCCGCCGCGCTCCGGCTTCCACAAACCGAAAAATCTGCATTTAGCAGATTGTTTCGTGTTTGTGGACCCTACCGGATTCGAACCGGTGACCTCCTCATTGCAAATGAGGCGCTCTACCAACTAAGCTAAGGGCCCAGGTGAAAATTTACGATTCGCAATTTTCAATTTGCAATGATACTCGACAAAGCCTAAAAAATCAATCAAAATAACGATTCAAGCGGGCCCATAGTATAGTGGTAGAACGGTTCCATGGCATGGAACAGGTCGGGGTTCGATTCCCCGTGGGTCCACAAGCGCGAGATCTGCGAAGCAGATTTCAGCTTGTGGAAGGCGCAGGTATATCGAGCGCAACAGTGCGAGATACCGAGCCGGGGTCGCAGAAATTTCTGAGTGGCGACGAAGAAATTATCCGTGACCACAAAATCTATTGCACCTTTAGCTCAGTTGGTTAGAGCGCGCGATTCACATTCGCGAGGTCGGAAGTTCGAGCCTTCCAAGGTGCACAACTATGCCGCATCCGGCAGGACATGCTCTCCACAGATTATGCAAGTATGCTGACTGTAAGACGTCTGATACAATACCCACATGGATCAGAACACTAAGAAATACCTCGATGAGCAGTTCGCCAAAATGGCGTCCAAAGACGATTTGGTGGTCTTGCGCTCGGAGATGGCTACCAAGAACGATCTGGCTGATGTTCACAACCAAATAGTCGAAGTTCACAGCACCATGCAGGCGCTCGCGACACATATTGACCAGCGTTTTGATGAAATCATGCCAGCTATAGAACGTATCGAGGATTATGATAGACGTCTCGCCTATCTCGAAGATCGTCTGCCGCGTACTGCATAAAGTCTCGCACCCCTCTATTTTTATAGTATAGTTGAGCTAGACAAACGGAGGCTACTCATGCACTTTCTGGCAGAACATTTCGATGAGATGCGATATGGTGCTGTGGCTTTCATGGCCTGGCTCCTCCTCAAGAACTGGATGTTCGGCCCGCCGAGTGAAGATCCTAATATGCCGGAACTTCCTCATGTGGACGTAGAAGCTAAACGTCTGTATGCATTCAGCAAGCAATCTCACGCGCCAGCCAACAAAGATTAGGTGCCCGCCCGCCATTGCTACGCTTAGGCGTTAGCGGGCGGGCTTTTATTTTGGCCAGAGTTCTTCGAGTTTCTCTAGAGTCAATTCGGCTTCGATCCTTTTGATAATATAATCCTTCAACTCCCCTTCCTGCATATCTCGCAGAGATTTCTGTGTCCGCCACTTTTTAGTTTCAATGCATCTGCGCACTTTATCCTTTTTCTGGCTAAATTCATTGAAGTCGATATAGAGGAGCTTATTTGTCTGTAGTGAGATACCCGTATTCCTGGTGAAGTTGAATACAGTGTCTGAGAGACCATGTACCCAAAGGATTTTTACTAAATTCGGATAATCGTTGAAAGCTAATTTATTCTCCTCGAAGGTGTGACTTTCAAAATAATCCTCAAGAGTTATAGCCTTATCTTGCTCGTATTCAAGCTGATTGAGGAATTTAGGATTGCCGAAGATCTCCGGGTTAATTTCGTAAGTTTTGGCTGAGAGCCGGAGCGAACGGCGGTCCTTTAGGATCTGGCGCGGATAAAACGCAATGATTCGCAGCCTAGCTGACCGAGTTTTGCCATACCAAGCGAGTAACTTTTTAAGTCTGTGGCGATGGCCTGTGACCCGCTTCAAAACCCGGCCATTTAGAAGATCGTATACCGTGTAGTAATAACCTTGACCTATTTGCTGCATTTATTTTTCTAGCGCGAGGTTGATAAGATGCGTCACGCACTCCCGAGGAGTCATACCAACGGACTGGAGCGACTCGACGAAAGGAGAATTCTCATGCAACTCCGGATGCGGGGTGGTGCCGACGATATAAATATTGCCTCGAGGAGTGATGACGAAGTGCGAGGAGGAATAATGCCTGAGGCCAAGTGCCGAGTGAGCCTGGCGAGCCATATTCTCGACCAGCTTATTCTGCTCCGTACTCAAGTGCGGATGCGGCAGGAGGGCATACAACTTCTCGCCGCGAATGTTCTCTATGATCCCGCAGTCCACTTCCTTGCCGCGGACAGATTCCTCGACCATCACTTGCGAGGAGTGGTGGAAGGCTTCCGCGATGGCCTCAGTGAGATCATTGAAGCTCTTCACCACCCGCTTGCCAAACAGAGTGCCATCTCTCACCGGCATGACGGTCATAGGGTACATAAAGCTTCTGAAAAGTTTGTGTACATCAGACAAAGTTACCCGGCCCTCAAGCACCACATGCCGCGGCAGCCTAAGACCCTCGCTCGCGAGGCGCTCCCGCACCAAGTGTTGCTGGAGAGCGAGAGCGGAATTAACGGCATCCGTGCCAGTGTAAGGAATGGCATGGGCAGATAAGAACTGCTGCACCTCACCACTGGCTCCATATGAGCCGTGGAGGGCGTTGAAGACGGTGTCGACATGGAGGAGAAGGTCCTCTGGCTTTATAGCCACGCCGCGCTTGTGCCACTGCCCGTCTCGGGAGATGAAAATATCAAGCAGTTCGTAGCGCTCCGGCTCTCCGCGCAAGATCTTAAGCACATGCTCGCCTGTGGCCAGCGACTCTTCATAGTTGGCAGATGGTCCGCCACGTAAGACTGCTACACGCATGCGGAAATTATACTATATCCTGAAGCCTTTGCCGCGCAGTTTGCGGTGATAAGTAATGGCGAAGCGGTGAGCTTCGAAATTAGCGAGTAAAATTGACTTGCCCCACCTTTCTACATACTGCTTACTGCCAACTACTCCCTTGGCTTTATGATGGTTATCCTTTACCACTGAGACGACATCGATATTGAATCCCTTTTCTTTCAAAACTTCCTGCGCGGCGTTGATCTGAGCCACCCCGCCGTCGACGACAATAAGTTGCGGCCACTTCCACTCTGGGTGGTTGAAGCGGCGTTCCAAGACCTCGCGCAAATTACGAACGTCATCATTTTTATCGATTTTAATTTTAAATTTTCTGTATTGGTTTTTGACAAGTTCGCCATCCTCAACTACGGTCATGACTCCCACGGCCTCCTTGCCTGATAGATGAGCGATGTCATAGGCCTCGATGCGGAATTCTCCACTCTCGGAGCGCTCCATGTCGTGCTTGATGAGAGCAATGTCCTGGATGTGCTCAAGAGCATAGAGCATGCGCTTGAACTTCTCGGCCTCTTCAAACTTCCTTTCCTTGGCACACGAATGCATCTCCTTCTCAAGATCTTTAACGAGTTCTGTCTTCTTGGCTTCGAAGAAGAGCTTGATGCGCTTGACCTGCTTCCTATACTCGCGCTTGCCCATCCAGCCAGCGCACACTCCCGGACAAAGGCCGATCTGAGCGTTGAAGCAGGGTTTGCCTGTGAGTTTGCATTTATTGTCCCTGTACGGGAAGATCCTGCGAATGATCTTCAAAGCCTCGCGCAATTCTCCACTATGTGGGAAGGGGCCGTAGGCGGCAGAAAGCTTCAAACCTTTGGAGATCGAATTCCAGTGAGCTACGCTGCGTGAGCGCATGACGAAGATTTGTGGGAAATCTTCGTCCGTTACCACGACCATGTTGAAGCTTTTATTATCCTTCTCAGCGGTATTGTAAGGAGGCTTGTGCTTCTTAATTTGATTGGCCTCGAAGATGAGCGCTTCGAGCACCGAGTCGGTGGTCATCCAATCTAGTGACACAGCTTCATCTATCATCTTCACAAGGAGCGGGCCGCGAGCGGTTAAAAGGTCTTTGGCAAAATAACTTTTCACCCTATCACGAAGAGAGGTGGCCTTGCCCACGTATAATATCTCCTTCTTCGGCCCCAGGAAGTAATACACTCCGGGGCTATCAGGCAGATCGAGTTGTTGTAGGTCCCCGCCTGCTAACGCCTGAGCGTTGCGATGGCGGGCAGGTTGACTATTCATTATTTGTAATTTACTATATCTGCCGGAAACGCACAAACTCAACGGGAGAAACACTCATGTTGGCTGGCAACAACCAATGGTCTACGAATAGAAATCGCATGGCAGATGGCAGTCTCCGCTCTGTCGATGAGATTATTCGCGACTATGATCCAAATCGTATCATCGGTGTAATCAAGGATCACGAAGGGAAAGTGATTCAACAGATTACTCCAACCACATACCACTCGGTTAAACTCAGCGCCAAGTAATCTTGGTGCTTTTATTTTCTCTTACTTTTCTTCAATGCTTTGCGCAAATACATTCCTGTGTGCGTATCGGTATTGGCGACTTCTTCCGGAGTACCCTTGGCCACCAACTTCCCTCCTCCTTCGCCTCCCTCCGGGCCAATATCAAGCACGTAGTCAGCATTCTTCACCAAATCAAGATTGTGTTCGATGACAACGACCGTGTTGCCTTTATCAACAAGCTTCTGGAGGATCTCGATCAAGAGTTTGACGTCGGCGTAGTGCAATCCTATGGTCGGCTCGTCCAAAATATAGATCGTCTTTTGCATGTGCGGACGGTAGAGCTCGGAAGCAATCTTGACGCGCTGAGCCTCACCGCCTGAGAGCGTGGTGGCGCTCTGGCCAAGCTTAAGATAGCCGAGGCCCACGTCATTTAGTACTTTGAGCCTGTCATAAATAGCCGGGATGTCTTCGAAGAAGTTGAGTGCCTCCTCGATGGTCATCTCGAGGATCTGGAAGATATTTTTCTTCTTGTATTCGACTTCCAAGGTTTCCTTCATGAATCTCTTACCCTGGCAGACATCGCAAGGCACATAGACGGTCGGCAGGAAGTGCATCTCCACCTCGATCACTCCATTGCCTTGGCAAGTCTCACAGCGGCCGCCCTTGACGTTGAAGGAGAAGCGATTGGCCTTCCAACCTCTTGCTCGCGCCTCAGAAGACTCGGCGAAGAGTTCTCGGATGAAGGTGAAGGCGCCCGTGTAGGTGGCCGGGTTCGAGCGCGGGGTGCGGCCGATGGCTGATTGATCGATGAGGATGGCCCGGCCCAAGTACTCTGTCCCGGCAAACGACTGGGCGTTGAAGGTCTGTGCGCTTCTATAGCGCTTCTCGAGGCGGGCTTGCAAATTTTTGTACAAAATTTCGTAGACAAAGGAAGACTTGCCGGAACCAGAGACTCCGGTAACGCAAATAAGTTTGCCCAAAGGTATATCGACATTCATATGCTTGATGTTGAAGATCTTGCCGCCGCGGATCTGAATACTACCCTTCTCTGAAGTTCTCCTCTCCTCCGGTACCTCGATCTTCTCTTCGTCACGCAAGTAAGAGAGAGTCAGAGACTTCGAATCATTCCTCTTCGCCGTCAAAAGCGGCTCAAGATAATCCGCTACTACCACCTTGCCACCGTGTATCCCTGCGCCTGGCCCGATATCAATGATGTAGTCGGACGAATAGATAGTATCCTCATCATGCTCGACCACGATGATCGTGTTGCCGAGGTCGCGCAGATTGAGGAGAGTTTGGATCAGGCGGCCATTATCGCGAGAGTGGAGACCAATGGTCGGCTCATCTAAGACATAGAGCGCTCCCACGAGACCAGAGCCGAGCTGCGAAGCTAAGCGGATGCGCTGGGCCTCGCCGCCCGAAAGCGTATGGGCGCGACGGTCGAGCGAGAGATACTCGATACCGACGTTCAACATAAATTCAAGCCGCGAGCAGATCTCCTTTATCACTACTTTAGAAATATTCTTCTCGCGCAGCGTAAGTTTGACCTTTTTGAAGAAGTCGTCAGAATCCTTGATCGACAAGGTGGTCAAGTCCACAATATTCTTCCCGCCAATGAGCACGTGCAAAGCCTCCTCGCGCAAGCGTTTGCCCTTGCAGCGCGGACATGGCTGATTGCCGAACAAGTACTTGGTACCCAAGCCGTTACAATCTGGGCAGGCGCCGTAAGGTGAATTGAAGGAGAAGAGACGCGGCTCTATCTCCGGGAAGGAGAAGCCGTCATTGGGGCACGCCCACTTGGCCGACATCAAGAATTCCTCAGAAGGTGTTCGTTCCTTCACAGGCTTTTGCTCTTCAGCCATATCGCGGAAGCGGATGACAAGCAGGCCCTCAGACTCGTGGATGGCCTTCTCGATCGCTTCTGAGAGGCGTTCGTGGGCCGCCTTCTCGTCGGTGATAAATTCGTTCAAACTGATGGAGTCGACCAAGACAGAGATGGAGTGGGTCTTCGTCTTGGTAAGCTCAATGCGCTCGCGCAAGTTCTTGCGTACGCCATCCACCAGGACCTCCGTGTAGCCTTTGCCCAAGAGGTCGTAGAGGAGTTGGTAGTACTCACCCTTCCTGCCGCGGACAATGGGCGAGAAGATCTCGACATATGTGGGCAGGGTAATTTTCTTGTCTTTTGGTATTTCTTTAGCCTTATCGTCCACTCTCTCGAGCACGAAGTTTTTAATTTCTTCATTTGAGAGTTTCTTGATCTCCTGCCCGCAGACCAAGCAGTGCGGCCTGCCAATGCGCGCATAGAGGATGCGCAAGTAGTCATAAATTTCGGTAATAGTCGCCACCGTTGAGCGAGGGTTATTGGAGCGGCTCTTCTGATCGATAGAGATAGCGGGAGAGAGGCCGATAATTTCGTCTACATCTGGCTTCTGCATCTGGTGCAAGAACTGCCGCGCGTATGAAGATAGCGACTCGACGTAGCGTCTCTGTCCCTCGGCAAAAATAGTGTCGAAGGCCAAAGACGACTTTCCACTTCCTGAGAGTCCTGTGATGGCGATCATGGCATTGCGCGGCATCTCAACGGTAATATTCTTGAGATTGTGCGTGCGGGCGCCGCGGACAATGATCTTGTCTTGATTATTCTTAGCCATATGAATATGACCCCGGGGCAAGCCTAGGGGGTGTATAGGAGCATTATAGCATGTTAGAATGATGAATGGAACGCTCTTCTCACTCACATTTGGGGTCCCTATGGACACTGTTGAGTCTCAGCTAGAATCAGTGGATCTTCAGGGCTTGGGTAATGCATTCGGATTCTCTCTCGAAAAGGTTCGAGAGATACTTACGCTTATCCGGCATGATGTACCGCAAAATCATACGTTTGAAAATCGCCGCACGATTGCGGCCTTGCTCAAGCAGTATCGTCCATGCCCACAAGACGAGATCCACATCTACAAGATCATCCAGAAATTCGAAGCAGACCATCCAAACCAGCGAGATGATTTGCTTAGAATTCTCTTCACCACGTTAATCGAACGCGGGCGATATCCCAAGCAAACATCTCCAGCCGTCACTAGTTAGTGTCGGCTTTTTGTATCTGTGTATTACTTCCTTGCCATAGATGAGCTTGGGTGTATGTTTAATGCAGAAGTGTTTGTTCTTCCCTTAATCCCGGATGAAGATGTCACCCAGTGAGCTACGATGGCGTTCCTGCACGAGTAAGGAGTTTTCTTACGACACACGCAAGGAGGCCTGGCAGCATGCACAAAGGCTTGGTCATGGAGTAAAGCCTTACCATTGCTCTTACTGCGACAAGTATCACGTGGGACATCCGACCAGTAACCCTATATTGAGGACCCGAAAGCATAAAAAACGCGCCGGAGCGCGATTCACCGGCAAGCGAAGCCGATTCGCAACCAGAGCCGCCTGAACCTTAGGCGGCTTTTTTCTTTTTTGATTTTTCGGACTTTTCTAATCTGCTTTCGAGAACTTTGAGTTCATCGCGTAAGATGGCGGCGCTCTCGAAGTCGAGGACCTTGACCGCTTCCTCCATCTCATTCATCTTGGCTTTGATAAGCTTCTTGGGATTCTTCTCGAAGAGTTTGGCGTCGGTCTCAAGAAGCGTGTCGACAGCCTGGTGGTGCTCGCGATCCAGCGTGTCTGTAATGTCTTTGATTTTCTTGATGATCGTCTTCGGAGTAATGCCGTGCTTGGTGTTGTAGGCGACCTGGATGCCCCGGCGGCGGTTGGTTTCTCCAATCGCTCTCTCCATTGAGCCCGTTACCGTGTCGGCGTATAGGATCACTCTCCCCTCCACATTGCGCGCGGCACGGCCAATGATTTGGATAAGCGAGGTCTCAGAGCGCAAGAAGCCCTCTTTGTCTGCGTCTAAGATGCCGATAAACATCACTTCCGGCAAGTCCAAACCTTCTCGTAGGAGATTCACTCCGACAAGCACATCGAACTCCCCGCGACGGAAAGCGGTCAAGATCTCAATGCGCTCGATGGTCTTGATGTCGCTATGCAGATAGCTAGCCTTGATCTTCTTCTCCTTCAAATATTCTGAGAGATCCTCCGCCATCTTCTTGGTAAGAGTGGTGGCAATGGCTCGACCACCTTTCTTGATGACCGCCTCGGCTTCCTTAATGAAGTCGAAGACCTGCCCGCCATAGCCTGCGGCATCAGGCGCTGGCAGGCGGGTCTGCCCTACTTGTATTGGCCGCACTAAGACCTCCGGGTCGATAAGTCCTGTGGGGCGGATAACTTGCTCGACTACTTTGGTACTGTGCTCCTTCTCGAATTTGCTTGGGGTAGCGGAGGTGAAGATCACTTGGCCCACATTCTTCTCGAATTCTTCAAACTTCAAAGGCCTATTGTCGCGCGCGGAAGGCAGACGGAAGCCGTGTTCAATGAGGGTGTCCTTACGAGATTTGTCTCCGGCATACATGCCGCCAATTTGCGGAATGGTCACGTGCGACTCGTCGATAATGGTCAAGAAGTCGGGCGAACCATCGGCCTTGTGCGGGAAGTATGAGAGCAGAGTGTCTGGTGCCTCACCCGGTTTCTTGCCAGAGAAGTGGCGGGAATAATTCTCGATCCCATTGCAGTAGCCCACCTCGCGGATGAGAGCCAAGTCGTATGAGGTGCGTCGCTTCAAGCGGTCGGCTTCTAAGATCTTCCCTTCTTTTTTAAATAACTCCAACTGATCTGTGAGCTCTGATTTAATACTATTAAAGGCTCGCTCGAGTTGATCCTCGGCCGTAATGAAGTGCTTGGCCGGGAAGAGGAAGAAGACCTCTGGCTCGGAAATGATAGAGCGCGTCACACCATCGATGCGCGAGATCTTCGAGATCGTGCCCTCTTCGATTTCTATGCGGAAGATATTGCGCTCCGAAGTCGGCATGATCTCCACCGCGCTGCCAAGAGCTCGAAATTGGCCTGGGTTGACGTCGGCGTTGGTGCGAGTGAAGTGGATGCGAATGAGCTCGCGGATGAAGTCGGCACGCGATATATTTGCCCCCTTCTCGATCTTCATATTGACCTTCTCATATTCCTCAGGACTGCCTAAGCCGTAAATGCACGAGACGGAAGCCACCACGATAACATCACGACGAGTCAATAAGGATTGAGTGGAGGCGTGACGCAAGCGATCTATCTCTTCGTTGATCATGGCCTCCTTCTCGATGTAAGTATCCGTCACAGGCAGGTAAGCCTCCGGCTGGTAGAAGTCGTAATAGGAGACGAAGTAGTGCACCGCATTCTCCGGGAAGAATTCGCGATACTCCTGAGCGAGCTGGGCCGCCAGGGTCTTGTTGTGGGCAATGACAAGTGTCGGCTTACCAATATTGGCAATGACGTTGGCCGCGGTGAAGGTCTTGCCCGAGCCAGTCACACCAAGAAGGGTTTGATACCGCTCGCCCTTCTCGACCCCTTCAGTGAGACCTTGGATAGCCTTAGGCTGATCCCCCGCCGGCTTAAACTCGTTGTTAATCTTAAATATTGACATTTAGCCTTATTTTACAAGGTTTTCTGGCATTTTGCAATTTCTTCTTGACAAATTAATAAAGCTATGCTATGTTAGTAGCAGAGAGGTAGAAACCATTCCACCCCGAGAGGATAACCCCATGCTCGCGTTCCTACGTTCGCCCTCCCGCATCTACGCCGCCTTCCTTTGCGTCGCTCTGCTCCTGATTGCCATCGGATTCCTGACCCGAGTACCGCAGTAAGCGACGACGAGATTCGCCAGCCCCGCACTTATGTGTCGGGGCTGCTTCATTTATATTTCGAGAGAAAATCTGTTTTAAATTCTTGGAAATTTCCATCTAGAATTGCTTGGCGCATATGCGCGACAAGCGAGATGATGAAGTGGAGGTTGTGCATCGAGCCCAAGGTGCCGCCGAGCATCTCGTGGGCGCGGTAGAGATGATTAAGGTATGCCCGTGAGTAAGTCTTGCAGACATGGCAATCGCACTCGCTGTCAATCGGGCCCATATCTTCCTTAAATTCTGCATTTCTGATATTAACTTTACCGCTTGAGGTATAGAGCGTGCCGCCACGGCCGTTACGGGTCGGGGCGACACAATCGAAAAGATCGACTCCATTCTCGACCCCCATAAACAGGTCTTCGGGCTCGCCGATGCCAAGGAGGTGCCTGGGCTTCTCTTTCGGCAAGATCTCATTGACCCATTTGACCGCCGTCTCCATGTCCTCTTTAGCAAACGAGCCTCCGATGCCGAAGCCATCGAAGTCTAAACTCTTCATAAACTCGGCTGACCTCTTCCTTAAACTCTCTTCCCTACCGCCTTGGACAATACCGAAAAGGGCTTGCCTCTCAGAATTATTTTTAGACTTGTGATAATCCAAACTCTTTTGTGCCCATCTATGCGTGCGCTCAAGCGCCTCTTCCTGATAACGGAAGTCTTCTTGCGGCGACGTGCACTCGTCGAAGGCAAAGATGATGTCGGCTCCAAGATTATGCTGAATCTCAATCGACTTCTCTGGTGTGATGTAGTGCAGGCTGCCGTCTAAGTGCGAGCGGAACGAGACGCCGTCTGCACCAATATTTGCGAGTCTTGGCTGCTCCCCTTCGCCGGAACGTTCATGCAAGAGTTGTGATGGGTCGGTAATAGAGACTACCTTAGAAAGCTCTTTGCCATATGCCGCTCCGAGTGAGAAGACTTGGAAGCCTCCAGAATCTGTCATGAGCGGACCAGACCAATTCATAAACTTATGGAGGCCGCCCAACTTCTTTATCCGCTCGTCACCCGGCTGTAAGTAGAGATGGTAGGTATTGGAAAGCACCACTTGCGCGCCCAGGCTTCTGACATCTTCAGGCGAAAGGGCTTTAACAGCCGCCTTGGTACCGACAGAAACGAAGGCGGGGGTCTCTATAACGCCGTGCGGCGTCTCAAGTACACCGGCCCGGCCAAGTTTGCCTTCGAGCTCTTTTTCTATAGCAAATGTTATAGGCTTCACCTGCTTAGAGTAGCAGATTCACAGCTACTTGACAAAACCTGTAAAAGTTATAATCTAACAGAAGACCAGAACCTCACTTCAACCAGAGAGGAAGCGATGCTTCAGAAACTGCTCAGCCAGCTCTTTACCCTGGTGACGAGCCACATCCCATCTCGCCAAGTGATGCTCGTAGCGATCGCAGCAATCGTGGCAGTGGCCCTCGTGGTAACGGCTGTGATAGTGAGGACCATCCTACGGCAGCGCCGCAGGGACAATAGGGGCAAACTCTTCCTGCACCCGGTGCGAAGAAGTAACTTCGCAGGAAAGGCGGAGCCAGCGATTGAGCCCTCGGTCAAAATTGTTGGCGTACCAGAAACGCCTCCACCAGCGAAAAGGGACTTTGCCAAGTTAAGTCGGGCAGCTCTTCTTACCGAAGCAATTCGGTACGAGGTTGCGTGGGACAAGCAACGTCCACTCGCAATGTCCGTGGATGATGCAGACAAGCTCTTTCAACAGCTCCGAGATAAGTCTCGCACTCAAGATGAGTTTGCAGAGATCAAGGAACTAGGCCCATCAGATCACAGGGTCAAAGCCTTCAGAAAGTTTGCGGGGCTTAGTGAAGAAGGTCAGGTTTGCGCCGGATGACTCTGTCATCCGGTTTTTGTTACCTCTTGGCGACGATACTCTTTTTATACATATCCAAATGTTCGAGGGCCACGCCAGTGCCGTTGACCACGCAATAGAGCGGATCCTTGGCCAACACCGCCTTCACCCCGGTGCGACGGAAGACAAGCTCTGGGAAGTTGCGCAACTGTGAGGAGCCTCCGGTCATGATGATTCCTTCGTCGATGATGTCCGAGGAGAGCTCCGGCGGCGTCTCCTGCAAGACATCCCTGATGGCCTTGATCATCTCGCGCAGCTCTTTGGAAATAGCCTTGGTGATCTCATTGGTCTTGATCTCAACGGTGCGCGGCAGGCCGAGGATCGAGTCGCGACCCTTCACGCTCATAGACAGCTCTTCGTCTTGTGGGATAGCTGAGCCGATCTGGATCTTGATCTCCTCAGCGGTCTTGTCGCCGATCGCCAGGTTATATGTCTTCTTCATATAATCTTGAATAGCCGCGTCGAGTTTATTGCCGGCCACTTTGACAGAGGTCGAGGCGACGATGCCTCCCAATGAGATCATGGCTACGTCGGTAGTGCCGCCGCCAATGTCAACGATCATGTGCCCTTCGGCTTCGTGGATCGGGATACCCGCGCCAATGGCTGCCAAGATAGGCTCCTTGACCACATAGGCACTCTTGGCACCCGCTTTAAGTGCCGCCTCGACCACCGCCCGGCGCTCCGTTGAGGTTACTCCAGCAGGCACGGAGACCAGAACTTCGGGCTTAAATATGTTCCACTTGCCGAGCGCTTTGTTGATGTAGTAACGAAGCATGGCCTCCGTCACCCTGTAATCAGCAATGACTCCGTCCTTCATCGGGCGATAGGCCACGATATTTTCCGGCGTGCGGCCGATCATGGTCTTAGCCTCAGCTCCTATTGCCAAGATCCTGTTATCGTCCTCTGATACTGCCACCACCGAGGGCTCGTTCAAGACAATACCCTTGCCAGGCACGAAAACTAGGATGGTAGTGGTGCCTAGGTCAATGCCGAGCTTCTTTCCAAAGGAGGTCATGATGGGCTTATGATACTCGCGTTGTTATAATGAGGCAATGCAGGTCGTCGAAGTCATCCCCGTCGTCAAAGGCATCACTAAATCGACCCTGACCTACTTCACCAAAGATAAGTTTGAGCCCGGCAGCTTCGTCCGAGTGCCCGTACGCAGCGGCACGGCTCTCGGCATCGTCGTCAAGAGCTTCCCAGCCAGACAAGCCAAGGCCGAGCTCAAGGAAGCCACTTATTCTTTAAAGAAGCTCGCTAGGATCGACAAAGCCGGCCGTCTCTCACCGGCCTTTATGCGCGCGGCCGAGAAAACCGCTGACTACTACGCCGCCACTCTAGGGAGCGTGCTGAGTGCGCTCTTACCCAAGATATTTTTAGAATCCCCAGAGCTCCTCGGCAAAGCGGATCTGGAGGAACGAACCTTCCGCGAGGTGAAGTTGGTGCAACTGCCGGAGGTGGAGCGTTTGCGTGAGTACAAAGGAATCATTCGTGAGGCCTTTGCCCGTAAGACCTCGGTCACCTTCGTCACTCCTACGCGCGAGGATGCCGTGCGCGCCCTAGAGACCCTTTCAAACGGTATAGAAAATTATGTCCACTCAGCCGTTGGCCGCAAACCGAAAGAGATCAAAGCCATTTTGTGGAAGGCGCATAAGGAGAAGCATCCGATAGTCTTCATCACCACTCCGGCCTTCCTCGCCTTCGACCGACCGGACCTCGAAACTATTATCGTTGACCGTGAGAACTCGCGCTCATACCGCACTCTCTCGCGGCCGCATATCCACTTGAAGACCTTCCTCGAATATTACGCTCGCGAATCGGGCAAGACCTTGATCTTCGGTGACTCAGTGCTCTCGCTTGAGACCCTGTGGAAGGAGCGAGGGGGCACGTACTCGGAAGCGGCGCCTCTTACCTGGCGGATAAAATATACTGCCCCGTCGAAGCTTGTGGACATGCGCAAACGCAAGTTCGAAGTTATGTCTCCAGAATTAAAAGACATGCTCACTCGGGCCATCCAGGAGAATAAAAGAGTCTTCCTCTTCGGTGCGCGCAAGGGTTTGGCCCCGTCAACAGTCTGCGGAGACTGCGGCTCGCTCCTCCTCTGCGACAACTGCCAGGCCCCGCTTGTCTTGCACGAAACGCATGATAAATCTAAACCGAATGAGGGCGAGTCGCGCCTCTATATCTGCCACCACTGTGGCGCCAGGCGGAGTGCTGCAACCCGCTGTGACACCTGCAATAGTTGGAAATTGAATGCTCTCGGCGTCGGGATAGACAGGATAGTGGCCGAGGTGGAGGCCCTCTTCCCTTCTGTGCCCGTCCTCGTCTTAGACAAAGATCATGCCGAGACCGCCACTCGAGCGCGAGTCATTGCCAAGCGCTTCGAGAGCGAAGGCGGCGTGCTCGTGGGCACCGAGCTTGCCTTCCTCCATCTCACAAGTGTCTCGTACGCCGCTGTGGTCTCACTCGACGCCCTCTTCTCGGTACCCGACTTCAGCATGAATGAACGCATCTTCTACCTCGTCACCCGCTTAAGGCAATTGACGGCCGAGAGCTTCTTGGTCCAAACAAGGAATGTTGGGGAAGAAATACTCTCCCTAGCGGCTGATGGCAATATCTTAGACTTCTACCGAGCTGAGATCAAAGAGCGTGAGGAACTCTTGTATCCACCCTTCTCGATCTTTGTTAAAGTAAGTACTCTTGGCACCCGCGAGGCTCTTGAGAAGAAGGCGGTCTATCTCCAGAGCCTCTTCAAGGATCACAAACCGCACTTCATTGTGGAGAATCGCGGCACTCCCTCCGGGAAGCGCATGCTCAACATGGTCCTGCGCATCCCGAGAGAGAGTTGGCCAGTTTCTGAGATCAAAGACAAACTCCTTTTGCTCTCTCCTGAATTTTTGATTAAAGTAGATCCTGAGAGCATATTATGAAAAAGCCCACCATCCTCCAAAAGGATTCCCCCAAACTACGCGAAGTGGCCAAGGAGGTCTTGCATAAGGACATTACCTCGAAGAAGATCCGCAAAGTGGTCGAAAGGATGCGACTAGCCCTACAGGCCGAGAGCGACGGCGTGGCTATTGCCGCTCCGCAGATCGGTGAGAGTTTGAGGATATTCGTTATCGCCGGAAGGACTCAGGAGCTCTTGAACAGAAAGCGCGGTGCGCATGGCGAGGAGGAGCTCGACGCCACCACATATCCGGACCAAGTGTACATAAATCCGATGATCTCAAAGCTCTCAAGGAAGAAGAAAAAGATGGAGGAAGGATGTCTCTCCGTGCGCTGGCTCTACGGCGAGGTAGAGAGGAGTGAGAAGGCCACCATCGAAGCATATGACGAAAGCGGCAAGAAGTTTGTAAGAGGCGCCTCGGGACTCATGGCTCAGATCTTCCAGCACGAAGTCGACCACTTGAACGGCATCCTCTTCATAGACAAAGCGGAGAACGTCGAGGACATTCCACCCGAAAAGCATGAGTAGCATTTCTTACGTCTTCTTCGGGACCTCAACCTTCTCGGTATATGTGCTCGAAGAGCTTTTTAAAAAGAACTTGATACCGATGGGAATCGTCACCTTCCCAGACAAGCCTCAAGGCCGTAAGTTAGTACTAACTCCAAATCCCGTTAAAGCCTGGGCTCTCACACACAACATTAGGGTGTTTGAGAAACGTGATGAAGCGCCTCAGGCCGACGTCTATGTGGTAGCCTCGTATGGCAGGATCTTGCCAGCCGATCTTATCTATCGACCGAAATATAAGACCTTGAATGTTCATCCCTCTCTCCTACCCAAGCTGCGAGGCCCGGCTCCGATCCAAGGCGCGATCCTCCATGAAGACAAAACGGGAGTGACCATCATGCGCATCGACGAAAAGATGGATGAGGGCCCGATCGTCGTGCAACAAGAAGTCACCTTCGACACCTGGCCTGAGAAATACAGCGTGGCAGAGAGGAAGCTTGGCGAAGTAGGCGGAAAGATGCTCGCTCTGGTGCTGCCAAAGTGGGTCAACGGAGAACTTCCTGAGATAGAACAGGACCGTGCGCAGGCTACATACACGCATATGATAGAGAAGAGCGAGGCAGACATCTCCAATGACTCGCCTGAAGCAGCTTTACGAAAGATTAAGGCCTTTGAAGTCTGGCCCCGCGCCCGCATGGGCGAATTGATCATCACCGATGCGCATATGGAGGAGGGCGCTCTTGTTCTAGATAAAGTCATCCCTCCCGGCAAGAAGGAGATGTCCTACTCCGACTATCTGAGAGGCCGTTAATTTAGAGTGCTGTAGTTATACAAAGAATTGTTCTCGGCCATGTTGTCGAAGCGGACAAGCCCATATAGAAGAATGGCGCTCACCATGCCGCCAATAAGCACCGACATCGAGACCCAAGGACTGGCGACCTGACTCCAATAGGTTCGGCGGTATTGCATCCCTTTATTATTCACCTTTTCCACGACGAAGCCAAGGAAAGCCTTTGACCATATCCTTGATAGCTCTCTGGCCGCGGCGCAGGAGCTCGCGCTTCTTGCCCTTTGCCTTCTTGATCTCCTGGACCACTTCGTCCTTGACCATATCGATAGCGGCATAGAGATCCTCGGCCTCCTTCACTGCATAATAGTCAGCACCGTCGCCGGCAATACGCACCTCGGCTCTAAACACCTCGCCCTGCTTGTGGTGCCCAGTGCTCCTTCCGACCTCCACCTGCATGTAGGCGGCTTTGTTGTTTAAATATTTCTCGACACCTTGCAAGCGCTTATCGATATAGGCCGAAATGGCCGGGGTCAATTCAATGCCGGTGGCTTTGGTGTTGATATTCATATATTTAGTATATCAGCTTTCCGAGTGCTCCTCCTTCTGGTCGGCTTCCTTGTCCGTTTCATCAGCTACTTCATCTGTCGCATCGGCCACACGGCGACCAGCGTCAGCATCGGCCCTTTTGGCCTCAGCTTCATCGCCTTCAGCATCCTTGACTTCATTCTCTGCGTCTTCTTTGGCTCCCATAGTAGTAAAAATTAGCGAATAAGGTCGAGCACAACTATAAAGACGAATCCATTTCCACAACTCTTTCCTCCTCTTGGCTCAAGTGCTTGATGCGCTTTTTGTTCAGAGGATTTTTGATATAGCGCATAAATATCTTATAAGCATCGTAGTCGAAGCGGCCCGGGTGCGAGCGCACTTCCGTGTCATACATGCTTATCTTAGCGTCTTTGAGCAAGCACCAATTATCAAGGATGAAGACATGACTCTCGTCATCATCTCTCCTCTCCTCGATCCTAATAGCGCCGGCGAAGGGCCACGCCCGGAGCTTCCTCTTCTTAAAGACTTCCTTGACCCTCTGGTTGTAGTCCTTGGGCTCCCCTTTGCCAAGGCAAGCTCCGCTGCACTTTCCTATCTGATGCGCGAAGCATGCGCCATTGGCCTTCTCGATCCCAAGCAGCTTCGAGCAGAGGCCGTGCTCGTACGCGGAGGCGGAAAGGAATTCCTTGGCTTGTCTGACGTTCCTAAATATTGCCAAGATCTCTTTGTATTCTTCGGGACTGACCTCTCGGAGCCTCTCGATCTTAGCGTTCATATAGCCATCTTTTTTAAACCCCTTGACTACCACAAGCTCTGAGCGACGGCGCAGCTGGCGATTGTACAAAGGAGATAAGGCTTTGATAAGTTCGGACTCGAGAAGAAGAGCGGACAATTCTCCAGCAGTTTCCTCGGCTTCCACTCTCCTAGTCTCTTGGCATAAGTGCATCTCTTTGGTCGTGCTGTGATCATTTGAAAAGTGCGAGAGCACTCGATGGCGGATGTTTAGGCTTTTACCTACATAGAGAACCTCTCCCTCAGGTCCTAAGAAGGTGTATACCCCCGGACCTTCTGGCAAGGCTCGAATGCTCTTCTCATCCAAGAATTGGGGCAAAGTATTCTCTTGGAGAAGAGCCTTGACCGCTTCCTTGAGCTCCTCCTCGCGCCCGCTTCTCTCTATGTGATTGAGGAAGTCGAAAAGCACTCGCGCATCGTCGAAGGCTCTGTGCCGGCGCGGACATTCAAAACCGAAGCGCTCTATGATCGAAGAAAGGTCATGCCTCTTCTCTCGGCTATACAACTTCCTTGAGAGACGCACGGTGCAGAGGCACTTGGCGCTCCAGCTGACGCCCTCTCTCTTGAACTCATTTTTAATGAATCCATAATCGAAGCGGGCATTATGAGCGACGAATACCGCACCTTCAAGCAACTGGGCGACTTGGGCGCGGATGTCGGCAAAGGTGGGAGCGCCCTCGAGGTCGGACGCCTTGATCCCGGTAATACTCTCGATGGTGGGCGGCACGTATCGCTCTGGATCAATGAGAGTTTCGAAGGTCTGCACGACCTTGCCATTTAGAACGCGCAAAATGCCGATTTCGATGATTCGATCGCCCGTCGGGCTCGAACCGGTGGTCTCGACGTCAACTATGGCAAAAACTTTGTCTCTGAGCGCATTCATGCGGGAGTAGTATAACACCTCTATTCAAAATCCATGGTTGAGTTACAATATATAGATTACTTAGTAATTCAATAACAATGTTTAGAAACGAAAAAGGCTTTACTCTCATTGAACTTCTCGTAGTTATCGCCATCATCGGTATTCTCTCGTCAGTTGTGCTCGCATCGCTTAACAGTGCTCGTGGTAAGGGTCAGGATGCCAAGGTCAAGTCCCAGCTTGCCGGTGTCAAGAACGCTGCTGCCATATACGCCGATGACAACAGCAACTTCGGACCGGTGAGCGCCGACTGCACTGGAGCCGATGGTTCTATGTGGGGAGACACAGCTTCCGGTATGAGCAAGCTGACCGATCAAGACAACTACCCTGCTGGCGCCACTCTCACGTGCGACTCTACAGGTGCCACTTGGGCCGTCTCAGCTATATTGCCTGGTGCCAGTGCTTCCGGTTCCACTACTGCATGGTGTGTCGACAGCGACGGAACAGCCGGTATCAGCACTATCGATGTAGGCGGTACTGACCTCTGTATCTAATCAAAAAGGTGTACTAAGTAATCATCGATCTCGCGCTGGTCGAGATAGTAGAAGTACTTGTTTTCGTCATGGAGTTTGGTGGCCAGTTGCACGCCGATGAATCTCCAATGCCATGGCTCGTAGATGTAATAGGCATTATTTTTAGGATAGGAGAGGATGAAGCCGTAATTATAGGCGTTTGCCGTAAGCCATGCATATTCGGGTGTCTTATCGAAGCCGGTAAAGGCGGCTCCGGTCTTTAGCGTAGTGAAGTCGACGGCCGTGCCTAACTGGTGCTCCGAGTAGCCCTGCTCCGCCGAGAATTGATTGGCTGTGCCAGCCCCGTAGGTGACCTTGTAGGTGCTCTTGAGGCCGCCTTGCGTGCTATAGGAACGGTAAGCCGATATAGCTCTAAGATCCAGTCCCTTCTCCAGAGAGGCGTCGAGGAGTGAGCGCAGGAAGGGCCAGGCTCCGGATAGAAATTGGAGCGGCTTATCTTTAGAGTAAAGATACTTAGTATCGACATCCGAGAGGCTCGCGGGTTTATAATTCTCGTTCAAGAAATAGACCTTGGAGTACTTCTTCAAAAGCTCTAAGTCGGTCTCGCTTAACTTCTTCAAGGTCCCTACCGTGTCGGTGATAGTAGAGATCTGGCCTTGGAAGGTCTCGATAGTGCTCTCGGCTGTTTGGAGTTGATTGCCGAGTGACAGCTTCTCGCTCTTGAGCTCCGACAGATTGCTTCGAGCCGCATCGAGGGCGGTCTTAAGAGAGGAATTCTCTTTGCGCACTTCCAAGTAGCTGTAAATGCCAAATCCGAAGAGCGCCGCGAGCACAAGGGCACCGATCGGGACAAGAAATTTTTTCGTAACCTTTGGCGGCATCGAATGCGATTATAACACAAAAGCCCCTGGCGGGGCTTTTGTTTCCAGACAGGAGAGCTTAGTTGGTAGTGACGAAGCTCTGGGTCGAAGTGGTAGCAGTGTTGTTGGCTGCGTCCTTCGATTCTAAGACGAATGAGTACGTCGTACTGGCCGTCAAGTTGCTTAGGGTAAAGCTGTGACTGGTAGTAAGAGAGCTGTTGGTCATGGTCGAGTTCGTAGAACTGGCCATGTCAAACGGCGTAGTCGTACCGAAGTAGATCTTAGAGGTAGCGGCTTCGTTGGTTACCCACAAGACCATGGCGCTCGTTGAGGAGACACCGGAGGTCGAGACAGCCGAGATCACCGGAGCGGTGGTGTCGGGAGTAGTGGTAGCCACTGGAGGAGTAGTCGTGCCCTTGGTGGTTGAACCGTTCAAGAGGCCGGCGATACCCGGGGGCAATGTCTGACAGGCGGGAACGATTGGTCTGACTCCCCCATTCTTCTTAAGCCAGCCTGGGGCAATGAGATGCCCTGGAGGCACGATAGCGCAAGGTCGCTTGCCCTGGCCATTGGTCGAGGTACCATTCTCGAGAGCCACAGGTGACTCTCTCAAAAGATTGTTCAACTTAGCGAGAGTCTTTGGACCAACGTTACCGACGCTCTCCAGGCCATTCTTCTTTTGGAAGCGTGACACGGCGGCGGCGGTCTTCGGTCCGAAGAATCCAGTGATGAGGCCCTCTGGGTAGATATCAGGATCTGCCGCAAGGAGCGCCTGGAGCACTGCTACTTGGTCGCCGCTTGAACCCTGCTTGAGGGTATCGACGAGAGAAGCCACCGCAGTGCTCTGCTGTGTTTGAAGACTGACGATTTGAGCTTGAAGAGCTTTGATCTGCTCAAGTAATGCACTTATGCTCGTCGAGGACGTCTCTGCAAACGAGGCCAATGGAATAAGCATTCCAAGCCCGAGAGCTGCCCCGACAACCTTTTTAGTAATTGACATGAGTTGAATACAGATAATTACTGACAAGCCTTACAACCTAACGGTTTGTAAGGTCTATATATTATACCACGAACCAGCCCGAGTAATACCACGCCGCCCCTTGCGTCTATATCAAGGCACAACTATGAAAATTGCCCAAATTGCCCCTATTATTGAGCGTATTCCGCCCAAGAAGTATGGGGGCACCGAGCGCGTCGTACACACGCTTACCGAGGAGCTGGTCAGACGCGGACATGAGGTCACTCTCTTTGCCAGCGGCGACTCTCTGACCTCGGCCAAGCTCTTTTCCATTTATCCACGCGCCCTCCGCGAGGCCAAGCTGAAGGAGATCTATGGTCTCAATACTTGGACGCTCTTTAACATCGGCGAGGCCTACGCCCACCAGCAGGAGTTCGACATCATGCATGACCACAACGGATACATTTCTTTGCCGACGGCCAACATCTGTGAGACTCCGGTGGTCATGACCTATCATGGCCCCTTCACCGTGGAGAATAGGCACATCTTTAGGAAGCTCTCGCGACCTTACCTTGTGACTATCTCCAAATCCCAAGCTATTGTCCCCGGTCTCAATTACATCGACACCATTTACAACGGCCTTGATCTTGCACATTATCCCTTCTCTAATGACCATGAGGGCTATCTGCTCTTCGTCGGGCGCATATCGATGGAAAAGGGCGTGCACAACGCCATCCAAATAGCACTTAACTTGGACCTGCCGCTAATTATCGCCGCTAAGCTCGATGATGTCGACCAGCCATACTTCCACACTTATGTAGAGCCATATTTATCGGAGAAGATCACATGGATCGGCGAAGTAGACGAGGCGGAAAGGAATCACTTAATGAGCAGGGCCTTGTGCTTTATCCATGCCATTACTTGGCGAGAGCCGTTTGGGCTCACGCTCATCGAGGCCATGGCCTGCGGCTGCCCAGTAGTAGCCTTCAACATTGGTTCCATTCCAGAGATCATCGTGCATGGCAAAACTGGCTTTACCGTCAATACCATGGAAGAGATGATCGACGCGGTGCTCTCTATCGGGAGCATTGACCGAGCGCAGTGCCGAGAGCATGCGCTCTCAAACTTCAATGAGAAGAAGATGGCCGACGGATACGAGCGCGTGTACAAACAAATTCTTATGAAGTCATAGTTCGGAGAGGATGGAGGCCGCGCTCCAGGCTTGCTTCTTGCATGCCCTCTGGCCGTGAGCGGACTCATATTCTCGGTAACCCTTGTCGGTATAAGTGAAGAGCTCAATCGGCGTCTTGAAGAAGTCCCAGGCGTACCAAAGCGAGGCGCGCATCTCTGCCGCCTCGTGGGCGAAGCCGAAATTGGCCAAGCCCTCGGCGATCATGGCAGTATCATGCGGCCATATGGAGCCGTTGTGGTAACTCAAGGGGTCGAAGCATCGAGACTTCTTGGAAAGGGTCCGGACTCCGGCCTTAGGCTCGAAGAGATCTGGGAGCATGATCCTCTGGGCAAGCCTCGGGAGATAAGCTTTATCGAGGATACAATCCAAGACACCGTCCAAATCGCTATTTAAGCTGGCCCATAAAAGGTGGCCCATGCTCGAACGAGCCGAGAGCATCGGTTTGCCATGGCCGTCGAGGCCGAAGGCGATCAAACATTCTTCGTCGTCGAAGACGAAATGCTTGTGGAAATTTTCTTTCAACGATTTTACCGCGTCATCGTGCTTCCACAAGCGCAGGGCCAAGTAGGCATAGGCTTGCACCTCGGCCGGAGCGATCGGGTATGGAGTCGGCGCTCCATCCTCGTGGAAGATCGACTCGTGGCTATCCATCCAACTCTGAGTCACGAGGCCGCCATGCTTGCGGTCGGGGTGGAATTGATAGCTAAGGAAGCCGAGGCGATCCCCCTTCATACTTCCTAAGACCCAGGCCAGCGCCATCTCCACATTTGGCCTAACTTCTTCGGCAAATTGCGTATCACCGCTCTGCTGTACGTATCGCGCCACGGCGATAAGAAAGAGCGGCGTGCTGTCAACGCTGTCATAATTCTTCATAGCGTTATCGGGGTACAGGAACCACGGTCGCTCGACTCTGCCGGTCAGATGCTGATGGCCCGTCTCTCGGAACTCATGGATGATCTTGCCCGGCTCCTCCCCGCTCTCGATGTTGAAGTCCTGGCCCTGGAGCTTGGCCAGATTCCTTAGAATCTTTTTGACCAGAAGCAGGAAGTACGGATCCTTCGTCTTGTTATAAGTCTTTAGGAGTTTGAGGCTGGTAATGAGCGAATCGCGCCCGAAGATGCATCCGAAGATTTCTTGTTTGTCGGAGGCCAAAATCCCCTCTTCTGTCTCGAGTTCCTTGATCGTCTCGAATCCGATGCTCCAAAGTTCAGTTTTCATCTGCAAGTTTTTAACATTTTACCGAAGGCAAGAGATAAAAACAAATTTATAAAGAAAACCGCCCCGGAGGGCGGCAGTTTATGGCTTTTTATCATCGAGCCCAACGTAGAGCAGCCGATTTGAGAGAGACCTGGTGTTGCTCACCGCGTCCTTGGTGGCTCTGGTTAAGACGTAACGTTTGGCCTCATCCGGAGCAGCGTTGGGATGATTCTCGAAATACAACGCAACCGCTCCGCTAACATAAGCCGCAGCCATAGAAGTACCATTCCAGAGCTGCGTAATCGGTTTATCATCGTTGTCGAGTCCCGCCAATAACACAGAGTCGCCTGGAGCGTAGATATCGACGCAAGGCCCGAAGGCAGTCCGCGGAGACCGTTTATCGATCAGTTGATGGAACGAATCGGTCGTTAAAAATACGGCACCTACGCTTATTACTCCCAAGGCGTTGGCGGGCGAGATGCGACAGGCATCCATGTCCAAGTTACCGGCCGAGACGACTACGGTCATACCGGCTCTGATCATCTTTTCCACAGCGGTATCTAGGGCCGGTATATCTGATGTATCGGCGATGAAGGACCAGTTTACCAACGCGGGGCCAGGATGTCGTTCATGGTCCTCAATAACCCAATCCACGCCATCAACGATGGACTTGATAGTGCCCCGCATCTTACCGCAATGGACCATCTTGATATCAACGATCCGGGCTTCAGTGGCCGCACCCAGACTACTTCCTGCCACAGCACTGGCAACCGCCGTACCGTGAGCATTGCAAATCTTTGGATCGTCAGGAAAGCCTATGAAGCCGACTCGCACCCTCCCGGCAAGTTCCGGGTGATCAGGCGAGATGCCGCCATCAAAAACGTATATTGTGACGCCCTTGCCCGTTCCCATGTGAGTGTACTCCCCATCCAGCTGCGCGTTTCTTTGGTCTATTCTGTCGAGCCCATAAGACAAAGTCTTATTGGTTGAGAGAATGAACCTCGGGCGCGGCGCTTCCTTCCTTAAACCCGACTGCGTTACTACCTCCTCTTTGCTTTTGGCAGTGGTACAACCCCATAGCGTTGAGAGCGCTAGCCAAACAACTACCAAAGCACATTTTGGGCATGGCATATGGCCTCCTCGGATGGCTATGGATGAGCTTAATCTGGCTTGTATCATATCACGGCGAAAGGTGTATAGTGATGCTAGACAGTTCTCTAAAAATCTCCCTCC
>JAIFWO010000022.1:13850-29131 GCA_019661895.1 Candidatus Parcubacteria bacterium | reverse complement strand
CTCGAAGCCAAATGACCGTGGTAGAAGCGGCTTCGAGATTCTGCAGCCTACGTTATACAAATGTCGGTGAGACTTTCTCTATTGGACGATCGGAAATATCTAAAGGACATACTTTTCAACTAGATTCTAAGCTCCCGTTTGAGTGAGTGTTTTACATCGAGTCAAACTTCTGGCGAGATAATATTTCTTTCGCTATCCACAGTTTCTTGTGGTGCAGTAATCTGTATACTCAAGCCAACTCTAACTCGACGGAACGGGTTAAAGCCCTCACAAACACTGATGGAACAGTGGAGTGCATTTGCAGGATTCCGATACCAAAAAAGCATCCTTGGGAATAAGGATGCCCTCATAGTTCAACGGATAGAATAGGTCTCTCGAAAGGTCCAGATTCAGGTCCGAATCCTGATGGGGGCATCCTTGTTTCTACAGGGTGCTTTTTTGTTGGAACGGGAGCAACGGCTAATGGCTGTTGCTGAAATTAGTATACTACGCATCCTTGCCACATTTGCAACAAATGTGGACAGCCTGGGGAACCAATCTGATGACGAACAAAGAGTGGCTTCTCTTAAGCACTTTCAATACGATTGACATGACTTAAATGTGATTGCATCAAGAGAATCACTGGCTTCGAGCAGTTCCTGGTCGACAATCGTCATCTACGTCCTCCCAACATCCCTCCGAGTTCCGTGGCTACTCCTAACGACTGATCCGACAACGGCGTGACATGTGGACGTTGAGGACTTTCCTGCTATCCCGCCTTCTCACCGGGACTCTGAGGCTCCGAGAGATTCGCTTTGATCAGCGCAATGTTTGCTAAAATCTTTTGAAAATCCTCATCGTGTTCCATGGCGAGGGTTCGAACGTCCTTCACAAATGTACACCAAGGTAAAATAATCCCCTCTGCTGGGGATTTTTTGCACTTGGTGTCGGGCGCAGGTATACCGAGCGAGCACGCGAGGTGCCGAGCCGGGGTCGAGAAAAATTATGAACGACGGTGAATAATTTATTCGTGACCACAAATACGAAACAATCCGTGACCACCAATTAATTCTCTACAACGAAGGATCCTTGATAGTCTCTTTGGAAATGATGATCTGGTTAAGATTGCTGGCTTTGGTTTGATAATACTTAATGGTCTTCGAGAGCAGCGCGGCGTTGAGGCGTGGCTCCTCGGTAGTGGTGTCTCGGGCAACGACGAAAAGTTTGCCCCTATTTACTTGGACGAAGACATATAAGCCAACCAAGAGCACTACTACGGTCCCGCTGGCGAGGAAGGAGAAAATGATTTTCCAATCGGCGTCGGGACCAGTGCTGTTGCCGAAGAGGTGTCCGTGGCGCATTAGATTTATTTTCTTAAAATTGAGCTTCATGTTATTCGTTGAAGGAATAAATGGTAATGGTCGAGCGGGTGTGCCATTTGCCCGTGGAAGTGACCTCGGTCGAGGTAGAGTTGGGGGCACTCACAAGCTGGGCCACGTCCATCTCGGCCGAATCGACTCGCACCCGCTGAGGCAAATTCTCTAAAGCATGGATGAAGCCGAAGCTCCCCGCCCAATTGCCCTTGGTGTCTATGGAAATATGGATCGGCTGCGGCGCTTGGAAGCCGGTCGAGGAAGCGCTCGCAGACGGCTTCACGCTCTCTGAGTCGACAGAGGTGATGGTGAGTTCTAACCCAAGCTTCTTGCCGATGTCCTCGACTAGTTCGATAAAGGGTACGAGTTCGGATTGGGTAATGGTCACCTCGTCGAGAGCGGAGAGGTTCCCGGCCGCCTTCTCGCGAGTAGTCTTGATAGACTGGGCGAGCTGGTTGGCCTCCGTCAGATCGTCGGATTGATTCTGTAGCGTTGAGGCGAGCTCGTTTCTATTCTTTATCTCCTGAAGACCATAGGTCACCACCGCCGCCAAGACGACGATAGAGAGGAGCGCGACGACGAGTAAAGTTTTAGTCTTCATGGCGGAGTGGAGAGAGAGTAAGTTCGAAGGTGATATTCTTGTTCTTGGTGAAGTCGGAAACGGGAACATTGGCCTTGGTGAAGCGGTTTAAAGCGTTTAAAGTATTCTCGAAGTTGAGAAGCGCCTGGCGGTCGGAAGCCACTCCACGGATGATGAGGGTGATAGTTTCGTTACCCTTCTTGTCAGCCTCCTTGTCGAAGGAGAGACCGACGATGCGGATGCCGGAGCTCTTCCGATTCAAAATCGTTAGGAAAAGTTCGTAAGGCTTATCGCTGTCTTCGTCTGGCGAGAGGAAAGTAATTTTCTTATTCGTATCTAGGACCCAACGCTTCAAGCTCTCGCTCGTTTGAACGGATTCGGAACTGAGAAGGGTACTCGTCTTTTGAGAAGCGTTGGACTGCCTGGCCGAAGAGATGATAGCGGCCGGCACTAAGAGTCCCGCGGCCAAGAAGAGGACTCCAGCCACCGAAAGCGCCCAGACAGCGATCTTTCTCAAGCGGTATTCCCTTTGCACTCGCTCGCGGGCCTCTGGAGGCAGGAGCCCGAACATCTTAGCGCGCTTCGAGGGCAAGGCGGTGCCGACAGGAGCGGCATATGAGAGCGAGGTGGTAAAGGGGATGTCTGGGACATACTTCTCGATCGGTGAGGCGCTGGCCCAAATGTCGCCGACGGCGTACTCGACTCCCATCTCATCCATCAACCTCTCGATAAAATCATGCTTGCCCGCACCTCGGCCGGAGAGGATGACTTTGTCTATCTGCGTATCCCAGAAGCCGAAGAGCTTACGCACCTCCATCCTCAAACCGTCGAGGTCGGGATAATCTGGGCCCTCCCCGGCGCCTAAGGTGACAGTGGAGCTAAACTGGACCACTCCATCCTCGACCACATAGAGACCGGTCTTCTTCTCGCCGACATTTAAGATGAGGAAGGTGCGCTTGTCTCCTCTGGGGATGAGGGCGCGCGAGATGGCCTGCGGAGTAATGTCGAAGCCAACCGGCTCGATGCCTGCCGCTTCAAAGACTTCCGTGTATGAGGCGACCGCCTCGGTGGGCAGCACCGTGACGGCTGCTCGCACCTTCTCCTCCGTCTCACTGATGATGTCGTATTCGAAAACGGATTCCGAGAGATGGACTGGAGCATTCTCTTCTATAGTAAAGGCGATAGCGTCGCGCAAGTCGCTTGAGGAGACCTTGTCGACTTCAGTGGTGAAGAGGTACGCCTTCTCCTCCGGGAAGGTGGCACGCACGTAGCGGAAGCTGTGATGCTCTCGGAGCTCGGTAAGAGCCTTGATAACCGCCTCCTTGTTGTAGATCACGCCATTCTCTACCGCCCCTTCCGGCAAAGGGACGCTTCCTAAGCGAGAGAGGATGAGCCCGCGGTCGCCCTTGCCGCTTCTCTTGAATTCGACCACGTAGACATTAGTGTCGGAAATAGTAACCCCGGTGGAGGTGATGAGGAGAAATTCTGGAGTTGGAAAAAAGTCGAGGAACGAATACTGCGCCATCTATTTATTATACACTTTCGAAAGCCCTAGCGTACCTTGGTACCCACAGGAATATCTTCCGTGACACGAAGAAGTGAGAAGGCGTCATCCGTCGAGACGGCGAGGATCATGGCCTCACTGACGAGGCCCATAAGCGGGCGCGGCTCGAGGTTGGTAGCGAAGGCGCATTTCACTCCCACGAGCCTCTGCGGATCTTCGAAATACTTTCGGATGCCAGAGACCACCGAGCGCGGTCTTTCTTCTCCGAAGTCTACCGAGAGCTTCAAGAGTTTGTCGGAGCCTTCTATGACCTCGGCGGAGAGGATCTGCCCAACGCTGATCTCCCCCTTTTTGAATTCTTCAATGCTAATCATGGGTATCTATATAAGATTTTAAAATAAGTGCTGCGGCCGAGGCATCGAGCATATCATTCTTGCCTTGGATCTGCTTGGCCTCAAGCGAGGTCAGCATCTCCGGATGAAATACGATGCTAAGCCCTGCCGCCTCCAAATCTGCAGCAAAGAATCTGGCCGCCTTCATGATCGCATTGTCCTCGCCTTTGAAGTTCTTCGACTCTCCCACCACCACCCTCTCCACCTGCCACTCCTCGGCCATCTTTATGACTGTGGGAAGGAGTTCAGAGTCGTTGGGCAGCACCTCTCGAGGCAAGGCGAAGGCGCCCGTCTCGTCTGTGGAGGCGATACCCACCCGCTTCTCTCCATAGTCTATGCTCATCATGCGCATATAAGAAGTATAGTATACTTGAAGGACCACCTTATGCCCGCTTCAGCCAGCTTCGACACTCTCAATAACTGGGTAGCCGCCCACCCGCTTCTCTGGGGCGCCGTCTTAATTTGGAGCCTGGCTTGGAAAGGCTTCGCCCTCTGGAAGGCTGCCGAGCGAGACCAGAAATATTGGTTCATCGCCCTCCTTATCTTAAACACTCTCGGGCTCTTGGATATCTTCTATATCTACGTCATCGCCCGCAAGTACAAAGTGGAAGTCGTCGACGATTCTAAATAATTCTGGCTATCAGCAGTTAGTACCCTACCTCTAGTAACCATAAGAATATTTTAGCTTGTTTCCTAGCGGCACGCCGAGACCTCTACAGCAGATCACCTTATTTTTTACTATAATAATCGATATTTCTTCTGCGGGCCCATAAACGAAACTGAATGGCGAGAAAACCGAGTACTATTAGGACAATTCCTATCCTCCAGTCAAAAAAACAATATATAACTCCTACAATTAATAAATCTCCGGCTATGGCATTGAGTAGAGTATTGGGACCGAATGGAAAAGCATGTATGAGAGTTGCAAGAACAAAAACTCCGATTGCAATTTTCCAATCCACAAAAAGCAGCCCAATAGTCAGAATCGCGAGTAAATATTTAAAAATCTTTAAAAACTTCATGGAACTCATTTAGACTCTAATAAGCCCTCAGTATATATCCAATACTAACAACTTCGGGCGGATAAGGTGAGATTTTATGTGGTATACTGGATGAGTGGCTGAGAGATATAAAAGGACGCCGAATGCAGTATGTGCAATCTGCAGTAAGGCGGTATACAGGAGACCTGGTATGCTTGCAGAAAACCAAGGCCGGGCATTTTGTAGCGCGGTATGCTATGGGAAATTTTGTAGGAAGGAAGAACCTTGCCTGGTATGCGAAAAACCGATCTTGGCCGGCTTGCATAAGAAAACATGTAGCAGAGCATGCTCGAACAAATATAGAACGGGTATCAAATACAAAATCGGCAGGCCTTCAAAAGATAAGGTCAAGAATACCCAAGCTTTGAAAATCCGATTACTTGCTGCCAGAGGAAGGAAATGCGAACGCTGTACTTATGACAAAGATGAAATCCTGCAAGTCCATCACAAAAACCGGAATAGAAATGATAATCGCTTGGAAAATTTAGAATTAATTTGCCCAAATTGCCATTATGAAGAACATTACTTAAACAAAAGGATGAAAAAATAATGATTTTTAGGTAGTATCAAGCCTGAAGGAGGGTTGCGCCGAATGGTAAGGCACCGGTCTTGAAAACCGGCGGGCGAAAGCCCTTAGAGGTTCGAGTCCTCTACCCTCCGCACATTTTGTACGGCTGTGCTACTATTTTTATATGCTAATTGCCATTATCGCCGGGCTCGCCTTCCTCGCTCTCACCTATTGGGCCTTTGCCTACGTCCTTCTCTACCACCTCACCCGCTTCGGGGTCGGCACTTTGCCCAAGAGGATCGCGGCTATATTCTTATTGGGCTCGTTTATCCTCATCTCGGTTTTGATGATCGCTTTGGCCAACATCAATCTGCCAAGCATCCTGGCCACACTCACATGATCGAAAAGCTCTTTGCCATCTTCAAAGAATCCACCAACTCCTTCGAGGGCCAGGAAGTGGGTGAGAAGGTTATCTTGCTTACTCGTCGCTTCCCCCTCACCGCTTCGATCCGAGTCAGTCTTATCTTAGGAAGCTTCCTCGCCCCGGTCATAGCTGGCGGCATCTTCTATAACATCTTGTCTCTGAATAATTTACTCGGCCTATTCTGGTTTGCCATTAGCCTTTGGGTCCTGGTCAGCTGGATCCTCGCCTTCTACGTCCTCACTATGTACACCTTAGACATGTGGATCCTGACGGACAGGCGTATTGTCGACAGCACTCAGCAAGGGCTCTTCAACCGTACTATCTCGGAGCTCCACCTCTCGCGGGTCCAAGATACGAGCGTGCATATCCAAGGCTTCCTCCCCGCTATCTTCCGTTATGGCGACTTGACCATTCAGACCGCCGGCGCTGAAGAGCACTTCAAGTTCCACGAGATTTCCCACCCAGAGATGGTCAAGGACGCCATCATGAAGGCGACCTCTGCCCACACTCCCACCTCGCACCCGTGATATAATTTTGTCGTGAAAAGAGCTTCTTTCAAAATCGAATGGGACGCTCACGCCTATGAGCACAAGATCCGCACCGAGGACTGGTTCTGGGCGGTGGGCATCATCGCCGTTTCGGTCGCTGTCGCCTCGGTCATCTTCGGCAATATCATCTTCGGCATTCTCATCTTGGTCGCGGCCTTCGCTCTCTCCTTATTTATCAATCGTCCGCCAGAGATCATCCACGTCGTAGTAGACGAGCGAGGGATCACTAAAGGTCACATCCGTTATCCTTACGCCACTCTGCACTCCTTCTGGCTCGAGGAGGAGCACTCGCATCCGAAGATCTTACTGAGGAGCCAGAAGTGGTTCCTGCCTCTTATCGTCGTGCCGCTTGGTGAGGAGGTGAATACCGAGAAGCTCGAGGAAACTCTCCTCCAATTCCTCCCGCGCGAATTCCACACGGTACCGTGGGTCGAAAGATTTCTTGAATACTTGGGATTTTGAAAACGTTGGTGCCCCCGGCAGGAATCGAACCTGCATTTTAAGATCCGCAATCTTATGTCCTATCCATTGAACGACGGGAGCGTGGCTGCGCTCTCCAACTTATCACAACTGACCTCTATATACAAAAATTCCCCTCTCGGGGATTTTTCTTACTTGAGCTTCTTCAACATCTTCGAGAGGCGCGACTTTCGGCGAGAAGCAGTGTTTTTGTCCAAAGCATGAGTCTTCACCGCTTTGTCGAGAGCCTTCTGGGCCAGAGAGAGGGCAGCCATAGCCTCCTTCTTCTTCCCTTCCACACTTAATTTCTTCACCGCCTTGACAGCCTTGGAGACGGCTGTCTTCTTGGCCAAGTTGAAGTCGCGCTTCTTGAGCGAGGTGCGGAGAGCCTTCTTGGCGCTGCGTGTTATTGGCATAGAAGGACATAGTAAACAGTAAATGGTAAATAGTCAACGTTTACGCTATGATAGCCCCATGATCGGGACCCTCAGAGGCACGGTGCAGCACAAGGACCTCCATACTATTATCGTTGACGTAGCAGGCGTCGGGTACAACCCCCCGCCGCGGAGGGCTCCGAGATCTTTCTGTGGACGTATCTCTCCGTCAAGGAGACAGCCTTGGACCTCTTTGGCTTCTTAGATAAAGAAAATCTGGACCTCTTCGAGCTCCTGATCGGCATCTCGGGCATTGGGCCGAAGACCGCTCTTGGGATCCTAAACGTCGCCACCCCCTCCCTCTTGCGGCAAGCGGTAGCAAGCGATGACACCTCGTACCTCACCAAGGTCTCGGGCATTGGGAAGAAAAATGCCGAGAAGATCGTCTTGGAACTGCGCGACAAGCTTGTGGTCACAAGCGAGGACCGGCAAGTAAATCTGCGCGGCGAGAGTGACGTCTTGGCCGCCCTCCTCTCTCTTGGCTACAACGAACGCGACGCCCGCGAGGTCTTGAAACGCATCCCCAAGGATCTCTCCGGCACCAGCGAGCGTGTAAGAGCGGCTCTCAAACTGCTCTCAGAAAATCAGTGATGACCGATTCAATCCTCCAAAACATTAAAAAAATCATACCGAGGCGCCTCTTCAACGCCTTAGCTCCCTCCTATCACTACCTTCTTGCTCTGGCCGGAGCTACCTTCTATGGCCATCCGTCCAAAAAACTCACTGTCATTGCCGTCACAGGCACCAAAGGCAAATCTTCAACAACTGAAATTTTGAATAGTATCTTCGAGGCTGCCGGACATAAGACCGTCCTTCTTAACACTATCCGCTGGAAGGTCGACGCCGACTCGAAACCGAATACTCGGAAGATGACCATCCCCGGACGCTTCTTCATCCAGCGGATGCTCGGCCTCGCGGTGACCCAAGGCTGTGACACAGCTATCATTGAGCTCTCAAGCGAGGCGGCCAAGCAGTACCGGCACAAATTCCTTTACCTCGACTGCCTCATCTTCACCAACCTCTCGCCTGAGCATATCGAGAGCCACGGCTCGTATGAGAAATACAAAGAGGCCAAACTCGCGCTCACCGAGAGCTTGTGCAATCGCTTGAAGAGCCGGAGCGTCATCGTGGCTAACGGCGATGATAAGGAGGCGGCAAGCTTCCTTGCATGCGACGCCGAGGAGAAATATACATTCACTCTTCGAGACGGCGGGATCTTAGATATCAAAGATGACGGCTTGAACTTCACCTGGCGGGGCGAGAGGATCTACTCGCCACTGCGCGGGACCTTCAATCTCTACAACTGCCTAGCGGCAGCTACCTGCGCAGAAGCCTTCGGCATCTCGCCAAGATCTATCAAAGAAGGTATCGAGAAGTTATCTTTGATCAGGGGCCGCGTGGAGTTCGTCCGCTTCCCCGCCGAGAGTCCTCTGCACCAAAAGCAGAAATTCGACGTGGTGGTCGATTATGCCCACACCGCCGGCTCTTTGACGGAACTCTACACCACCTTCAGCTCACAGAAAAAGATCTGTGTCTTGGGCAACACGGGAGGGGGCAGGGATAAATGGAAGCGCCCCGAGATGGCCCGGGTGGCCGACACCTTCTGCGACGAGATCATTCTTACCAACGAAGATCCGTACGACGAGGATCCAGATGAGATCATTAAAGAGATGCTCCCCGGCTTCAAGCTCCATAGCCCAACTATTATCATGGACCGTCGCACCGCTATTGCCGAAGCCATCACTCGCGCCAAAAGTGGCGACGCCGTCCTCATCACCGGCAAGGGCACCGACCCCTACATTTGTATAGAAAACAACAAAAAGATCCCTTGGTCTGATTATGAAGTAGCAAAGGAGGAACTAGAGAAGGTTTTGAGTAAATAAATTAATCCCCGTACTCTATCCGCTTTTTATTTTTGATAAATACATTTTTCTTAAGTCCTCGATTGTAATAGTCGAGATTGGGAGAAGTCAGGAATCTTTTTCCCGCATCACCGAGCGCTAGGTGGTGCTTTTTAAGAGCTCGCCTCTTCTCGTTCGGATCGTGGTGGGTAAGAAGACCGATATCGGGCCAATACATATTTCTTCTCCAGAAATCGATTTTGAAAAATCTTCTTTCAGACCCGACTTCATGTATTGGCTCACGCTCTCTAAGACGTCGAACATGCTCGAGTGCAACAGGTTTAAGTAAATTATCAGAAGAAATTTTTATTGAATGAGAAATTGCCTCTAGAAATCTAACCATAAAAAGTACCTCCAGATATACAGTTTCATCAAAATAGAAGAAAAGATCTTGATATTTTTCTCGGAACTCTGCATATCGAAGTGGGAAAAGGTTATTAGTTATTGCCCACTTGAGATTAAAAATGTTGAAATCAAGAGAGGCTCCGCGCTTAAATAAATTTGATTTCATTTTTGATCCCCAAACACTTGCTGCCAAATACTTATCAGTAGTTTGCATTTCCATAATAACTCGGACGAGATACTCTGGCTTAACAAGCCACGTATCGGAAGCAAGAAGAATTACATAATCAATATCAGGGAATTTTTCAGCAAAAATCTTTACTCCTTCGTTAATTAGAAGCTCTGCCCCAGCAAAGTGGCCGGGGTTGGGTAAATATATCAACTCATCTTCTAAATACTTCTCTGGCCACCACTCCTTTTCTCCATTATAAGAATGAACTACTGTTACATTCTTAAGAGATTCGTGTTTAGACCAGACATTGCGGATAATCTCGAGATTAATCTTTGCATCATCGGTCCGGTTGTAGGTATAGAGGAGAACGCCAATATTCATATATTTATGCTACCACATCAATTAAAAAGCGCGTCACACAGATGACGCGCGCCCTCATTTAGTGAATTTGCCTGCTTGGAGCCGGCGAACGAATCCTTTTGACTTCCGCCTCAACCGCGCTGATAAGCTCAGCGACATTGGCCGCCTTGACGCCGGTTGCCAGCGACGTCTTGCTGAGACCAAACGCAACGCCGATCACTCGCTTTTCCATGTTCTCGTTCGTCATGCCGAATCCCATACGGCAGTTCATCAGGCTGAGCGCCTTGGTGAAGTCGAAGGTGAAATCCTCGACATCCTCTTCCCGAACCGCCACCACGAGTGGCTGGTCCTTGAACAACCCCTTGAGGGTTATGGACACATACGTCCTGCTGTTGTCCCTGGAAGCGCGCTCTGCCTGCTGCGTCGATACCATCTGTCTCGCCATGCGTCACCTATGCGATGGAGGTGGGATTTGTACTGCCCACTAACCATCTTCCCTCCAAGCTCATCAGTTGTCAATTGACTGGCAACACGGGTATGGAAAGCGTAAGCTAAGCGTATGCCGGAACTCCCTGAGGTCCAAACTACTGTTGATGGGTTGAATAAGACTGTCAGAGGTCGAAAGATCGTCGACGTTTGGACTGATTATAAGAGTGCCCACAAAATGCATGAGCAAAGTGTGAAGAATCCGGCCTACTTCAAGAAATTTAAGAAGAAAGTGATTGGAGCCAAGATCAAAGGGGCGCGCCGAAGAGCTAAGAATATTCTGATCGATCTTTCCCCTCGACCTGGCTCGGGGCAAGCAACAGAGACCATCTTGGTACACATGAAGATGACAGGCCACTTCGTCTATGACGCCAAACCTGACTATCCCTACATCCATCTCGCCTTCACCCTAGAGAACAAGAAGAAGCTCGTCTTCTCCGACATGCGCAAGTTTGCCAAGGTGACACTTGTGGAAACGGATGATGAAACGGAGTCTCTGCATCTTAAGAACTTGGGCCCAGAGCCGCTCGAAAAGAATTTTGAATTTGCAATTTTCAAATTACAAATTCTGAAAAGACCGAAAGGCAAAATCAAACAAGTCCTCTTGGACCAGTCCCTCATTGCGGGCATCGGCAACATCTACTCGGACGAGATCTTGTGGCTCGCAAGCGTCCACCCTCTCTCGGTAGTTGAGAAAATTCCAGAGAAGAATTTAAAGTTAATGTACCAAGCCACCCTAAAGACCTTGAGTAAGGGCCTGCGCCTAGGCGGCGACTCGACCTCAGACTATCGAAACATCAAGGGTGAGAGAGGCAAATTCCAGGCTACCCACAATGCCTATCAGCGCACGGGAGAGAAGTGTAGAAAGGCCAAATGCAAAGGCGTCATCAAACGCCTCGTAGTCGGCGCTCGCAGTGCTCACTTCTGCCCCGTGCATCAGAGGCTGTTTGCGTGAGGGAAATGAAATTATCGAGCCTCTCGCAGCGCGGCGGCGCGAGAGCGAGCAAGATTTCTAGCAAGAAATACTTGTGTGCTCAGGAATTTCATTTTCCGAGTAGCACATACAACGCTATGCCGGTCGCAACAGAGACGTTTAAGGATTCCTTCTCCCCTCTCATCTCGATCTCCACTATTTCGTCGGAGAGGTCTAGCGCCTCTTTCGAAACTCCGTCGACTTCGTTGCCAACCACTAAGGCGAAAGGTTCTAGGGGCTTGGTGTTAGGTTCTAGTTTGGTAGCTCTGGGGTCTTGCTCAAGAGAAATGATCTTAAAGTTTTGAGATCGCAAATTGTCTATGGCTTCTTGTACATTTTCTACATATTCCCACTTAATCAGATCTTCAGAACCAAGTGAGACTTTGGCAAAGTCGGCGCGCTTCCGGCCAAAGCGGTCGAGGGGTGTGGGAGTGGTACCGACAAGGTAGATCTTTGCTACTCCCAAGCCCTCCGCGGTGCGGAAGATGGAGCCCGTATTCTCCACAGAGCGGATATTGTCGAGGACGAGGACAGCTGTCTTCATCGTGATAGAATACACATATGCTTAACACATTTCCATCACTCCTCACCTATTCTCTACTAGCCCCTTTTGTGCTGAGGGTCATCTTGGGCCTGATCTTCCTCGACCTCGGCATCCTTAAATTGGGCAAGGAGAAGTCGCGCTGGGTCACCTCTTTAGAAGCTCTCCACTTGCGCCCGGCAGAGACTCTCGCCACTCTCCTTGGGGCCATTGAGATCGTCGGCGGAATTATGCTTCTGGTCGGCATCTACACCCAAGTGGCGGCCCTGGCCTTCGTCATCCTGACCGGTATCGAGCTCTACCTTGAGTGGAAGGACGCGGTCTTCATCAAGCGCAATCTGGTCTTCTACCTGCTCCTCCTCGCCATCGCCCTCTCTCTCCTCCTGACCGGCGCCGGCGCCTACTCCTTCGACATTCCGTTATAGACAGTTGGCTTAATTTTAGTTATAGTTTTTTCGTTCACTGCGCCCGTAGCTCAGTCGGTAGAGCAGCTCCCTTTTAAGGAGATGGTCGTTGGTTCGATTCCAACCGGGCGCACTACAAACTCAAAATACTTTTTTCTAAAAGCGTCTCGATCTCGCCTAGCCCGCGGCGGGTATTATGATAACCAACCACTAAAGACTCCGAGAGATCTTCCAACTCTTCTCTCGAGAAATTCTTGGCATAGCCCTTAGCTTTTTTATAAGGAAATTCCTTCATCTCCGTCTCTTTGTAGCTCTCAGTCTTGGAAGCCAAGAGCATCGACTTCGCTATCCATGTCACTCTCCAGAAGATCTCTTCCGCCACCAGGCCGCTGGCCAAGGCCTTCTGGTACAACACCCACGCCCCGCGCTTGTCCCGCGCCCCAATAGCGTCGGTCAGGGAGAAGATATTGAAGCCGGCGTTCCAAGCCTTTTTGTCGGCAGTCTCTTCAACCTCTTCCTCGCCGAGGCCTACGTTTACCTCTATGCCGAAGAGATCCCTTTTGTAATATTCGTCTGTCATAGCGCATTGGTTTCCTCCCAATTCTTACCCACGTGGCCGTCGGCAATCAAGGGCACACCGTACGTCTCTCGATCATCGAGGACGCTCTCCATGATCTTTTTAAATTCTCTCCCTGCTTCCTCGACTAAATTATCCTCAACTTCAAACACGATCTCGTCGTGAACTTGCATGACTAAGTGTACCCTTACTTGCCAGTCATGCTTCTTTATATAGTCGTCGATGCGCTTCATGGCGATCTTTACGATATCAGCCTCGGTGCCTTGGATGGGAGCGTTGATGGCCATGCGCTCGGCCTGGGCCCGGATGTACGGCAGCGGTGAGCGGAAGCCCGAGAAGTAGCGCCGCCTGCCAAACATGGTCTCGGTGTAACCCTTGCGTTCGGCCTCGGCCTTCACGCTGTCCAAGTAACTTGCCAGTTCGGTGAAGGTCTCGAAGTAGTTATTGTAAAACTCTTGGGCCTCCTTCCTATCAGTCTTAAGATTGGCCTTCAAAGCATTGACCCCCATGCCGTAGAGAATGCCAAAGTTGATGGTCTTAGCCCGACGGCGCATATCCTTATCGACTTCCTCAAGCGGGACCTTGAAGACTCTTGAAGCCACGCCTGTATGGACATCCTCGCCTCGCTTGAAGATGTCTATGAGCTTTTTATCTCGAGAGAGAATGGCGGCAATACGTAGCTCGACTTGCGAGTAATCGAGAGAGAGGAGACTGCAACCCTTCTCGGCCACGAAGGCGTAACGGATAGCCCGGCCGAGAGAGGACTTGATGGGGATATTTTGCAAGTTGGGGTTGATCGAGGCCATGCGTCCGGTAGTGGTACCGGCCAGCTGGAAGGTGGAGTGGAGGCGCGAGTGCTTGTCAAGAAACTTAGGGATGGAATCGATATAAGTGGAAAGAAGTTTAGCAAGCTCGCGGTAGTCCAAGATGCAATTGATGATGGGGTGCTTGTCGCGGAGCTTCTCGAGCTCGCTCTCCTTGGTCGAGAAGCCGCCACTGGCCGTCTTCTTTTGCCGCTTCTCTGCCAAGCCTAATTTGGTAAACAAAATTTCTCCCATCTGCTTGGGCGAATTGATATTGAATTCCTCTCCGGCCAAGTCCCAGATCTGCTTCTCAAGCTTGTCCAGTTCTTCGTGATACTTTTCGGAAAGGCGCTCGAGTTCCTGCCTATCGATCTTGACTCCGCATTTATTCATCTCATCGACCACGGGGACAAGGGGCTTCTCTATTTCTTCGAAGATGGGGCGCTGGTTCCTTTTATCAAGTTCCATGTTGATAACCTTCCAAGCCTCGTCCACGTCTTGCGTTTTGGTGAAGTTAAAAACGTCTTCCATGGTCGGATCGGCGATGTTGGAGTCAACCACCCAAAGCGCCAACTCAAGCTCTCTGTCTTCTTCAACTTTGGTTTCGGTGAGCGGATCGACGTTCTCTTTACCCAGCCTGGCTGGGCTCCGACGAGAAGCGCCACCTCGCTCGCCTTCACCAGAGCGATTCACGAGCATCTTCACTCGCTCCCCTATCGTTCTAAATTCCAGGACGCGGAAGTACTCAACGAGACGATCGAGGTCTAAGCAATTCCGCCAAGGATCAGGAAGCTTGAAATTAATTGGCGCATCGCGACGGATGGTGGCTAAGGTTTTGGAAAAGATGGCCTCCTCCTCATTCTCAAGCAAAAGGTTCCTGACCCGCTCGGTGATCCCCGCCTTCTTATATTCCTCACCTTTCTTCAAGGCTTTATAGATCTTCTCAAGCGAGCCGAAGGTCTGGATGAGCGCGGTGGCCGTCTTCTCGCCAATACCACGCACCCCAATGATGTTGTCTGAAGGATCGCCGCGCAGACCCTTGAAGTCCGGCAAGAGTTCGGGCCCAAAGCCGAAGCGAGTTTTCACTTTCTCTTCATCATAAAGAATAGTGTCGTTGATTCCCTTCTTCAGCGTATAGACCTGCACGCGCTTGCCACTCACGAGCTGCATAGTGTCCATGTCGCCCGACGCGATGATGATATCGACTTTCTTATCTTTTTTTAAATCTTCGACCACAGTTCCCAAAATGTCATCGGCTTCGAAGCCAGGACACGAGTAGACGGGGATGCCCCAGGCTACGAAGAGATCCTTGGCCCGATTGAGCTGAAGTCCTAAGTTGTCGTCAATCTTCTTGCGCGTACCTTTATATGCTTCGTAGGCCACGTGGCGGTGCGTCGGCTCGGGCAGATCGAAGCAAGCCACGATGTACTCAGGGCTAAGCTCTTCGATAAGCTTGATGAGCATGGTAGCCAGACCACTCC
>JAIFWO010000022.1:0-13824 GCA_019661895.1 Candidatus Parcubacteria bacterium | reverse complement strand
AGAGGGGCATACAAGGCGCCCGTCGGTTCGCCGGAGGAGGTGGCGAAGTCCGGCAGAGCGTGATAAGCGCGATGGATGATAGCGTGCGCATCAAGCAGCACTAATCTCGATTTCTCGGGTCGTTTCGTCGACATGGTTGAATACTATATGTATAGCACTTTCCGGGAGAATATTCCTGACCTTCTCGGCCCACTCTACGAGAATTAAATTTTCCGGTTTAGAAATTATCTCCTTCCAGCCAAGCGAGAGCAGTTCTCCCTCTCTCTCCAGTCTATAGGCGTCGATGTGGACCAAGTGCTTCCAAGGCTGTCTGTGGAGTTCATAAATCTTCTCGATAAGAAAGGTGGGGCTCTGGATTGGGTCGCGCACGCCAAGCGCCTCGCCGATAGCTTGACTAAAGGCAGTCTTGCCGCTCCCCAGGTCACCGTCAAGCGCGACCACCACCGCTTGTTCACTGGCTTGAAGAGCTTCAACAAATTGCTCGGCAATAGCGGCCGTCTCAGCAAGACTCTTAGAAATTAGCTTCATTTGGGCATTATAACAAAAGGGCGGAAACATTGTTTCCGCCCTTGGCAATCTTGTCGAACGCTACGAGTCGCAGGCTCCGCCGACTCGGACATCGGCATCACGCCCACCCACGATCAGCTGGCGCTTCTCGACAATCGAGGCATACTGCCGATATTCGAGATCACGCTTTGTGCCGAGAACATTACCAAGCGCATCCCGAGCGTCGAAGACCACGTCCTTCGGATCAAACTCGCTCTCGTTGAAGAGGACGGGCAACAGGATCCATTCATCCTCATTTCTTCCGAGGCGGATTCGATGCTCGACTCCGGTCACGATGAGCATGCTGGCACATCGATTGTAGACCCGAATGAGTCGAGTTCCTCTGAAGGGCGTGACACGATGTGGACCATCCGGACCCACGATAACGGTCGAGTAGAGCGGGAAGGTCGAGCATCCCATCAACATGGCAAGTGCCATCATGGCAAAGATCTTCTTCAACATTGGGCACCTCCGTGCCTAAGGGTTATCTGTTACTATTATACTCCTAAAGTTAGCAAAAGTCAAGGGCGGAAATATGGCTTAAAACCTGTATCATATAGTGATGGTCCAATTCGACGAAGAACGCCAAACCGAACGCCTCGACTACTTGCGCAAGAAGGAGGAAGAGGATCTCGCCGCCACCCTATCCGAGCGCTACGGAGTACCCTACGTGGATCTCTCCTCTCACCCGATAAACATCGACGCTCTGCGCGTTATTAAGGAGGAAGACGCCCGCGCTCATAAAGTAGCGGTCTTCAACATCACCGACAAGAACCTCGACGTAGCTGTCCTCTCGCCAGAGAGCGACGAGACCAAGCAAGTCATGCAGGACTTAACGGGACGCGGCTACAACCCTTCCGTCTACATGGTCTCGCACGCCTCTCTTGAGAAGGTCTGGGAGCGCTACAAGGATCTCTCTTACTCCTTCGAGACCAAGGCTGGCGCCTTGGATATATCGAACGAAGAGATCTTGGAGGTGGTGAGGAAGGTCGAGCACTTGCCAGATATAGAGAAGCTTATCCAAGAAGTCCTTTCGATGAAGAAGGCTTACCGAGTGTCCAAGATCTTGGAAATCATCTTGGCCGGGGGGATCTCCTTGAAGGCCTCAGATGTCCACATCGAGCCCGAGGATGCACAAGTGCGCTTGCGCTACCGCTTAGACGGCGTGCTCACCGATGTGCTGAAGTTCGATAAAGAGACATTTGATCTCCTTGTCTCGCGTATCAAGCTCGTCTCGAATCTCAAATTAAATATCAAGGACAAGGCCCAGGATGGCCGCTTCTCCATTAAGCTCGGCGACCAAGAGATCGAGATCCGCACCTCGATGCTCCCGGGACCCAACGGCGAGTCGGTAGTCTTACGAGTCCTCCTGCCGGAATCCATTCGAGTGCCGCTCGAAGAGCTTGGCATCCATCCGCGCTTGCTTGAAGTTTTGAAAAAGGAGATCACCAAACCAAACGGCCTTGTCCTTACGACCGGCCCAACCGGCTCCGGCAAGACCACCACCCTCTACGCCTTCCTGCGCAAGATCTACACTCCAGATATCAAAGTCATTACTATCGAGAACCCGATCGAGTATCACCTTGAAGGCATCGTCCAAACGCAGACCGACGATGAGAAGGGGTACACCTTCGCCGAGGGCTTGCGCAGTTCTCTTCGCCAAGATCCGGACGTCATCATGGTCGGAGAGATCCGAGACGGAGAGACCGCTACTACGGCGGTCAACGCCGCGCTCACCGGGCACTTGGTCTTCTCTACCTTGCACACCAACAACGCCGCGGGCTCGTTCCCTCGCCTCCTCGACCTTGGGGTAAATTCTAAAGTGATCTCGAGCGCCTTAAACGTTGCTCTCGCTCAACGTCTCGTCCGCCGACTCTGTCCTGTGTGTAAAAAAGAAGTCCCTCTTGAGGGAGCAAATAAAATTCTCATCGAGAGAGTGCTCGAGGCTGTACCAGATCCAAGTTATCTAGAAGGCGTACAGCACGAGAAGATCTGGGAGCCCGTCGGCTGCAGCGAGTGCAACAACACCGGCTACCAAGGCCGCGTGGGTATCTACGAGGCTATCGTCATGAATCAAAAGATCGAGGAAGCCGTCCTCTCAAACCCATCCGAGCGCGACATCGAGTCAGCCGCGCGCGACCAGCACCTCCTGAACCTCACCGAGGACGGCATCTTAAAAGTTCTCTCCGGCCTCACTTCCCTCACCGAGCTCGCCCGCGTCGTCGACCTCTCCAAAGCAGAGTAAAAACTCAAACACAGGTTTGAATTAGAGGCAAAAGAGTGTAATAAACAAAAAGCGCCTTGTGAGAGGCGCAAATTTGTGAATAATGGAGAAGAGCGACTCTACTCGCTCTACCTCCAGAGCATAAATCTCTAAGCAACACTTTTAATAATAGTATTAAAAGCTAAGCGTAATATCTAAGGGGCGCCGCAGCGTAGTTGAACTAACCACGGCGTCCTCGATGAGACGCTCGAATGCCGCGAGACACGTTGCTTAGAGATTCATGACCTGGAGAACAATTCCTTATTCGAATTTCAGTCTAGCATACATTGAATTTTATGTCAAGTAGCAAAGACGACAACAGCACATACCTAGACACCGAGCTTAGACCTTCTAAGTGGGACGACTACGTGGGTCAAAAGTCGATCAAGGACAACTTAGGGATCCTCTTGGCCGCGGCTAAGGAGCGTGGTACAGTGCCGGAACATATCCTCTTCTACGGACCGCCGGGATTGGGTAAGACCACTCTTGCCCATCTCATCTCCAAGGAGACCGGCCGGGCCATGAAGATCACCTCCGGCCCCGCTATCGAGAAGGTTGGCGACTTGGCCTCCGTGCTTACCAACCTCGCTTCGGGCGATATCCTCTTTATAGACGAGATCCACCGCCTCAATAAAACTATTGAAGAAGTCCTCTACCCTGCCATGGAGTCTGGCACTCTCGACATCATCATCGGCAAAGGTCCGAGTGCCCGCACCATTCAGCTCGAGTTGCCGCCCTTCACCCTACTCGCGGCCACTACTCGCCTGGCGGGAGTGTCCTCTCCTCTGCGCTCACGCTTCTCGGGTGGACTCTTCCGTTTGGAATTTTATACTGAGAAGGAGATCGAGGAGATCGTCCGCCGCTCGGCTCGGATCCTCGGCGTGGCTCTGAAGGACGCGGCGGCCAAGACTATTGCTACCCGCTCTCGTTTTACTCCTCGTACGGCCAACTACTTTTTGAAACGGGCAAGAGACTTCGCCCAAGTGCACAAGCGCGACCTGGATGAGGCGGCTGTGCAAGAAGCCTTGGAACTTCTTGGTATCGACGAAGTGGGACTTAACCCTTCGGACATTAAACTTCTCACGACTATTGCGGACAAATTTAGCGGCGGTCCTGTCGGCCTTGGCACTTTGGCGGCCGCCCTTTCGGAAGAGGAGGCCACGATCGAAGAATTCAACGAGCCCTACCTCATCCAACTCGGCTTCCTCGAGCGCACCGCTCGCGGCCGCACCCTGACCGCCAAGGGCTACGAACACTTGGGCAAAAAGGTTCCCAAGGATTTGCAGAGTAAATTACTTTAAGCACCACTATGTCCGGACACAATAAATGGTCGAAGATCAAGAGGCAGAAAGGCGCCACCGATGCCGCTAAGTCGAAGATCTTTAGTAAGATGGCCAAGCTTATCTCCACCGCCTCGAAGGTGGCTAAGGGCGACGTTAATTCTCCAAGTTTGCGCGCGGCCGTTCTGAAGGCTCAAGAGTTCAACATGCCCAAGGATAATATCGAACGCGCGGTCAAGAAGGGCGCTGGCGGCGAGGGCGAGGTGCTGGAGGCTATCACCTACGAAGCCTACGGCCCTGGCGGCTCGGCTCTTATCATTGAAACGCTCACCGACAACAGAAACAAGGCCGCCCAAGAGGTTAAACACATTTTGACTGAACACGGATTTGAATTAGCTACTCCCGGCTCGGCTCTTTTGGCCTTTACCAAAGAAAATAATGAGTGGGTCCCAAACATGACCATCCCCCTCTCCCCGGAGGACGAGGCCGTACTCGAAAAGCTTATCGAAGATCTCGAAAACAATGAAGAAGTCCAAGACGTCTACACCAACGCCGAGTAACCCGCGGGTCTTAGCTATCGACCCAGGCTTCGACCGCATGGGCGTGGCGGTCATGGAGAAGGGTAAGGACAAAGAGCATGTCCTCTTCTCAACTTGTATTGAAACGCACAGGAAGGCGAGCCAGGAAGTGCGCTTGGCCCAAATTGGCGCCACCTTGCGAGACGTCATTATTGAATATGGACCGGAGACCCTGGCTCTTGAGAAGCTCTTCTTCAACCAAAACATCACTACGGGCATCAGAGTGGCCGAGGCGCGCGGGGTGGTCCTCTACGAAGCGGCCTTGGCTGGCATGGCAGTCTTCGAATACGCTCCGCAAGAGGTGAAGGTGGCGGTCACCGGCTACGGCAAGGCCACGAAGAGCGACCTCATCAGGATGACCATGCGTTTGCTTGGCTTAACGAAGAAGCCCAAGTTCGACGACGAGATCGATGCTATAGCGGTGGGGATTACTCACCTTGCATCATATAGGAGCATTTGATACAAATAACACAATCGAAATTGCGGTAAGCGATTTTTGAGGAAATAATAAGCAATAATAAATTAAATCATGGAAGGAGACGAACTTGATCCATTAGCTGCCCCTGAAGAGCCTGAAGATGACGAGGCGGAACTCACTGGACCCAAAAAACTGACAGGCGGTGAGGAAAGTCTTGACGACCTCGCAGAGGTCGAACTCGCCGAGGACGAAGAGGAGGATGAGGAAATAGACGCAGACCTCGACGAAGAAGAGAGCTACTAACAAAATCCCCGCATTCGCGGGGATTTTGTTATCTTTGCTTCGTGACAGTGAAGGTCAGAAGCTCTGTCTCGAGCACCCCGGAGTCGCCGAGGTCAGTCACCGCAAGGCGATACCCGACGGAACCGTTGACGATGTAATAAACATTCTGATTGCCCGCGCTTGTCTCAAAGGCGCTGTAGGCGTTAATTCTAGTAGTGATGAAGCCGTTGGTGTCGCCGTTTTGAGCGGCTAGGCTCTGCGCGGTCGTACCAGAGGAGATGTTTGTAGAGGAGATGACGATCGAGGAGCGACCATTGGTAACGGTCACGAGCGACGAAGCTCCGGAAGATGTCCAGCCCTTCGGATAACTTATGGCGTAGCTGTAATCAAGATTGGTAAGCGTGGTCAATCCTAAGCGCTGGGCCAAGGTGCCGGCAGCCGTCACTTGAACGAGACTCTCCTCAGATTTACTTTTACTTGGCGAGCTTGAAACCGAAAGGGTGACATCTGAAGTCGTAGTAGTGGATTTATCGCCAGTAACTACCGGCGTCTCCGAGTCAGTATCGACCGACTCGACCACCGCCGCCGGAGTCGAGGAGGCCAAGTCAGAATTATTTTTCGAGTAATAATAGACGACGCTGCCCAAGATGGCGACGCCAAGAATAGCGAGTGCGGGGATAATAAACCCCTTTTCTGAATTCATAATAGTATTTAGAGATTAATTCGGACGAAACGGTGCTTGCCAACGCGCAGGACCAAAGGGACTTCGACGGTGGCGTCTCCTGAGTCTATAGGAGTGCCGGATTCGGCATTCTTCACGGCCCCTTCGCTCACTAAGCGGCGCCACTCGGTCTTCGAAGAGACGACCGCCCCGGATACTAAGACGTCGGAGAGCTTTTGCCCTTTCTCAGCCAGAATTTCCAACATTTCTGCCGGAATCCCCTTATTCGAGAAGGTATTGACAAACTCTTCCCGAGATTGTTCACTTACCTCGCGGTCATAATAAAGCGCCACGACTTCTTTTGCAAGTCGCATTTTGGCTTCCTTCGGATGACCCTTCAACACCTCTGCGACCTCTTCTAACGGCACTCTTGTACAAAGTTCGAAGTAGACAGGCACTTGAGCGTCTTTCATGCTCATGATCTTGCCATACATATCGGCAGGCGAGGCGGTAAGTGGGATAGTGTTGCCCCAACTTGAGCTCATTTTTCTACCGTCAAGCCCTTCGATGAGCGGATTCATGATGATGCCCTGCGGGTGCTGGCCATACTCTTCTTGGAGCGCTCTTCCTGCAAGAAGATTGAAGCGCTGGTCGGTACCGCCAAGTTCAACGTCTGCTTCGACAGCCACGCTGTCATAGCCCTGCATCATTGGATATAACATCTCTCGTAAGGAAACTCGTTTCCCGCTATCTAAGCGGCGTTTGATGTTGTCACGAGCAATAAAATCGGCGACAGAAAATTGGTCTGCCTGCTCACCGATCTCGCGATAGGTAAGCGGTTCGAGCCATTCACTGTTGTAACGCAATTCGGCTCTGGAGAGATCGAGTAATTTCCCTGCTTGGTCAAAGTAGGTCTTCATATTTTCTTTAATCTCTTCTTGGGAAAGCCTTGGCCGCTCAGCCTCTTTGTCTGAAGTGTCGCCAATCACCGCCGTGAAGTCGCCAACAATAAACACCACCTGATGCCCGAGTTGTTGAAAGTCGCGCAACTTCAAAAGCGGAACGGCTCGACCAATGTGGAGATCAGGGCTCGTAGGATCTATGCCAAGCTTTACACGCAGCTTAATGCCAGATTCGAGTTTCTTTAAGAGGTCTTCACGACCAATGATCTCTGCTACCCCTCGGGTCAATATGTCTTTGAGATCGTTATTCATGAAATCAATGTAGCATGTTAGAATGCGGAGATAAAGGACCATGAAAGAACGCCGAGCCCCAAATAAACGGCGCAATCACCTTCTTGCCGCCGGGTCTCTCTGCCTCCTCCTCTTAGGAGGACTCTTCCTTTGGTTTGCCTCGCTGCGCCTCCCCGATCTCTCGGACCTCTCCGAGCTTAAGGTGGTCGAGTCCACCAAGATCTACGACCGCACCGGCCAGATCCTCCTCTACGACCTCTCGCCCAATGTCTCGAGAACGATTGTTCCTTATGAGGACATCTCACAACATATTAAAAATGCGACCGTGGCGATCGAGGACAAGAACTTCTACCATCACGGCGGCATCGTCCCGACAGCCATTCTCAGAGCGATCTTCGTCGACGTCTCCTCGCTCTCCTTTAGCCAAGGAGGTTCGACCATCACTCAGCAAGTCATCAAGAATGCCATCCTCACCAACGACAAGTCTATTGCCAGGAAGCTCAAGGAGTGGGTCTTGGCCATCAAACTCGACAAAGCGATATCGAAGGATGAGATCCTGAATCTCTATCTCAACAGCATCCCCTACGGCGGCAAGATGTACGGCGTCGAGGAAGCCTCAGAAAATTTCTTTGGCGTCTCGGCCAAGGGGCAGGCTACCTTGGAGCCATCATCGAGGCGCCGACATACTACTCTCCCTACGGAGCCAACAAAGCCGCTCTCGATGGCCGCAAGAACTTAGTGCTCAAAAACATGCTCGAACAAAAGATGATCACACAGGAAGAGTACGACTCAGCCACCAAAGAAACCGTCACCTTCCGCCCGCGCGGAGACACCTCGGGTATCAAAGCCCCCCATTTCGTCTTCTTTGTCACCGATTACTTGGCCGATAAGTATGGCGAGGACACCTTGGAGCGCGGCGGCTTCGAAGTGGTCACGACCATAGATTACGATATACAACAGAAGGCCGAGGAAGTGGCCAAAGAGTACGGCGAGAAGAATCTTAAGACCTTTAACGCCAACAACAACGCTATCGTGGTCATGGATCCGAAAACCGGCGAGATCTTGGCCATGGTGGGCTCGAGGGATTATTATAACCAGGACATCGACGGCAACTTCAACGTGGCGACCGCTCACCGCCAGCCGGGATCGACCTTTAAACCATTCGTCTACTCCACCCTCTTCAACAAAGGCTATACTCCCGACACCATCCTCTTCGACACGCCAACCCAGTTCTCAGTCAACTGTGCGGCCAACGACTTCACTTCAGAAAATGGCTGCTACTCCCCGGTCGACTACGACGGCGCGTATCGCGGCCCCATGACGATCCGAAACGCTCTGGCTCAATCCATAAACATTCCGGCGGTTGAGGCCTTGTATCTGGCCGGGATCAAAAATTCTTTAGATACCGCGCACCGAATGGGCATCCAAAGCCTGGATAAGCCCGATCAATACGGTCTTACTCTCGTGCTTGGAGGCGGAGAGGTCTCGCTTCTTGATATGACCACCGCTTACTCGGTCTTTGCCAATGACGGCTTGAAAAATGCTTACACTCCCATCCTCCAGATCAAGGACTCGAGCGGCACCGTGATCGAGGAACACACTCCGGCTCCGGAGAGAGTGTTGCCAGAGCAAACGGCTCGCGAGATCTCGGACATTCTCTCCGACAACACCGCCCGCACACCGGCTTATGGCGCGGACTCGGTCCTCTATGTGAAGTCTCGTGACGTGGCTGTTAAAACCGGTACCACCAACAACTACAAAGATGCCTGGATCATGGGATACACTCCCAACATCACTGTTGGTGCCTGGGTAGGAAATTCGGACAACACCTCGATGGACAAGAAGGTGGCCGGCTATATCGTCGCCCCGATGTGGAGGGCCTTGGTAGACAAAATATTACCGAGCCTGCCCGTTGAATCCTTCTCGAAACCCACTGGAGTCGATCAGAGCATCAAGCCTATCTTAAGAGGCATCTGGCAAGGCGGCGTGGCTATGCAAAATGGCGATGGTTTGACCGAGACAGTCTCGGGCGGAGTGCACTCTATCCTCTACTGGGTCAACAAAGATGATCCCTTGGGGCCAATTCCTTCAAATCCTCGAAGTGATTCCCAGTTCGACAACTGGGAGTACGCGGTGAGGCTCTGGGCGGCCGCCCACGGGCAGACAGACTATCCTGTCGTCGTTCCTCTTAAGTATCCGAGTGTGCATCAAACACAGCCCGTACCGGCTTATCCAGGGCAAAATCCATTCCTCGTTCCTTTAAATCCTTAGATATAAAAAATCTTTGAGATCTTGGCGTGACAGCGCAACTGTAGTTCTCTTAAGATACGCTCTTCGTTTAGTTTGATCTCGTTCTTCTTGGCGGGAGAGGTTTTGATGATAACGGTATCACCTTTTATAGAAATGTTTTCGGCGCTAAGTTCAAATCCTGCCACCTCTCTAATACAACTCACCACTGCCTCGCGGGCGACTGTATCCTTACCAAGAGAGAGAGTAAACCTTTTAAGAAGCGTCTCAAGGTTTATCATGTGCGATTCATAGGCATGACCAAGTAGGTAAAGCTCTTGTCTCCGACACCTTCGACTACCACAGGTCTCCCCTCTCCGGCAAATGAGATGGCGAGAGAGTCTGCAGCCACAGAGGTGAAGCAGTCCGTGAAGTAACGGTGGTTGACGGCCAAGAGGATCTCCTTCCCTTCAAGAGCGGCGGGGATGGTGTACACATTCTCTCCCACATCTTGGTTCTTTGACTCTATCTCGAATTGCTTTTTGCTTGGGTTGACGGAGAGTTTCAGTTGGTTGAAGTTGTCGGCAAAGACTAGCGCGGTCTTGAGAGAATTTATCAGATCCTGCTTTAAGACTACAACCTTGGAGACGGTTTCTTTGGGGATGATCTGCTTATAATCAGGGAAGAGGCCTTCGATCACTCGCGAGGTCAAATAAATATTCCCGACGCGCAGGGCAATTTGGTTCTCGTCGATCGAGACCGAGACGTCGTCATCGACTGAGTCTAAGATCCTGGCGATCTCTAAGGCATTTCTTTGTGGGATAAGGATGCGCTCGAAGTTGGGAGCCTTTTTGACCTTCACCCGCTTCTCAGCCAGGCGGAAGCCGTCTGTGGCCACGAAGACCAGGACATCATTCTCGTGGATGATGCATACCGATGAGAGTTCGGGCTTAATGCTCCCCACCGCCGCAGCATACGCCACGGCTTTAATACCAGAGACCATATCCTTAGCCGGCATAGAGAAACTGCTGTCCTCGCCAATTTCTGGAATGACTGGGAAGTCTTCTGCCGGCAGCGTCTTCATCACTGTGCGGGTGAGAGAGGTGTTGACAATGAGCGTCTGAGCCTCGGCCGAAAGGGTTAAGCTCTTTTCTTTGGATAACGAATTCAAGAAGGCGCTCAAGACATGGGCCGGCACCACAACCTTGCCCTCCTCGAGAACCTTGACCGAGAGCTGTAAAGATATGCCCAGATCGAGGTTGGTGGCTCGGATAGAGAGAGTGTTATCCTTGGCTTCAAGGAGGAGGCCCGAGAGGACGGGTAGAGTCGGATTCTTGCCTGCCACCTTCTCGGCCCGGCTGACGGCCTCCACGAGCTTTTCCTTAATAGTTTCTATTTTCATATATAAATACTTGTTACTACTATTAGCTCTGTGGATAAGTGGATAACCGACAAACCTTTGTGTGTAGCTGTATATTCCATACCCACTCTTTTGATCCTGTGGACAGAGTGTGAGTGCTTGGGGATGAAAGAGAGAAGGTGTTCATATTATTCACAATTCTTACACAGCCAAAAGATTCCTGATCTGGGTTATCTCTTGAGAGAGAACCTGATCCTGCTTCAAATCCTCCTTGATCTTCTCGCACGAATGGATGACGGTGGTGTGGTCGCGACCACCAAGCTTGTCTCCGATAGAAGGATACGAGATGCTGAAGTCCTCGCGCAAAATATACATAATAACCTGACGAGGCTTGATGATCTCCTTGCGTCGAGTCTTTTCGTATATACTCTCTTCCTGTATGGAATTTTTTTTTTTTTTTGTTTGCAAGACTCCTTCGAGGTCTCTGATGTTCCCTACCACCACTCGCGAGAGATAATCGATCACCTCAGCCGAGAGAGTGAGCCCTTGGCTCTTAGCCTTGGCCTCGAGGATGGCCGTGCGCGACTCCTGGTCTGGGGCTGGGATGTCGACGATCATGCCGGCCGACATGCGGCTCTTTAAACGATCTTCAAGGCCCGAGATAAAATGCGGATGCTTGTCTGAGGAGAAGATCACCTGCTTGTTGTTGTCGTAGAGGGAGTTAAAGAGGTGGAACAATTCTTCTTGGAACTTCTGCTTCTCGGAGAAGAATTGGATATCATCCATGATGAGTACGTCGTACTTGCGATATTTATCCTTGAAGACGGACATCTTCTGGGTCTGGAGAGCGTTCATGCAATCCTGGCCGAACTTCTCGGAGGTCATGTAGTACACCCGCTTGCTTGGGCTCTGGGTCTTAATGTGATTGCCTATCGCTTGGATGAGGTGAGTCTTGCCATGGCCGGTAGAGCCGTAGATGAAGAGAGGATTATACATGATGCCGGGCTTCTTCAGGACGGCTTGGGCGGCCGCGTGAGCCAGTTCGTTGAAGGGGCCGATGATAAATGTCTCGAAGGTGTAGCGTGGGTTCAGGTTGTCCTCTTTGTTGACGGCCATTTCCGGCAAGGGCAGACTCGACATGCCGAAGAACTTGTCGTCCCTGCCCTCTTTGCGTTTGGGTTCCTCCTTGTTTATGACGTATTCGACGGCGTGGATGGTGTGGTCGCGGTCACGAAGGAGCTTGAGGATGGTGGTGTGATAGCGATCGAGGAAAAGCTCTCGGGCGAAGGCGTTGGGTACGGAGAGGACAATGGTGTTCTCCTCTCGCTTCACAATGTGAGTATCCTTAAACCAGGTAACGAAGGCCGGCTTAGAAATGGCGAGCTCTATTTCCGTCAAGGCCCCGTCCCAAAGTTGTCGGTGATCCATATTAATCAATAGTATATCCTTATAGAAAGATAGGCATAACTTGTGAACTGGGGTAAAACTGTTTATAATGTGTGTATAACTTAATATATGTCCACCACCTACCAACCAAAGAAGCGCAAGCGCTCCCGGGCCCACGGATTCCTTAAGAGGAAGGCCACCTCCGGCGGCCGCCGCACCGTTAAGGCCCGCCGCCTTAAGGGCAGGAAGCGTTTGACCGTCTAATGCTTGCTAAAGGGCGACGAATCCCCCGCTCCCTCTTCCCAAGCCTCTTAAATAGCCGAAGGTTTGCCCATTCCACCCACTTCTCTCTGCGCTTTGCCCCAGGTGAGACTACCAGGGTGGCCGTCTCAGTATCGAAAAAGGTCTCTAAAAGCGCCGTAGAGCGCAATGCTATACGCCGCCGGGTCTATGCGGCTCTCTCCACGAAACTAGACAAAATGCCCAAGGGCTTCTTCCTCTTCGTGGCCAAGGCCGGAGCTCAAAAGATTCGCGGCCAAAAGCTCCAAGAAGAACTCGCTGCCCTTGAGAAGACTCTTTAAAGGATATACAATTTCCAAATGTCATCGCTTTATCATCATTTCGTATTCAATCCCCTCTACAACGCGCTTATCGCCATCTTCACCTTCGTTCCTTGGGCCGATGCTGGGGTGGCAGTCATCCTCATCACCATTGTGGTGCGCGTCATCCTCTTCCCCCTCTCTCAGAAGGCGGTAGTGGCTCAGGTGAAGATGCAACAGATCTCGAAGGATCTCCAAAATATTAAAGATAAGTACAAAGACAACAAGGAGGAGCAGGCCCGACAGACTCTGGCCTTGTACAAAGATAAGGGGGTTAATCCGTTCTCGGGCATCTTGGTGCTCCTCATCCAATTGCCGGTTATCTTTGCCCTCTATGGCATATTTCTCTACACCGGCTTTCCTAAAGTAGATACGGAGATCTTGTATTCCTTCATCCACATCCCTGAAAATATCAGCGCCGTCTTCCTCGGCATGGATCTGACCAAGAAGAGCGCTATCCTAGCCCTCTTGGCCGCTATTGCCACCTTCTTCCAGATGCGCCTCGCTACTGCGCGCATGCCTCTACCCGCTAAAGGCAAGGGCGACGCCTCATTTGGAGATAATCTGGCTCAAAGCATGCAGACCCAGATGAAATACTTCCTGCCTGTCCTCGTTTTCTTCATCGCTTATAAAATTTCCGGCGTGATCGCCCTCTATTGGCTGACCACCAACCTCTTTACCATCGGACAAGAGCTTCTTGTGCGCAAGCGCCTCTCCACTCTTACAGCTTAAGGGCCCACAAAGAGAGGTCGGTTTTGTTGATGAACAGAAGATAGTCCTCATTCGGGCTCAATTGCGGACGGATGACGTCGAGATCGACGCCGAATGATTTCTTCGGCTCCACTAGAAGAGTGGCGGTCGTGTTGTCGGTATCAAATTTCCAAATATTGTCGGAGAAGTGGGTGAGGCCCTGGTACCAGTTGTCCGGTTCCTCGGCGGAGAGGCCGTTGGTTGGGGTGCTGCAGAAGATAACACTCTTTTGTTTGACGCTCCATACGCACTTCTCGGCCAAGGTGGTCGGGAAGATCCCCT